>CAZQYQ010000167.1:0-10419 GCA_964597625.1 uncultured bacterium
TCAGGGTCTTCCGGCGAAAGGGCGATCGCCTTTCTGAACTCCTCGACCGCATTGGTGAACTGGTTGGTCTGGTGATAGGAAAGGCCCAGGTAATGGTGGGTATCGGCGGCTCCCGGATTGATGCGGGTCGCCTCCATTAAGGCTCGGATCGCCTCGCGCAGAAACCCCTTCTGATAATAGTGGTAGCCGAGATTGAAGTAGGCGTGGTCGAAATCAGGCTTGACCTCGATGGCCATGTGCCAGTAATGCACGGCCTTCTCATGCTGTTCCATTTTATAGTAGGTGTTGCCGATGTTATAGAGAGCCTTGTAATACTTCGAATCGACTTCGAGGGCCTTCTGGTAAGAGTCTATGGCCTCGTCGTACTTTTCGTGGTGGAAGTAGACATTGCCGAGTTCCTTGAATAATTCAGGGTTTTTTGGGTCCGCTTTGATCGCTTCATTCAGTCTAACGAGTTCGTCTTCCATCACCTATTCCTGAGTGTAGGATGTTCAGAACAATATGCACGCATTCTATCCGAAATGAAAGCCATTGACAATACTCTCTCTCACCACAATGTGATTAATTTCACGGTGCAGTCCGATCCGGCCCGGCGCGCCGCATCCACTGCCGCTTTTTCGCCAGCAAACCGGGTGACGAAACGAAGCCCGGGGAGCCGCTTGTTCCTGCTTGCTCTGTTGCTGATGCTGGTTTTCGCCGGGCACGCGTCAGCTCTGCAGATCGAGATATGGGATTATCCACGGTGGCTCGAACCAGGCGAAACGATCGATCGCTTCGCCTGGATGAAAAAGCAGATAAAGGCATTCGAAGCAGAAAATCCGGGTGTGACGGTCAAACTGACGGAATTGACCTGGAACCGAGGGGAGGAAAAGCTGAAGATCGCCGCCATGGGCGGTCATTTTCCGGACATCGCGCCAGGTACCGTGCCCCTGCTGTTTATCCGGGAAGGCCTGATCGAGCCGATCGACGCGTATCTCGAACCAGGCGATCGCGGGGATTATCTTCCCGGTGCCCTGCAGGCGTATACCGTGGGCGGAAAAGTATATGGCTGGCCGTGGTACATGGGCGGCCAGCTTCTGTACATCAATCGGTCAACCTTTGCATCAGCCGGAGTTGAGCTTTCACAGGATGGCAGATGGACTTCCGAAGCATTTCTGGAGGCGATGACACGCGTTCAGCGGTGGCAGAACGGCCTGAACGGCCACTTCCCTCTCGGCATCTTTTTCCAGAAAAATGAGACCGCGAATTTTCCCTTTATTCTCCAGTTCGGGGGCACATGGCCGGGATTCGACGGTCCCGGACCGATGGAAGGCTCTGATATTGTGAAAGGGATCGATTGGATTCGCGGCCTGATCCAAAAAGGAATTCTTCCGAAGGACACCGGCGGTCGCCAGTCGAATGACATCTGGACGGCATTCGCCCGAGAACACCGCATCGCGGCAGGGGCGTTCGGGCTGTGGGGCGTCAAGGCCCTGACGGATAAATATCCGATGGATTTTGAGCTGATGCACTTCCCTGCCCCTGCCGGCAGACCGTCCGGTTCATTTCTGGGAATCTCGGGGCTGTATCTGTTCCACCGCGACGATCCCGCCCGCATGAAAGCCGCCGCGAAATTCGCCAAATTCATCACGAGCGCCGAGCGGCAGAAGGACCTTGTCCGTTACACGCAGTTTCCGACCCGTCGCAGCACGGGAAACATCTACGCAGGGAACAGGCATATGACGCGGGCCTGGGAGATTCTTCAGGAAGGCCGCACGGTTCCGAGCGACGCGCGCTGGCCTCAGATCGATGAGGAACTCGAACAGGCGGTTCAGAATGCGCTTCTCGACAGGGAATCGCCCGCGCATGCGATGAATTCGGCGGGAGAACGCATAGCCGCGCTCCTGCAGCGGACGCAGGGCTCGGTATGCGAAGACGTCAGAAGCGGCTCCGTTTTCGGCAGAGCGTTTCTCTGGCTTTTCCCGATCGTCCTCCTTGCCTCCCTCCGGGCAAGACAGGCTCACCTGCTGATGCTGATGCCGGCAATCACCGTCCTGGGGCTGTTTCTCGTGTATCCCCTGCTCGACGCGGTTCTGCTGGCCTTCCGCGATTACCGGCTCGGGGAAGTCGGAGGTTTCACCATCGGGAATTTCACCCGCGTGTTCACCGACGCCAAGTTCATGCATGCCTGCTGGAATACCGGCATCTATACCCTTGTCGTCGTCAGCGTGAACACGGCGACGGCTCTTATCGCAGCAAGCCTCATCTATGCGCTTCCGGGGCGTTTCAAAAGTATATATCGAGCGCTTTATTATCTCCCCGGAGTGGCATCCGTCGTCGTCATATCGATGGTCTGGCGCTGGCTGTTCAATACGGAAGTGGGCCTGTTCAACACGCTCCTTCGCCTGGTCGGACTGCCGACGGTCGGCTGGCTCACCGATCCGAATATCGCCTTCGTCTCGATTCTTCTGACCGGCATTCTTCGCTCCCCGGGCGGAGCGATCCTGATTTATCTCGCGGCACTCGGAAACATTCCAAAATCGCTTTACGAGGCTGCCGATCTCGAAGGCGCATCGCTGCTGCAGCGCTGGTGGTATATCACGGTTCCGCTTCTGCGGCAGACGACGATGTTTCTGCTTATCACGGGGGCGATCGACGGCCTGCAGGTGTTTGCGCAGGTTCTCATGCTGACCGACGGCGGCCCGGGAATGTCGACGGAAGTCGTCGTTCACCGCGTTTACACGGCCGCATTCAGAGACTTTGACTTCGGGCTCTCATCGGCGATGGCCTTGATTCTTTTCGTCGGGATCCTCACCGTAACGCTGCTGCAGCGTCGCTTCGGCGGCCAGACCGAGATGGAACTGGCATGATCGGAGGGAAACATGTCATCTAGCCGTCGAACTACAACAACCCTGCTTTCAGCCGGCCTGCTCTCCCTCGGCCTTGTCCTCACCCTCGGCCCGCTGGTCTGGATGCTGATAACGGCGTTCACCGATCCGGCAGCGCTCGAACAGAGTCCGCCCCGGTACGGCGTCTGGTCGCTCGAGAATTTCAGGCTTCTGTTGAGCGGCGGGCGCATGTTTCGCTGGACGCTCAATTCTCTGGTAACCGCGGCGCTCATCACGGCCGGTCAGCTTCTGTTCAATGCCCTCGCCGCGTTCAGTTTTTCGGTCGGCAGGTTCAGGGGCCGCGAACTGCTGTTCTGGACGGTCCTTGCGGCAATGATGGTGCCGGGCCAGATCGTCATGCTGCCGCTTTTCCTGTTTCTTGCGCGTTGGGGCCTGATTGACAGCCTCTGGGCAGTCATTCTGCCATCCCTGGCAGCCCCCTTCGGCATCTATATGATACGTCAGTATATGGATTCCATCCCCAGACAGCTCCAGGAAGCGGCGCGCATGGATGGCGCGGGAGAATTCGATATTTTTAGATATATTTACTTTCCCCTCAGCGCCCCGATTCTTGCCACGTCAGGGATCTTCATTTTCATCGCCCAGTGGAACGCGTTTCTCTGGCCACTCGTCATGCTGAATTCCGAAGCCAGTTACACCCTTCCGGTCGGCCTCGCGACCATGCAGGATCAGCAGATCATGGATTACGGACTGTTAATGGCCGGTGCGACCTTCGCCGCCCTGCCGATGGTTCTGGTCTTTCTGCTTTTTTCCAGACATCTTCTTGAAGGAATGCGCAGCGGAGCCGTGCAATGATCGAAAACACCTTGATGATATCACTCGATATTGGTGGGACAGCGGCCACAGGCATAGCTCTTCACTTGCCCGGCAGTTCTGCGGTGAAGCTTTCGTGCCCCTCCAGAAATTTACGGACGATGAGTCCTGATGATCTGGCAGACCTCGCAAAAAGTTTATCCGCCCAGATAGAAGCAGGCGGCGGGCGGGCCGATGGTGCCGTCTGGCTGATCGGCGGCGCAGGAGCAAGACCAGATGCCGATCGGGAGAGATGGGGCGAGGCGATGAAACGCATCGGACTCGATGCGGCGGAAATCGTTTTTTCAAGAGATTATGAAGCGAATCATGCTGCCGCATTCGGCGGAGAAGAGGGAATTCTCAGCGTCAACGGGACCGGCTCGGTCCTTTTCGGCAGGCGGGGTGGAATGGACCGCAGACGGGGTGGCTGGGGTTTTTTACTCGACACGACACCGTCCGGGGCGGAGTTCGGCCGGCTTGCCCTTCAGCAGGTTCTCGGCGCGATCGAGGGCGACATCACGGGCAAAAGCATCCTCGCCGGCTTCAAGAAACAATTCAGGCATCTCCAGATCGACCGGGCCGCACTTCTGGACTGGCTGTATGCTGATCCGGCAGCTCAGCGCAGGCTCGGCGAACTCGCCCCGGTTCTTACCCTCGCTGTCGATGAAGGCGATCTGACCGCCGAAGCGCTCGTCTCGGCCTCTCTTCGCCGCTGGGCAGCTGATGTGAGGGCTCTTGCCGCCGAACTGGGCTTCGGGAACAAAATATCGATGGCCGGCATCGGCGGCCTCTGGACAAACTGGAAGCAGTTTTCGGAACGCGCACTCGCGGTTCTGAGTGACCGTGAACCAGGCCGTTTCAGCCTGAGAGAGCCGGCCTTTCACCCGGCCTGGGGCCCCCTGCTCAGATATCTTTCCTCTTCAGCCCGCGGAATCGACGACGAGATGCTCCATCAGCTGCGATTCCTGGCCGAACGTGTAGAACAGTTTCATGTGCCATCGGAGGAGTCATGACGCAAAACACCGTCCAGTCTGCCGCGACATCCCTGTCACTGACGGAAAGTCGCAATCCTCGCTCGGTCTATATCGACCGGCAGCCCACCCGGGAAATCGTCCGAACGTTCCTGAACGAGGATCGTTCGGTCTTCTCGGCCGTTGAGGCCGCGGCGGAAAGTATCGCCCAGGCCGTAGATCGCATTGTCGCATCATTCAGGCAGGGAGGGCGGCTGATCTACATCGGGGCAGGAACCTCGGGCAGACTTGCGGTGCTTGACGCCTCTGAATGCCCCCCCACATTCGGCGTCAGCCCCGATCTGGTCACAGCGTTGATTGCCGGCGGCACCGAAGCCGTCTTTCAGGCACGGGAAGGTTCCGAAGATGATCGGGAAGCGGCCGTAACGGATCTGAAGGGAGTCGCTCTGCGTCCCATTGACACCATCGTCGGCATTACGGCTTCGGGAACCACGCCCTACGTCATTTCAGGCCTGGCCTTCGCGAAAGGCATCGGAAGCAGCACCATCCTGCTTTCCTGCAATCCCTACGGGCAGCGCCCCGACGTCGACATTCACATCAATCCGGTTGTCGGGCCGGAAGTCATTACAGGCTCCACACGCCTCAAAAGCGGCACCGCATGTAAAATAGTATTAAATATGCTCTCATCCATTTCCATGATCAGAATCGGCAAGGTTTATCAGAATCTGATGGTCGATGTGCGCGCAACGAATGAGAAGCTTCGCGGGAGAGCCAGGAGAATCGTCATGGAAGGCGCCCGCACGACTCCGGAACATGCAGACTCGTGTCTTTCACGCGCAGGCGGCGAAGTAAAGCTTGCCATATATCTCGCCAGAAACGGCGGAACCGCTGACGAGGCCCGACAGGCCCTGGCAGCAGCGAACGGCCGACTGGCTGTCGCACTCGGAGAAATCGATGCAGATGATCTCTAAATTCCGTATTCCCGGCAACCTCCTTTTTCTCCGGACCGTACAAGCCGGCTTTTTTTCGCTGGCCCTTCTGGCCGGCTTTCCACTCCCATCCGATGCAGCACCGGCTCCCATCGTCAAAATGAAAGTCGCCGAGTATCAGAACCGGCTCGACTGCCGCATGCCCGATGGAGGCTCCTGGAAGCTCGGCCCAGCATCAGGCGTCATCGACGGCAAGGCAGCAGTTTCAATATCTGGAAATATACTACAGCCCGCTCGGAAGCGGTTTCATGTCATGGTCGAATCGGCTCCGATGCGCGAACCCCGAAAGGTGGAAGCCTCGCTTCAGCGATGGCGGGCGACCGGCCGACCGGTTCACACGTTCGAGGCCGGAACAATATCGTATCTGGATGACAAAACGACGATCAGCTGGGATGGGCGGGTCCTGTTCATCGGCGTAGGCTTGTTCGATGATCGTGATGCCGCCACAAAACTCGTCGACGAACTGTCCGGCCTCGGAAGTTCAAGCTGGATTCTGGAAGAAGTTCTGAGCAAAACCCAGGGAACCGTCTCCCTCCAGGTTAACGGCAGGCGGGTCGCCTCCGGGAACAACGGTCTGCAGCTGATTCCTGCCGGCACGATCGAACTGAAGAATGTCGAGTTCGCCCGGGGATACACCTGGCACGGCTATGCCACCCGTTCCTTTCATGGGCCGCTCACCATCAGCTGGGGTGCCCAGGATGCCATGGATGCCGTTTTTGAAACAGATCTGGAAACAATCCTCGCAGGTGTCGTCCCGTCCGAAATATCCTCGAACGCGGCACCATCGGCACTGCAGGCTCAGGCGGTGGCCGCCCGCGGCGAAATCCTCTCGAAAATGGGGTTGCGCCACCTCGGGGAAGGCTTCGATTTCTGCGCCGAGCAGCACTGTCAGGTATACGCCGGAGAAACGGCGGCTTCCCGCAAGCTTGAACCGCTTCTCGCACCCACGCGCGGAATGCTCCTGAGAAACTCCGAAGGGGCGATCGTCGATGCGGTGTATGCCGCCAACTGCGGAGGTCACGGCGAAGCCAACCACCTGGTCTGGACATCGCCTCCCGATCCACAGCTGTCGGGAGTCTGGGATACGACGGAAAAGCCACCCAGACTCGACCTGACGAAAGAGAGAGATGTCGCTCTGTTCATTCGAACCCCTCCGGACTGCTGGTGCAGCGACGCATCCGTAGAGGGCGGAGACAAGTTCAGATGGCGAAAATCGCTTTCGCGGACCGCCTGGAAAAAGGTCGAGGAGGCAGCAGACATCGGTCGTATTTCAGATGTGACGGATTTTGAACGCGGTCCTTCCGGACGGCTGTTTAAAATCACGCTCAAAGGCGAAAAAGGCACAAAAACGATCATGAAAGAGCTTGCCATACGCAAGCTGTTCGGTGGATTGCGAAGCGCCTGCTTCGTCGCAGACTGGAAACGAGACGCCTCAGGATACCTGATCGGCGCGGAATTCATCGGTGCCGGCTGGGGCCACGGAGTAGGAATGTGCCAGACCGGGGCACAGGCCATGGCGAAAGCGGGAAACTCCTTCAACCGCATCCTTGCGCATTATTTCCCGGGCGGAAAAATTGAAAAGATATACTGAAAATATTCGGGAATCATCACTTCATGCCGACAGTTGGTGACGAACTCGAATCGGTTTGAAGGGGAACATAACATGAATTTCCGAACAGTGGTCTGGGTGTTCGTCGCCCTCTCTCTCATTCTGCTTCCGACCGCCATCACCGGATGCGGGGCGGATGACGAAAATACGGGTCTTCTCGGGAAGCATTACACGATCGGGCCCGGCAGTTACGATGAATTCCCTGCGACAATGACGACGAGCATTCGCTGAACCACAACAGCTCAGTCACCTGCAGCCCGCCGTTCATCGAACCGCGGGCTGCGGTGTTGTATTCTTGAATTACTTCTGTGTCGGGTTCTTTGAGGCCACCGGAGTTGCAGACAACTCATTCGTTCCAGCCTGCTTGATGTCAGAATGAACCGTTTTTTGCTCGATGATTCCGCTTATGAAGGCATTCATTTTGAGCATGCTCGGCAACACCTTTTCCGCAGTGCCGCCCTGGCTTGGAAGCACGACGTTCAGCCTGCGCGCTTCCGCTTCTCTGTAAGCCCGTCTCGCGTTCAATTTCGCAAGCGGTTCTGAAAACAACGGCAAAACAGCAGACGGGACATTTTCGTCAACAGTCGTCGTCTCGCGGATGACCAGCTTGTTCTGATGCGTTGTCTGCACGACAACGGGGGCTTCAGAATGGGGAATCGGCTTTTCGATTTTGATGGTTGCCTCACCTTTTTTCGCATCCGTGATCGGAGCAACATCCCCGGGTTCCATTCCAGCCGGAGTATTCTCATTGGCAGCCTTGATTTCCACGGCCTGTTCGCTCGCCACCGAGTCGCCGGCAGACTTCGCTTCCGCGGCCTGCTCATGCACCCCAGAATCATTGACGGCTTTCATTTCATCAGCATGAATACGCAACCAGTATTCGCGAATTTTATTCGAATATTTCGGATGTCCTGAAGCCTGGCCATCACTCACAGCTGAATTTGAACCGACAACACTCTCCGTGGAGGTTGCCGGGGCAAAACTCATCTGCGGCATATCCGCCTGTCCCTCGGAAGACGAAGGAGTTTGATCAGACAAAGGAGGTTCATTTTCAACAACGGCTCCTTCCAGACGGGCAGCCGGAGTCCCTCCGGCAAAAACGCAAGAATTGCCGAGGATCACAATGAAAAGAGCGATGGCACAAGCGGTAAATTTGAAAGCGGTTTTCATTCTTCCTCCAAAGTCAGTGTAACCCGTAGATTCAATATCTATTTCTTCACACTCTTCTTGTGATGGAAGTTTATCATACATATCATTCACGTCAAGGAATGCTCTGAAATATCCACGACAGTTCCGAAATATTGGGGTCAAATAGTAACAACTTATTATTATAACGATCAATTAATTGATCATATAATCAGTTAATTGTCTTTTGGTCTGATTCTCTTTGGTCTTGAGTTGTGGTAGAATAGGGATTCTTATGTCCAAGCCAACGATGCAAACGTATTTTCTGACAACCTTCGGCTGCCAGATGAATCAGGCTGATGCCCAGAGAATCCGAGGGATTCTCGCCGGGCTCGGGTATGAGGAAACAGCATCAGAAGCAGATGCGGATCTGATTCTATACAACACCTGCTGCGTCCGCGAGCATGCCGAGCAGCGACTGATCAGTCGCATCCAATCACTCCAGAGTCAAAAAAGAAAGAATCCGAATCTTTTAATCGGAATTGCCGGTTGCGTGGCCCAGGCAAAGAAGGATCGCCTGTTCGAGCTTCTGCCGCACGTCGACCTCGTTTTTGGACCGAACGACATCCCCACCCTGCCGCTGCTTCTCCAGCGAGCCAGGCAGCAGCGCGCGACGGGAGCGTTTGCAGCGATTGGAGGCTTCGAAGGGGAGGAAGCCGACGGGATTCTCCTTGAGCGCCCTTTTTCAGCCCTGGTAAACATCATCCGAGGCTGCACAAACTTTTGCTCGTATTGTATCGTCCCTCATGTCCGTGGCCCCGAAATTTCCCGCCCGCTTCCCGAACTGATCGAGTTTATCACCGATCTTTCCCGAAAGGGTGTTGTCGAAATCACTCTTCTTGGTCAGAACGTGAATGCCTATGGAAAAGATCTCGGACTGGCAGAAGGTTTTTCGACGCTTCTCGAACAGATTGAGCAGATTCCAGGTATTCAGTGGGTTCGCTTTCTGACCTCGCATCCGCGTGATTTTTCGGCACAGTCGGTCGAGCGCATGGCAAAGCTGAAAAAGCTTTGCGAACTGTTCCATCTCCCAGCCCAATCCGGGTCCGACCGAGTTCTCGCAGAAATGAACCGCGGCTATACGAGACGCCGGTATCTCGATCTCGTCTCCCGTGTCCGCCAGGCAATTCCAGGCGCCTGCATCACCACAGATCTGATCTGCGGGTTCCCGGGCGAGACGGATGCCGAGTTTGAAGAGACCATCTCGCTTGTCCGCGAGGTCAGGTTCGAAGCGGCATATACCTACTACTATTCTCCGCGAGAAGGCACGCCAGCGGCTTCAATGCCAGGGCTCCTCCCCGAAGAGGAGCGCAAAGCCAGGCTTGCCAGGCTCATCGAGGTTCAGAATACAATTTCTGAGGAAGAAAGCAGAAATCAGGTCGGACGCACGGTAGAACTTCTCGTTGACAGCGTTTCTGAGCGCACGACCGGTCACCTGATCGGCAAAACCCGCACCGGTCGCGTCGTTGATTTCGCCGGCAACGCAGAACTCATCGGAACATTCGTTCAGGTGAAAATCGACCGAGCCCGCCTCTGGACGATGTCAGGCACCATGGTCTAAAACGAGATTTCCGATGTCACTTCTTCTTCATACCTGCTGTGGGCCTTGTCTGAGCGGTTCCTGGCCGTTTCTGAAAAAAACCGGAGAGTCTGACATCATTCTGTTCTGGGACAACCCCAACATCCACCCCTTTGCCGAGTATCATGCCCGATTCGAGTCGTTTAAGAAAATGGCCGGTGTTTACCATGCCGAGATTCGCTGGGGTGATCCTTCTTATGGCCTTGAACGATTTCTTTCCGTTCTTGCCGGCGAGTATGGCCCGGCCCGTTGCGCTGCCTGTTTTCGGATGCGGCTCTCGGCAACAGCTGCACGAGCCCGCAGAGACGGAATCGGCTCTTTTTCCACCACTCTGCTGATAAGTCCCTACCAGAACCATGATCTGCTCGTCCGAATCGGCCGCGAAGTCGGGCAGGCGCACGGGGTG
>CAZQYQ010000168.1:0-10388 GCA_964597625.1 uncultured bacterium
GTTCGACGAGTTCACGGCCCGCTGCGACGATGGTCACCTTCCAGCCGCCGGTTTTCAGAATCGTTTCCGCCAGCTTGCTGTTGACTTCATTGTCTTCTCCCAGGAGAACGGAACCGGAAAAATGGTTCGCACTCGCTGATGGCGCGGCGTCTGGGAGTGTTGAGCCCTCGCTCACCCCGTCCGGCCGCGGAACGGCACTCTTCTCAGGAATGCGAAGCCTGACGGTGAATCTGAACGTTGAACCGCGACCGGCCTCTGAATCCACTTCGATGTCACCCTGCATCAACCTGACGAGCTGCCTGCAGATCACCAGGCCAAGGCCTGTTCCTTCCTGGCGATTCACCCCTGTCAGGTGAACCTGGTTGAATGACCTGAACAGCCGTGAGATCTGATCGGAGGGGATGCCGATGCCGGTGTCGCTTACCGAAACGAAAATCACGATCGATCCCGGTGTCGCGTCGGGCGTGCTGGTGACCGCCAGTTTCACGCAGCCCTGGTCGGTGAATTTGATCGCGTTGTTCAAAAGGTTCAGAAGAATCTGGCGCAGCCTGAACTGATCGCCGATGACCCATCTCGGCAGATCCGGCGCCATTTCCATCTGCAGCTCGATCCGTTTTGATCCGGCCCTGCCGGAAAGCAGCTCCAGAGTCGTCTGGATCAGTGCATGCAGATCAAACAGAGCCTCATCGAGCTCCATTCGGCCCGCCCCGATTCTGGAAAGGTCGAGAATGTCGTTGAGCAGCGCAAGAAGGGACTCTCCCGCACTCTTGATGAGGTCGAGATAGTGTTTCTGTCTCGGCACCGTCAGCTCGGCTCTCAGCACATCGATCAATCCGAGCAGGGCGTTCATCGGCGTTCGTATCTCATGGCTCATGTGGGCAAGGAGTTTGCTCTTTTCGAGATTCGCGGCTTCGGCGGCTTCCTTGGCGGTTGCGAGGGCCAGTTCCATCTCCTTGCGGTGCCGGATATCGATGAAGCTTTCGAGAAGATGCGGCATGCCTCCCAGATCGAGCCGGATCACCTGCTTGAGAATAGGGATGCGGGAGCCTTGCGGGCCTATCAGAAGCCGCTCGGTGTTGTCGACCTTCTGTCCCAGATCGGTTAATGGGCATTTTCCCATTTCAGATGGGCAGATGAACTTGTTGCAGATCCTGCCGACGATTTCCGCGTGTGTTTTTCCGAGGAGCGCCAGAGCGGCCGGATTTGCATCGACGATCGTGTGGTCGGCCTCTCTGATCAGCAGAAATCCATTGGGAGCAGCTGCGAAGAGGTTTCTGAAACGTTCTTCGCTCTCCATGCGCATTCTTTCCAGAAGCCTTCGTGCCGCGAGATCTCTGATGAACAGGAGGAATACTTCGCGATTGCGAAGCTTCAGATGCGAGCCGGTGAGCTCGGCGTAAAAATCCTGAGAGGTTGAAGAGTGAAACTGGCGCTCGACGAAGAACCTCTCAGCTGCTTTGATGCGCGGAAAAAGCTCCTGCGAATCATGAAACCCGTTCTGGCAGATATCCTCGTAATGCAGCAATTTCAACTCGTCGATGCCGGCCACTCCGAGAGCATGACACATGAATGGATTCGCCGCCAGAATGAGGTGCGTTTCGGCGTCAACCATCAGGATGCCTTCCGGGGCATTCTCGAAAATCCCCCTGAACTGCTGCTCGAACTGCAGGACCTGCCAGGCACCCTCGGCGACCCGCGCGGTGCCGATATGAAACGCCAGCAGAAGCATCGATACCGTCAGCACCAGGGCGAGAGGAAGGTGTCGGGCCTGCGTCACCGGCAGGACGTCGCTCATCAGCACGATGCGCCAGTTGTCGCTGTTGAGGGCCGACTGGGTGCAAAACAGATTCTGGCCAAACGCCCTCAAAAAGCCCGGAATCGGCGGCGTGTCGGGGAACATCGTTGTCGTCGCTATCGTGCCGAACTGCCGGGTCATGGCGATCTGCTCCCGTTGACCGGCTGAAAGCGGCGAAAAAGGCATCAGAACACATTCTGGGCGGCTGCTGAGAAAGACGATCCCTTCTGGACTCAGCAAAAATGAATATTTACAACTATAAAATAGCGGAAGAAGGCTCGCCACGCTTCGTTTAACGACCGAGACCCCGATGACCCTTCCGGTGGCCACGTCGCGAACCGGATGCGAAGAGTAGTGGCCGCGCTCATTCGATGTCACGCCCAGGGCGAAATACTGCCCCGGCTCCCCGGCAAGAGAGGATTTCATGTAGGGCCGGAAAGCATACGAGTGGCCAACGAGATTTGCCGCGGTCGCACGGTTCGATGAGGAAATACATACCCCGTTCGCATCCGCGACATAGCAGATCGATCCCGGGATGGTGCCGGCGCTTATGCCAACCGCCTTGTCGCAGGCCTCGACCGGGCCGCCGGAAAGGGCCGATATCACGGCCGGGTGTTCGGACATGATCAGGGCAATCCTTTTATCCTCATTCAGCCGCTCGTTCACGATCGTGGTGAGAACATTCGCCTGATTCAGGGTGTCCTGTTCGAGGGAAAGCCGGGCCTGTGTCTCGAGATGATTCGTGAAGAGCAATCCTGCCACTGTGAGCGCCAGGACCGATGTGAGAAGACCTCTTCCGAGCCTCCGGGACTCTCCGGGGACGGAGCCGAAGGTCAGGAGATTCAAATGGGTGTATACACACTTGGCTGCGGCGTATAAGAGCACCACCATTGCCAGGGAAAACGTCGGCAGAAACACCGGGTCTGAGCTTCCCATTCCGGTTGGAAGAGAATTCTCGTCGAAGGGGATCCCGGTGGCAAGCCCCAGAAGAAGAAAAACCGGTATCGCGCACAACGGCGGCCTGGGTAGATCCGGGATCTGGCGCTGCTGTATCCACAGCGTCAGCCCCAGCCGGGCAATGCCAAGGCCGAACAGGGCGTGCGCGACGGGATGAAGGAATCCGGCCGGCAGGGCGATCAAAAACGCGGTCACGATGATGCAGAGGACGCCGAAAGCCGAGCGCAGATGGGGGACGGTGAAGAGCGTGCACCGGTGAAATTCGGCCAGAAAAAACGCGCCTGCTGTCAGGAAAACGGTGTGGAGCGCCTGATTCTGGCCGAGACACCCGGTGTCACCGGCAAAGGCACAGATGAGAGCATTGACGCCCGCCAGCGCGAACGCCGGCCAGGTGATCCGCCAGGAGTGGCTGACCCGTATGGTGGCCGGCATTGCGATGATGAGGCAGGAGAGAATAAGCCATGCCGTTCCCTGCAGGAAAAACAGGGAATGCGGCTGCAGAAGCGATTCGATGGATTGAAGCAGGATCGTTGCCATCCTCTCTCCGGTTGACCTTTTCTCTCTTTTTATTGTATCCGGTTTTTTCCTGGAAGTCAGCAGTATCATATGAACGATGGTTCTCAGAAAATTTTCCCGGCGGACAGGTTGCACCGAACGACGTCCGTCGTATTGCATCAGAAATGGAGCCGCAGCATGTCTCATCATCGAAAGCCGGCAAAGCGCCGTCCGCTGATTCCCGTCACCATAACCGTCACATTCGCTTCGCCGCTGCCGCGCGGAAGCGCGGCTTTTCTCGCCGGGAATCTTCCCGCTCTCGGAGACTGGAAGCCCGGCCGGGTCCGGCTCGAACGCATCGATGCCCGCAGCGGCGAGTGCCGGTTCTTTGCCCCGAAGGGCTCGGTGGTCGAGTTCAAGGTCTCCCGGGGAAACTGGAAAACGCAGGCGGTCTATGAGGAGACCCCGGAGAATATTCCGCCGGATAATCGCGCCTTTCGTGTCGAGGGCCCGGAATGCAGATTTGAAACATCCGTGGCTGACTGGATGGACAAGCTTCCGGCCGGACTGGACCCGGTTCAGGGCATCGTGCGAGTGCACCCCGGCATGACCGGTGACGGCCTCGACTATGCGCGTGACATCCAGGTCTGGCTGCCGCCTTCCTATCGGAAAAGCCGGAAAAGATATCCTGTGTTATATATGCATGACGGCCAGAACCTGTTCGACCCGGCGACCTCATTCTGCGGCCAGGACTGGAAACTCGACGAGACCGCGATGCTTCTCATGAAGCGGGGCATTGTGGAGGAGTTCATCGTCGTGGGAGTCGCCAACACCCCGGACCGGATGGAGGAATACAACCTGTTCAGGCCGAAAGGAAAGGCGTATGCGTCATTTCTGATGCAGGTTTTGAAGCCATTCATCGATGCAACGTATCGCACCAGCCCTGAACGTGAACAGACGGCAGTGGGCGGTTCCTCGATGGGCGGCCTCTTCTCCTTCCAACTCGGATGGCTTCACCCGGAGGTGTTCTCGATGGCCGCGTGCCTGTCTCCGGCATTCTGGTTCAACCGGGGCCGTATGTATAAACTGGTTCAGGATGGGCCTCTGCCCGAACATCCGGTCAGGCTGTATCTCGATGCTGGTGATCTGGAACAGCAGATCTGGCGCGGCTTTCACAAGATGACGGAGCTTCTGAAAAAACGGGGATTCAGGATGGGAAAGGATCTCTGCGCCTATCCGGACATCGGGGCGGTTCATTCGGAAGCGGCATGGGCCGCCCGACTCGATCGCCCTCTGAAGTTCTTTTTCAAGCGGAGCTCCCGGAAACCCATCGAAAAAGCGCAGGAGTGACGTCCGCGGCAGCTTCGACCGGGTGCGCTGGGAAAGGGAAGCGGGATCAATGAAGAAACGGGTGCATGTGCTCGTCATGGCCCTCCTGATGGCCGGGGGGGCCTGCGGACTCCATGCGGCTGACGCCCTTCTGGTTCCCATGGACGGCACCCAGACTGACCATTGCCGCGCATACGGTCTGGTCTGGCAGGCCCTTGACCGGAAGGCGGAGAATGTCTTCTGGGCGCTGAATTATCGGGGCGGCAGCTTCATTCTGCCTGATGAGCCCATGGTCCGTGACCAGGCCAAAGCCGCGGAGGTCTGTCTCGAGCCCCTCGCGCGGGCTGATATCGACGGCCTCCTGACGATGACGGAAAGCGAGAACATGGATGTCGTTCCCCTTGAAACGGCCCCGCGCATCGGCATCTACCTGGCATCGAAGGAAGAAGAGGCCAGTGACGTCGTCGCACAGCTCCTGATGCATGTCGGTATAAAATATCAAATATTATATGATGGTGAGATTCTCGATGAAAAACTGTCCGGGATCGACTGGCTGCACATTCATCACAAGGATTTCACCGGCCAGGGCCACAAGCGCGGCCATACGGGCGGCGACGCTTCTCTGGCCGCTTCCCGCGGATTCGCGAAAGTCTGGCAGATGAAACAGGCCGTTGCGACGAAGATCCGTGACTTCCTCGCCGGTGGCGGATTTCTGTTTGCGATGTGCTCGGCGGCCGAGACGCTCGATATCGCGCTGGCAGCCGACGGTAACGACATCGTGGAAGCGCGGTTCGACGGCGATTCGACCGTGGCGGATCCGAATGGCGTTCTGAATTCATCCCGCAGCCTGGCGTTCGGCGGGTTTACCCTGCTGCCGGCTGTGCTGTTCAAGTATTCGGACATCGATGTGCCGGAGGCCGGCGAACAGACCCTTTTCAGTCTGTTCGATTTCTCGGCCCAGGTGGACCCGATTCCCTGCCTGCTGAACCAGAATCACGAGCGGCAGATTCCCGGGTTCAGCGGCGAGACGACCTCATTCCGCAAATCCCTCGTGAAGAAGGATGTCACGATTCTTGCTGAGAACAATGATGGCGTTTCGGTGCGCTATCTCACGGGAACGCTCGGCAAAGGTGTTTTCTGCTACTATGGGGGCCATACGCCGGGCGGACAGTTCGGAAATTACAAAAAGAGCGCCGCCGGGTTCAGGCTCATTTTAAATAATGTTCTGTTTCCCTCTGCCAGGATGCGCCGCAGAAAAACGTGAGAAGAACGGATCCATTTCAGGAGGTATACGAATCATGGCTTCAATCGGACCGGTGACGGTGATTGTTGGAAACGGTGTCGCGGGAGCCGCCGCCGCGATCGCCATGCGCGATTCCGGCTATGCCGGCGCGATTATCGCGGTGGCGGGGGAGCCGTGGCCGGTCTATTTCCGAACGAGACTTCCTGAACTGATTTCCGGTGGGGTGACGATCGAACGGATCGTGATGACGCCAGTCGAAAAGTTCGCCGAAAGGCAGATCGATCTCAGACTCGGGGTGAAGGTGGAAGCCGCCGATGCGCATGCGCGAACGATCAGGCTGGGGAGCGGCGAGACGATCGGCTGGGACAGCCTGCTTCTCGCGACCGGCTGCGAGGCATTCATGCCGCCGATCGAGGGCCGGGAATGCTGCAGAAATCTCTTCGTTCTGCGCGAAGCCGCCGATGCCGAGGCGATCCGGACAGCCGCCGCCGGAAAAAAACGGGCGGTGTGTGTCGGTGGCGGAGTGCTCGGCCTCGAAGCCGCCTATCATCTCACGAAGCTGGGCCTGGCCGTCGAACTCGTGGAGCTTGCGCCCAGGCTGATGCCGCGTCAGCTCGATGCGGCGGGCGCCCGCGTTCTCCAGGGAGTTCTTGAAAAACAGGGCTTCCGATTCCATCTGGGCGCGAAGATCGGCTGCCTGGGCGACGGCCATCTGAAGCTTCAGAGCGGGGACGTGCTCGAGGGGGATGTGTATCTCGTTTCAGCCGGTGTCGCTCCGCGCCTTGGCCTGGCGAGACAGCTCGGCGTGGACTGCGGCCGCGGAATCCTTGTCGATGCATTCTGTCGCACGAATATCGACGGCGTTTTCGCCGCCGGCGACAACATCATGCACGACGGAAAAATGTGGGGAACGTGGCTTGCCGCACGCCACTGGGGAAATCGCGCCGGTCAGTGCATGGCCGGAAAAACCTCCCCGCTCACGATGCCCCCCGAAAGCTTCAGACTGAAACTGACCGGCGTCGATCTGCTCAGCATCGGCGAGGCTGATCTTGAAGGAACTCTGACGACACAGGGTGCGGCCGAAGCCCATCTTCTGGCCGTCCGTCCCGATGAAGGCATCTATCACAAGGTCGTCGTCATCGACGGAAAGGTGCGGGGCGCCATTCTCCTGGGCGCCTGCATGGCAGGCCGGAGTATCGAAAAAGCTGTCGCGGAGTCACGCCCCTGGAAAGACGTTGCGGCGGAAATCGGAGCTTCCTGCTGAACCGCCTTCACGGATCTGCGATTCCTGCCGATAGGGGTTTCGCCGGAGCAGCAAGGAGGTGGTTGCGCATGAGAGTGCTGGCTACCATCCTGGTTCTTATCACCAGCGTCGTAGGATTTATCTTCAGTTATCAGATGGCATATCGGAATGTTGTGCAACTCATGAATGCACCTGCCGGTCAGGTTCAGACGACCGGAGAGGTGACGAAGTAAGAGGCTCCGGCAACACATGGCGGCGGTTTTCCGGTCAGGAAAACCGCCGCTGATCTTCTTTTCGGAAATATTTTCCGGTGCTTGACGGCAGCGGAGGGGGTTGATATAATCGCCCCACTCTCATCCGATATGGAGGCTCACCGTGAGCGACCGGTATTTCTTTACTTCCGAATCAGTCACTGAAGGGCATCCCGACAAGGTTGCCGATCAGATTTCCGATGCCGTCCTCGATGCGATTCTCGCCCAGGATCCCCGGGGCCGCGTTGCCTGTGAAACCGCTGTTACCACCGGTCTCGCCATCGTCATGGGCGAAATCACCACCAAGTGCTATGTCGATGTCCAGTCGGTCGTCCGCAAGACGATCTGCGACATCGGCTACACGAACTCCGACTGGGGAATCGACGGCAAGAGCTGTGGCGTCATGGTCGCTCTTGATGAGCAGTCCCCCGACATCGCTCAGGGCGTCAACAAGGCCGCCGACGGCTCCGACAAGGATGCCGAACTGAATATCGGCGCCGGCGACCAGGGCATGATGGTCGGGTTTGCGGTCCGCGAAACCCCCGATCTGATGCCTGCCCCGCTGTATTATGCCCACCTGATGTGCCGCCGGACCGCCGAAATGCGCAAAAACGGCAAACTTCCCTATCTGCGCCCCGACGGCAAAGGCCAGGTCACCGTGGAATATGTCGATGGCAAGCCCGTCCGTATCGACGCGGTCGTTCTTTCGGCCCAGCACAACCCGGACGTCAGTCACGCCCAGCTTTCCGAAGATCTGGTCAGCCAGGTCATCAAGCCGGTCTTCCCGGCCGAGCTGCTCGATAAAAATACCAAGTATTATGTGAATCCGACCGGCCGCTTCGTCGTCGGCGGGCCCCATGGCGACTCCGGTCTCACCGGCCGCAAGATCATCGTCGACACCTACGGCGGCATGGCCGCTCACGGCGGCGGCGCCTTCTCCGGCAAGGATCCGACCAAGGTCGATCGCTCTGGCGCGTATATGGGTCGCTATATTGCCAAAAACCTCGTTGCCGCCGGCGTCGCCGACAGCATCGAGATCCAGATTGCCTATGCAATCGGCGTTGCCAAGCCTCTCTCGGTGCATGTCGACACGAACGGCACCGAAAAAATGGATCCGCGCAAGATCGAGAAGCTGATCTGGGATATTTTCGATCTCCGCCCGGGTGCCATCATCCGCAATCTCGATCTTCGCCGCCCGATCTTCAAGCAGACGGCCTCCTACGGCCACTTCGGCCGCTCGGATCTGAATCTGCCCTGGGAAAAGCTCGACAAGGTCGATGCTATCCGCAAGGCTGCCGGGCTCTGAGAACCTATGATCGAAACGGGCGCTCCTCTGAAAGGGGCGCCCGTTTTGGCTTTTTTCGCCGCCCTTGTCGCGGCATCCTTCATCGCGGTCTTTGGAATCGCCGTCGCGCGCTCGCCGGAGAAGCTGGCGGTTCTTGTGTATCACCATATCGAAGAGCCCGCGACCTCCGAAGTATCGTGTACGCCGGCTCAGTTTTCCGCGCAGATGGCGGCGCTGCTGGCGAACGGATTCACGCCTCTCGGACTCGAGCACGTCCGGCTGTTCCTGTCCGGCGGGCTGCAGCAGGTGAAAAATCCGGTTCTGATCACTTTCGATGACGGATACGAAAGTCTCTATCAGTATGCCCTGCCTGTTGCAAAAAAACTGAACATCCCGATGACCGTGTTTGTCGTTACATCCAGAATCGGTCTCAAACCCCAGTTTGCGCGATATCTTTCGGGAAAGCAGATCCGCGAAATGTCCAGGGCGGGCTGTTTCGAGTTCGGTTCGCATACGAACGACCTCCACACCGACCTCATGCGCATCTGGAATGCCTTTGATCCAGCCTCCCCCGCGCCGCTTGCTTCCGCGGTCGCGGCCGACCTCGCACAATCGCGCGCAACGCTTACCATGCTCATCGGAACTTCCCCGGTTGCGCTTGCGTGGCCGTACGGCAAGTTCAATGAGGAGACCAGGAGCATTGCCGTCGAGACTGGTTTCGGCATGCATTTCACGAGCAGATCGGGATACAATGAACCCGGCGATGATCTCTTCGGCATCAGGCGGATTCCGGTCACGCAGCGGGACACTCCCGAAACCGTCGTCAGAAAAGCCCGTGGAAGCTGGTTCTGATGCAAAGGATATATTTTGAATAAGATAGAACGCCGCGATGTCGATGTCGCGATCATCGGTTCCGGTCTGGCGGGTCTGTTCGCGGCGCTGACTGCCGCTGAATCGGCATCTGTTCTGGTTTTGACACGCCAGGATATCAAGGCCTCCAACTCCTGGTTCGCCCAGGGAGGGATTGCCGCCGTCTGGGATCACGCAGACTCGACGGAGGATCATGCCGCCGACACCCTGGTCGCGGGCGCCGGACTTTGCGATCCGGCCGCGGTGAGGGTTCTCGTGACGGAAGGGCCGGACCGGGTCCGGGATCTGATCGGGTTCGGCGCCCAGTTCGACGCGGCCGTTGGGGGAAATCTGCTTCTCACGCGCGAAGGCGCGCACGGGCGCAGGCGGATCCTGCATGCGCACGGAGATGCAACGGGCCGTGAGCTTGAACGCACCCTCATCGACCGCGTTCGAAGCCATGCCAGAATCGAATGCCGCGAAAACTTTCATGCCGCCGATCTTCTGAAACGCTGTTCGGATGGCCGGATCATCGGAGTGCGCGGTTTCGACGGGCCGGAACGGCGCCCGGTCGAGGTTCGAGCCCGGTGTGTGATTCTCGCCTGCGGCGGTCTGGGCCGCTTGTTTCCCGAGACGACGAATCCCGAGCAGGCGACGGGTGATGGGGTCGCAATCGCCTGGGCAGCGGGTGCGCGCCTTGCGGATCTCGAGTTCGTGCAGTTTCATCCGACGGTTTTCGTCGCCCCGGGGCATCCGCGATTTCTTGTATCAGAAGCGGTTCGCGGGGAAGGGGCCGTGCTGGAGAATCCTGCCGGCGAACGGTTCATGAAACGGTATCATCCGATGGCCGATCTTGCTCCGCGCGATATCGTGGCGCGCGCCGTTCTGGCGGAAATGCAGCACGCCGCCACGGACCACGTTTTTCTCGATGCAAGGCACCT
>CAZQYQ010000169.1:0-8926 GCA_964597625.1 uncultured bacterium
CCGGATCGCGACTGGAACGCCTGGCACGGCGGGATTCCTCGAAAAAATCACGATGGCCGACGTGGACGGCTTCTTTGCCTTCACCGGCATTCCGGTCGGCACATACACGCTCCGATGCGGTGACATCGATTATATCTTCTCGACGGGAAGCGCGGTCGCAATCGTGGTTGCGGCGCTTCCGGCGCAGAACAACGGACAGTTCGACCTGATTCCCAACCCGGCCTCCGGCGGAACCGGCGGGCTCGTCGCGACGATTTCCACCGCGATCGCCGCTCCGATCCGCGTTACGTTCGTCTCCCAGACGACGGAAACGAACAACCGCGATGTGTTTACGGTTCCCTCCGGGCCGGGCATACATAGGCTGCTCGTGAGGAATCTTGTCCCCGGGAACTACGGGATGCATCTCGATCCGGCCACCGGCTACGACATCAGCGCGGCCGACAACCCGTTCACGATCATCGCGAACGCGATCGCGACGCTGCCGGCGAACCTGATTCCCGTAAGCATCCTTCCGACCATCACGTCCGTCGCCCAGGCTGCCGGCTCGGTGACGGTAAGCGGGCTCAATTTCAACGCCGGGTATCGCATCCAGCTCTCGCACATCGGAGGAGACCCGTGGTTCGACATTCCGACGAGCTTCTCCGGAGGAACGCTGATCGGCAACACGAACCTGGTTCCCGGCGGAAAATACAACATCCGCATCGTGCATCCGCAGTATCCGAATCTGACGGCGACCGATGTCGCGATCGTGCAGATCCTGCCGGCAGCGGTCGATACGGTCGTCACGATTCCCGCGACATACTCGATCGGCGTCGCCTGGACCGCGCCGCCGAGTATCAGACAGTTCGTGGTGAGCATCGCGCTTACCCCGAGCGTGACGCCTCCCATTCAGGTGATCAAAACGGTCGAGGGTGCCGCCACCTTCACGGGGCTGCTTCCCGGCACGAGCTATGACATCGCCGTGGGCGGCGTTGCCGACGGACTGGTCGGGCCCTCCACGCTCAACACCAAATTGACGCTGGCGATCCAGCCCGTTCCTCAGAACATTCCGGTGACGGGGTATGTCTTCCAGTCCTCGATTCTTTCACCGGCAGCGCGCAACGGATCAATATATTATGTGACATACAATGGAACGACCTCGACGCTGCAGCAACTGAACACGGTCACGCTGAGCTCCGCGACGCTGACGCTGCCGGGCACCATCATCACGCCGGATATGTGCCTGGGGGATTATATCTACGTCACGAGTTATGTGAACGATGGCGTCCGGGCTTACAAATACGATCTTTCCGGTTCCGCCTATTCCTTCAAACCCGCCAATCTCCGTTTCATGAGCACGACCGTTTCGCCCAAGGACGGAAAGGTCTACTGCTTCTGGGATGACAACATCACGAACGCCGCCTCGATGACCGTCCTGAGCCCGAATCTCGCGCCGCAATTTGGAAGCCCGGTTCCGAACGCCATTGGCGGAAGCGGCCTGCAATGCCAGGCGAGCGCCGACGGCTCACAGATCGGATTCCATTACACCTCGGGAGCGAGTGCGTATTTCTATCTCATTTCGGCGGGGACGAATCTCGCCGCCCCGCGTCTGACCTACAACCAGGGAGTCACGATGTGGGGCGGTCCCGGTGGAAGCATCTTGACGAACTCCTCCCCGCCCGGGTTCCAGGAGGTATATCTGACCGGAACGGGCAACGCGGCCGTGAGGCCCGCGCTCTTCCCCGCGGGATACACGTCTTATGCCATCGATCACAACCAGAACCGGTGGGCGGTCACGAATACGGGTGCAGGCGTGATCCGGGTTCACGTCGCGCGGTCCGACGGCAGCCAGCTCATGCAACTCGACTTTGCCGGCGGCAGTGTGCGCGGCGTATGCTTCGATCCGATCCTGAAACGGGTATTCGTTCTGCACGGAGATCCGGATATCGCCGTCACGGGATTCGATGCGAACCTGTGACCCTTCATGACTGAGGCAGAAGCCGCGAGTTGCCCGATGACTCGCGGCTTCTGCCATCAGGGATGACAATCCGCAGATGCTGCATAAATAATACGAATTAATATAGTAATGAGCGCGATGTGAAAAGGTTCATGGTCCGCAGAGGAGTGAATCCTCGCTTTGGAAGCGATCTTACTTCCTGAAGTTTCCCGCCATACGGAAAGCGATTATCCCGTTCCCAATCAGCCACGTTTTCGCCCAGACTCCGGAAATTGCGAACAAGCTCGGAAAGAAAACAACCGGCGTTAAGGACGAGCAGGAAACTCCATCCCAAATCAAGTGGCTGCTGAGGCCAATGGTGAATCCCTGAGAAAATCCTGCCAAGTTTGGGTTCCTATGAACGGCCCCGAAAACAATCAAAGCTAAGAAACACGAATGCGTGAAAAAGAAACGGTGCCAGGAAAAGCCGAGCAAGAGGATATCCCAATCGCTTACGGGATAATGGCAAAACTGGTAAAACCAATTTCCCAATCGACCCAGGAATACAATTTTGTTCGGGAGAAAGAAGAGGGCAGAACTCGACAGGATAAACCCAAACCAGAAAAGAGGCTCAAGTCTTCTCCCCTTTTGAAATAAACCTGAAAAGATGGCAACGAGGACAAATCCTGCCAGAAGGTGCGCCAGTCCATCCCCAGCGTATGAGAACAACCGTCAGCCTCCTTTCCACGCAACCGTATTCAGAGGAATTATACCCATGAATACTCATCAGGCAACTTTTCTGAACCGTTCGTACCGTTCTTCCAGATAACTCGCAGATGGGCGATCAGATGGGTTTTCGGGCTGATTTCGACGATTCCATCTGGACGAATCCCGAGGAGGTCTGTGTCGAAAGCGCCATGATGCAATCGACAAAGACAAAGTCCATTCGAAACTTCAGGCGCTCCGCGTTCATCGTCGTCCGGCAGAATCACGGGTGCACCTTTCGATGAGCAGGGCATTTCCTGCACAGAAACGTCAACCGAAAGATTATCCGGGTTCCAATTTTTTTTGAATTTCATGTCGCAAAATGTTCCTTTTGTGTCACTTACTCCACGAATCAGGGATGAAACCCGAAAATCGGAAAAATGGAGAAGATGACAATGATCGACATTCGCTCGCTCCTGGTAGCAACCATGATGTTTCTGCTTGTATCAGCCCCGGGATGGGCGACACCAGATACCGTTTGCTTTTTCCGGACACCCCAGGAACGTCTTTATGTCGACAGGGACCAGCTTGCTTTCGACATTCAGGACTCGGGCAAAGTTCAAGTGATCACTTCGATTCTGCGTGTCGAAATCGCCCCCGGAAAATCCGAAGTTGAGCACTTGGAACGAGTTCGCTTTGCATTTTCTTTGCCTGCCCTTCCCACTATTGTTTCCGGTGCTCCCGTTCGGGATGGATACTTCTTTCCCGCTTTCGCCACGGAAGTTCCCTGGTATCGTGAGCTGTTGCGGTTCTGTGTGAGAGAACAACTTTTCCCGAAAGCTGTTACGCAACGCTCGGATTTTCTGCGTTGATGATATCCTTTTCCCTCATTTGCCCTTGATTCCTTTTACCAATGATTTTGCCTCATCACTCTCCTTGAAATGGAGTCATTATTCGAATGACCGACCCGGAGTTAATTGAACGGTGCCTTCATGGGTACCCTGATGATTTTCGATTTCTTGTCCAGCGTTATGAAAAGCCCCTTCTGGGGTATCTGACAAACCGGCTTGGCAACCGAGAATGCGCACGGGAGGCCGCACAGGAAGCTCTGGTCCGGGCCTACTTCGGTCTGCCGAAATTGGAGAAACCTGAGTCATTTCATTCCTGGCTCCTCGGAATCGGCTCGCGAGTCGCCCTCGAATTATACCGATCAAAATATCGTTGCATCGAGGACCCCAGAGACGTTTCCACGGCTCCGGCAATGACCGCCGAGGCGTCGGAGGAATACTGCCTCGATGAAGCGATAGCCACCCTTCCCGATTCCCAGCGGCAAGTACTCATGCTGCGGTATTACGAAGAAATGTCTTGCCAACAAATTGCGGAACGCCTTCGGATTCCCCTGGGAACCGTGACCAAGACTCTTTCCCGGGCATATGTCGGGCTTCGCGATGAGCTCGAGAAAGCCCGCCGGAAACAAATGGAGAAACAACGATGAATTGCAATGAATTTCAGGACTGTCTTGGAGCTTATCTCGAAGGGACCCTTGATGCCGATGAAAGATCGGCTTATCAACAGCACATTGCGACCTGCTCCGGTTGCCGATTGCTTGCCGAAGCCTCCGGCAGCCTTCATGAACGTTTGTTGAAGCGTGGCCCTTCGACATCGGGGATTTCGCTTGTCGGATCGGTCATGGAGAAAATCCGTCAACGAGAACGTGAGGAACGAGTCCAGGAACCTGAAGAGGAAACCTTCCTCAGCAAATTGTTGAAGTGGCGCTGGTCTTTGGGAATGGGGACGGCGGCGACGGTCGCGACGTTGATCCTGTTTGTAATTCTGGGAAGCCTGAATCTCCAGGTTTCTGCCGCCGAAATCATGACCCGGGGAGCAAATGCTGTCGCAAAACTTCGGAATATCCACCTTCGGGGCCAGCTTCGGACTGACCCTGCCGACAATTTCTCGGCCATCACCTCGGATAAGAAATTCGTATCTATAGAACTCTGGAAAGAGTTTGAGCCCGTCCTGAAATGGCGGATCGAAAAACCCGGCCGGGTTGCCGTCATGGATGGCAAGGAATCCATGCTCTTCATCAAACCCGACTACGCTGTGAAATACTCGAGGCCTTCGGATACTGCATTCGACACGCAGTGGTTGCACGAAATCGCCAATCTGAATCAACTTCTGAACGGCGAGATGGCGGCTGTCAAGAAGCATGGCTGGATGACTGCGGTCACCCGGGAGCATGGCAAAAATGGCCGGATGCAATCCCTCGTGACCATCGAGGCAAAGGCCGAGTGTGGCAATGACGACTATCTCAAGAATAAGTTTTTTTGCACCGCTGATACGCGTCGAGTCTACGTGTTCGATGAGGTTACCGGTTTGCCGTCCTCTGCCCGGATTTACCTTTGCGCGAGCACAAGTGACAAGCTGATTTTCGAGCTGGATCTGATCGAAGGCAACACGGCCATTGCTTCCGATGTGTTCCAGTTGTGTCTTCCCGAAAATGTCGATTGGGCTCAGGAAATGCGGCTCCTCCCCGATAATGAAAAATACGTCGCCTTGAATTCAGAGCAGGCGGCGCGGGCGTTCTTCGATGCCTGTGCCCACGAAGACTGGGATGAAGCCGGAAAATTCTGTACCATTACCGGATCTTTGAAAGCCTATTTAGGCGGCTTGCAAGTCATCAGCACGAGCGATCACTTCACTTCAGCCCTTTCGTTGATCAGCGGTGCCGAATTTGTTCCTTATGAAATAAAACTGAAAAACGGAAACGTTAAAAAACACAATCTGGCGTTGAAACGGGACCGTCAAACCAGACGCTGGTTTGTCGATGGCGGCATCTGAATGTCTGATCATGAGCTGGTTCCTTCCATCCTTATCCCTGTTTTTACCCCGCTGTTTATGTATGCATAACCGCCGAATGAAAGAAATGTCTTGTCTTGCCTGGGAAAAACAAGGAGCAGTATTCTTCGTTCAATCCAGGCGATTTCTCGCATCAGGGGTGCGGGTTTTTCTGAAGCGCGATACGCCTCGTGGAAAGCCTTCATACGCCAGATCCCCGGCCAGCTCTGAGTGCTGCTCACCCGTTTCGTCGAATAAGGGAGCCTTCATTGAGAATACTTTCCTGCCTGTGATTCATATGCCTGGGTCACTGCCAGGGCAAGTTGGTCCGGGCATGAGGTTGGTTTGCCGTCGCAGGTAATACGGGCCAGTTTTTTCTGAACTTCTTCAACGGTCATTCCGACAACCAGCTTTGAAATGCCGGAAAGGTTGCCTTCGCATCCGCCGATGAATTGAACGTCTTTGATGATGTTTCCATCTAATTCAATTTCAATCTGCGAAGAACAGACGCCTTTCGTTTTGAATGAATAATGCACTGGATTGAACCTCCATAAAACAGTCATTGGCAATATATCTTATATTCTATATAAACCGGCGATATCCAGGGACTCGGATACCGCCGGTTTGCTTTTGCATACTGATTTGGGTTGTCGATCCGATTTCCCGATTCGGAAAGCGGGTTAATTCGTTCCTTCTTCCGGTGAGGGGGGCGGGTTGTCGCCACTCTGGCCGCGCTGACCCTCCGGATGTCCCGGGGGTGGCGGCGGAGGGGGGACAAGAAGAAGATCCAATAGAAAAGACTATATTTCGTTGCCTTTCCTGGATAACCCGAGGAACATCCTGTCCCCAAGAGACGTCGTCAGCGATTTCGTGTGTTCCGTCGAACCGGTGCTATCACGATAGGCGCTTGCTCTCCTCGCGAGGTGGTCCCGATCGGGCCGACATTGTCCCCGTTGCTCAGACAGTGCTTGAAATAATCCATCAGATGGGGGAAGGCATCTGTCAGAGAGGTGCTGTGAGCCTCCATCTGGAACCACGTGTCACCGCTCCCCGTCTTCCCGAACAGGAGTGCCCCGATGCCATCGAGGCGCAGCTCGAATTGTTGCACACCGACACCTTTGTAGTGGGACGAAACCCGGGGAAAAGCACCCAGTCCGGCCCATTTTTCATAGAGCTGCCCGCCGTCACGGCAGACGACATGAGAGCCGCAGTAGATCTCCATGTTCGTCAGCCCCAGGGACCGGATCGTTGCCATCAGAGAGCGGTATGTCTCCGGAAGAGCCCGTTCATGTCGTTTGATGTAGGTATAGATCTCGGGGAGCTCTTTTCCCTGGGGAAACGCGTCGCTGTCTTTTTGCTGCACTCTCGAAAGGACCTGATCGAGTTCTTCCACGTTTGTGATGAGGCCGACGTTCACACTGTTTGTCAGAATGCGGCGCAAATGGGGATCTTCCACGTCAGCCAATCTCTTGCGGAGAGAAGAGGACATAGGTGAGGCCAAAAGGGTTGCGAGCGACAAGGAAAAAAGGATGAGGAGCAAGGACCGTCGAAAACGGCACGATTCCGCTTTGGAGATTGTCCAGGGCCAGAGATCGATCCAGGTTTGCATTGTCACGAATCCTTTCAATATCCCCAGGCGGTTTCCACCCTGAAACAATCTTCGCGGGAAATTGCCCACGCGAAACATTCAACGTTGTGCCAAAGGATCTTCGGATATTCTTGCATATGATTGCTCCCAGATGCAATTCGGTTACAACTTCCGTCCTCCCCGAAGCGGATGGTATATCGTCCGTCGTTTACCCTATGTGTAAATGTAAACATCCCTGTTTTAGGACCACTCACTAGTAGAAGTTTCTTTCATTCCAGAGGGATGGAGGCTTGCGAACGGTATGCTTTGTTCCGGGCCGATCTGTAAGTATGAAGATATATGCGATGCTACATCAAACGACCGGTTGGATCAATCGACGATTATCATGATGAAATGGGTTGACTTGACCGGATTGCGCAAAATGGCCCCGACCGAAATCGGACGTTTTTGTGCCGTCAGGGGGCAAAACGTGGCATCCGCAAAACCGCGTGGGAATCTTCCGGGAGGCGGGTTCGAAAAATGCCCCGCAAACGGTGGCCCCAAAAGGAAAATCCTCGAACGTCATCGAAAGACGTTCGAGGATTCGTGCAGTGGAGGTGGTTCGCATCGGGATAAATTCTCGTGAGAATATTTCATGCTGGATATTACCAAGTGGCCATGGACGGCTTTTCGACGATGCCAATCAGCATTTCTCTTGCTAGACATGGTTCGGATTTCAGGGATACTTATAGAATCACCAGCTCCGGATAAACTCTTCGGCCGCGGGTTCGATTCTCGCCGCCCGCCTTGAAATCAACTGTTGCAGAACATGCGCGGATGGTGGCACTCGCCGAAACCGGGAGTGCAAAGGGATATTGCCTCTCTCTTCGGCGCAATGGTATCGTTCAGAGCGCTGAGGGAAGCGGCCGACAAGATCCTTCCGCGCAAAGGGGAATTGTGAGCGAGGGCCCTGTAACTCCAAGCACGCCGACCATGCCCAGGACCAGGAAGGTTCTCAGGGAAGACCGATTCAATGAGCCGCCCCGAGATCCGTGGCGAATCGCGCATCCGGTTCCGAAGACGATTCGTCGTTTTTTCCTTCTTGGGTTCCTGTTGATCGGACTTTCCGCGACCCTCTGCCTGGGAGCCCCGACGGCGAAAGGCAATCTGCTGTTCCTCGGCATCGCTCTGAACCAGCGTGGCGTGCGCGGAGCGTGGGCCCAGGTGGGTGATGCGGGGGCCTGGAAAAACGTCCGCGCCGGAGTGATCTTCCAGGATCGCCTCTTTACCGCCGAGAGAGACGGCAACCTGTGGGTGGCGGATCTCGACACGGGTGAGCGGACCAAGCTCGGCAAGCCGGATTTCGCCGCAATTACCTTCATGTTTGCAGGCCGGGATGCCCTCTACAGCATTGAGACCGACGGCAATCTGTATCGGATTGCCCCCGACAGCGGCAAATGGGTCCAGATTGGCGCAGAAGGGATCGGCAAATCGACCTTGTCCGGAGCGATCTTTCACGACCACCTTTTCACGGTCCAAAAGAACGGAACTCTTCACGAGACCGATCTCGTCACCGGCCTGCAAAAGCAGGTTGGCAAAGCCGATTTTGCCGAGACCTCGTTCATGTTCGCCACCGAGGACTCGGTGCTGACGATCGAATCCGACGGAAGCCTCTATCGGATCAATCCCCGAGATGGGTTCTGGCAACAAATACGACCCCAGGCCGGGTGGAAGGGCGCCCTTGCCGGAGCCTTCTTCAAGGGGCATCTCTACACGGCCGAACGCGACGGCACCCTGAGAGCCTGCAAACCCGCGGAAGGCGGAAAACGGCAGATCGGGAATGCCGATTTCGGCAATACCAAGGCCATGTTTTGCGGCAGCAACGCCATCTTCACCCTCGA
>CAZQYQ010000169.1:8936-10301 GCA_964597625.1 uncultured bacterium
GTTTGACAAGGACTGGCTGCAAAGAGTCTATGGCGAAAACGACGGCAACCTCTACCTCGTGAACGTCCGTCCGCCAGAGGGGCTCGATGCCTACGACTGCTTTCCGAAGGAATGCGAGAAGGCGTTCCAAGACCAAGGCAAGGAATTCCGAGACGCGATCGAAAGTCGACTGGTCTTGGGAAAACAGGCAACCCGCGCGGGAATCATGGAAGGGTTCGCCTGGCAACGAACCAGGGCAACGCCCGGAGATCTGGCGGTCGTGTATCTGACCTGTCATGGTGGAATCGATGCCGGCAAAGGCTGGGGAGTCGAGACCTTTGACAATGGAACCCTCTGGGGCAACGAAATCAAGGCGGAATTGGCCAAGATGCCTTGCCCGGTACTGGTCTTCATCGAAACCTGCGCCAGCGGAGGGTTCGTCCGCTCGAGCCCCAAGGATCGGCCGGTGCCGGGCAATGTCTCGGTTCTCTGTGCCTGCTCCGGCCGGCAAGTCACGTCCAACGAACTCGACATCGCATCGTTGGAGGCCCTCTATGGGCGGGCCGATTTCGATGGGGACGGTTTCGTCACTCTCGGGGAATTGGTTCGATACGTGCCAGGGCGCTACAAAGAGTGGAACACCGCCGCCAAGGCCAATGACCGCAATGCGCCCGTCATCGTCCGGTCGAAAAGCATGCCCGATTCGCTGGTCTTGACCCGAGTGTCCACCACGCTTTCAGCGATCGTCCACGAAGGAGAACTGTGGTCGGCTCTCCTCGAAAAGCGCGAATGCGAACGCTTTAAGGTGCATCTGATCGGCTGGAACAACACGCCGGGAGAACCGTATTTCCTGACCGACCAGGTATCACGCGACTGCATCTCCCTTCCCCATGAAGGTGCCCTGCTTTCGGTCAAGCAGGACGGCGTCTGGTATCCGGCCAGGCTTCTGAGCCGAACCGGAGAAAAATACAAGATCCATTATCTCGGCTTCGCCGAAGACGAAGTGGTGACGGAGGATCGGATCCGCTATCCCTTCGCCGGGAACCGGCGATAAGTCCGGTCCCCGGGTCGACGCATTGCCAGCCTCGGGCGTGGGGCACTCCTGAGATCCAATCTTCTCGATCAGCAGTGCGGCCGCTACGAGGTCGAGAGTGTCAAAAAGGCGACGCCCAAAACGAAAGGATATCCTGTAAACATCCCTGTTTTAGGACCACTCACTATTAGAAATTTCTTTAATTCCAGAAGGATGGGGACTTGCGAACGTTACGCTTTGTTCCGGGCCGATCTGTAAGTATGATGGTATATGCGATGCTACATCAAACGACGAATACCATGATGAAATGGGTTGACTTGACCGGATTGCGCAAAATGGCCCCGACCGAAATC
>CAZQYQ010000170.1:0-10235 GCA_964597625.1 uncultured bacterium
ATCCCATCGGCTCCGGGCTGCCGAGTTCGTCACGCTCATCAAAAACGGCCACGCCCGGCCATTGCATATAAACCAATATAATACCTGGCTGCAGGCCCGGCAGTCCGGAGTTTTTTTCTTTGACGGACCCTCCGGGGCAATCCGGTTCGAGGACCATTCCGTATCGCTCAAGCCCGGGTCGATTCCTCACCGGATGCTTTCTCAACTCTTTCTCGCCTATCCCAACCCGGTCGATGCGGCAGCTCTGTATGCGTCCGCGTGGGGAATGCCGTTCGACCCCGAGTGTGATCCGGCGGCGTTCAAAAGCGCGGCTCAACGGTTGAACGGTCTTCTCCGGTCTGTGTCACCGGCCGTTTCCCTGACCCGTACCTTCGCGGCCGAAGGCCCCGGAGGCGTTTTACTCAGTCTTCCAGCCGCATGGGAAGCGATTCTCTGACATCAGACACCCGGGCTGCATATTTCATGTAACGCCGCGCCGGATCGCCCGCCCGTATGCCCCATGCACTGCCCGTCACGCCGTCCCGCGTATTTGCACCTCGCTGAATCATTGTTCCGATGCCGATTTCCGGATATATTGGAGGTGATGGATTTGCGTATGCAGACCCAAGGAGGAGTATCGAGAATGTACAGGAATCTGATGATCATCATGGTGGCGTTTGGCCTGATCGCCGGTGTCGCGATGCCGGGATTCGCCGGGTATGACGGGTACACGCCCGGCCACAAGCATTTCGATCTGCAGACCAAAGCCTTTCAGCTCGTACAGCAGCACTGGCTGTCCGCCGACCGGCTTCTTGCCTATGTGAATGATCCGACGGATGCCAATCTCGAGCTGTACAACAAAACGCTCGAAATACAGAAGAAACAGAGCGTCGAGCTCGCCAAGTTCGTTCAGGCGACGTTCGACGAGGATTCCGACACGCTCGAAGCGCTCAGCGACATTTACAAGTCCCTCGATCCTGCCGCCCGCACCGCTTTTTATGCGGTTCTCGGAGTCCTGAAAGCGGATATCGTCCAGGATGTGCATTCGAAGATCACCCCGGAGCAGTTCCGCGAGTATTTCCCGGGCTACGGGTACACCGAGCCGGGCTACAAGTATCGCAAGGGCCGTGAAGTCGAACGCGAGAACAAGGGCGTGACGTGGCAGTCTGAAGAGCATTCGATTCAGACCAACTTTCAGGCCGAGCTCACGATCAGCCTCGACATTCTCGACATTCTCAAGGGCATGGCCACCGGCGGCGTCATCAAGAATCTCAAAATCCTCGATCAGTTCGAAACCAATGTGAATGGCCAGCCGCTGATCTGCGCCAAGGTTTCCTTCCAGGTCATCAAAACCATCACCACCCGCACGAATCGCAAGTTCGACGTGAACAAGATCTGGTTCGAACTTCTTCGCGCCAAGTCTTCCGGCTGGTCGAACGGCCCCTGGGAAGTCTGCGGCAAAACCTACCAGATCATCAACGAGCCGACCGGCGAAGAAGTCGTTACCGGCGTTCAGCAGAAAAACGAACTGTAAGACTGGAGCCGTTCCCGTCCCTGACCGATAGCTTTACTATGAGGAGGGACTTTCCCGTGAGAGGATTCAGGCTTCCGGTTGTGTCGTTCCTGTGCGCATTTCTGGCCGGGCCGCTCGCATGCGGCTCGGCTTCTGCCGGTGATCTTTGCTTCATCACGACGCGCGAGTCGATCGATTCTGCCGCGTTATCAGAGCGCATCGCCGCCGTTCCGATGCGTGACAGGGCTTTTGCCGCGATTCGCGACGAAGGCGGTCTCGTCTCCTCCTCCCTTCACCGGATCATCGCTCAATACGATGCCAATGCCCGGGAAATCTGGGCGGCACGCGGGGTCTCGGCCCATCTTTCCGATGGCCAGGCCGAAGCCCTGAGCCGTGAATGGCCCTCCCTGCATATCGAATCCATTGATGCAGACGCCGTGCCGGTTTCAGCCCCTCCTGCCCCGACCGTCGAGCAGACGGCGCAACCCTCCTGGAACCACGTCATATCCGGAGCCTGGGACCTCGCCCGGCTGAGAAATCTCACCGGAAAGGGCGTCATGATCGGCGTTGTCGGCCCGGCAGTCCCGTTCGATCACCCTTCCATCGCGGATCGGATCATCGCGCACCGCGAATTCGGCCCGGCCAGCGCCTCTTCCGCGTTCCGTTCCCTTGAAGACCTGATGCTTCTCCACCCTCTCGGCATCATCGCCGGCAGGATTCCTGACTCGACAAGAAGCCTCGGCACGGCCCCGGACGCGACGATCGCCCTTGCGACTCTTCCGCGCGGGAAAGTGGCAGCGGACGATCTTCTCGAGGCGATTCAGTGGCTCATCGAACCCCTCTCCGGGAAACGGCCCGCCGCGATTCTTTTCGCGGTCGATTTTCCGTCTGCCGCGCCGCGCGCGATACGGGATGCACTTACCGCCTGCAGAACAGCTGGAATCCTCCCCATTCTTCCGGCCGGCAACAATCCGAACAGAGTCACGGGGATGGCCGCCCTGCCCGATGTGATGACGATCGGAGCACTCGATCAATGGAAGACGCGCGCCTCGTTTTCGGGCTGCGGTCCGGCTTCCGTTGACGGGTATCCGGTGAACAAGCCCGATTACATGGAGCCCGGGCTCGGAGTCATGGGCCCGGCTTCCGGCAACACCTACAAACAGGGATCCGGCACGCTCCAGGCCGCTGCGCACTTCGCCGGCGTCTGGGCTCAGATCCGGCAGGCAAAGCCTGATACGGAAATCGATACGATCCTGGTCTGCCTCTCGGCCACCGCGAAAGACCTGGGCAGTTCCGGCATCGACACCGAGTATGGGCTCGGCCTTCCCGACCCCCTCGTCATGCTCCAGTATCTCGAAAATCCCGCGCCCCCGCCGCCGCCGCCGGGATATCCGGCCCCCGGCTCTCCCCCCCAGGCCTCGCAAAGCATTCCGATTCCGAGAATATGATCTTCTATGATCTTCTTTGAAGCGCTTACGCGTTTTCTCCGGCATGAATGCTGCAAATCACGTTGCCGCCCTTTTTCCGTGCCTCATTCAGCTGCTTCTCGGCGGCGTCGACGTATTGTTCCATGCTCATGGTCTGATCATACGCCACCAGTCCGAAGCTTGCCGTGATCTGAATTTCAACGGCCTTGTGCATCAGCTTCTGGGCCGGAATGGCCGATCTGAGCTTTTCGGCGACGATCAGGCTTCCTTCGAGATTCGTATCTGACAGGATGATGCCGAACTTGTCGCCGGCGATCCGGCAGGCGATATCATTGAACCGGATCTGCCTGCGAATGAGTCCGCCGGTTCTGGAGAGAACGGAATCTCCGGTTTCATCACCGAAATTCGCGTTGATGTCGCAGAATTTGTCCATGTCGAGGAGAATCATGGACAAGGGTGATTTCACCCGTCTCGATCTCGAGATCTCCTGCGCCAGCCGCATTCTGAAATAATGAGCAGTATATAATTTCGTCAGTCCGTCGGAAATGCCGAGCTTGTACAGATTCGCATTCTTCAGGGCGATTCCAAGCTGAGCGCTCAGCAGCTGGGCAAGCCGGAAATCGCGTTCCGTGAGTTCCAGGCCGTCCGTCCGGTCCGTGAGACTGACCAGGCCCAGCACCTCTTCCTGAACGACAATCGGAATGATGATGAACGAGGTTGCCGTATACGCGGCCGCGCGGGAGAACTGGAACCGTTTCTCGCGGGAGGTATCGGCAACGAAAAGCGGCTCCATTTTCTGGATGACATACCGTGAAATCGGAGATGCCCACATGTCGAGGACCAGCGGAAGCGGCCGGCTGGTCTGGCAGATCGTATACCGGTTTTCCTGCGGATCGAGAACCGACAGGGAGAATTTCCCGATTTTCATGATGCTGGAAAAGATGCGCTCGACCGTGAACGGCAGATTTTCCATCTCGAGTTCGGATGAAATCGTCTGGCTCGCCTCCCGGACGGCACCGAGGAGTTTGATGTGCTGATCGAGTTCCTGGTTCGTCGATTTGAGCTGGTCGAGCAGGCTGAATGTATTTATAGCCGATGATATATTTCGAGCAAGGGTGGTCATGATGTCGCCATCATACGACTCTTTCTCTTCCGTCCGGAAACTGTTGCCGAGCATGAGAATGCCGAGCACGTCGTTGTCGACGCGAAGCAGGTAACAGCTCGCGAGTTCATCCTTCGAGAAAATGCTCGATATTTCGGGGTTCTGAGCGAGCAACGGCTCGGTAATTTCGAGGGATTCCCGCTGCATGAGCGGTTGAATCACTGCCGAAGGCATCTTGAACCTCGGAAGCCGCTCCCGCGTTTTCAACTTGATGTCGACGGCGCTCTGCATCAGCTCCTGCGCGGGGTCGTAGATGAAAATGGCGCCGCGCGAAATTCCAAGCGTCCCGAGCATGATCCTGAGCATCGAGCGAAGCCCGGTCTCGAGATCGCGGTTCTGACAAAGAAACGAACTCAGATCAAGGAAGCTGCCCAGGATATACTTGAGCCGTTCGATTCTTTTCCGCTCCCGGACGATGTCGCCGGCATCCCTGGGGTCCATCTGGAGCCGCTTTTTGACCATTTTGATCAGCGTTCCCGATGGCGGGAACGAAGATACTTCGCAGCCGTCCATCAGTTTTTCCATCAGCATCAGGCCCCAGCCGCGCTTATAGGAGGATTTCAGCTTTTTCTTGATATCCGGTTTTTCGATGGTGCCTGGATCGAAGCCGGTTCCGAAATCACGGACTTCGATGGTAAGCGTGTCCTGGCCGGCGGTGAACGCGGCATAAATTTCCTGAGTCGTGTCAGGAAGGCCTTTGGGGGCGTGCTCTTTCGCGTTGATCAGCGCCTCGATGAAGGCAAGACGCATCTCGTCGATTGTTTCGGGCAGAAAACCGCATTTTTTGGCGAACCCCTCGAGATATTCAGAGGCCTCGAGTTCGGAATCCCGCTCATTCGCGATCTTCAGGAACAGATGTTTGATCATCGACGGCACGCATGCCCTCCTTGATTGCCTCGGGCCACCGCATGAAGGACACGTTTTCATGCTGAGGAACGGCGTGATACCACCCTATAGTATGATTGACGAATACCGGTGTCAAGACGCTCCGCACGCATAGAGACGTTTTTTTCTCATTTCGGGTTCACCCGATTTCCGATTACGCCTGAATCACTTCGCCTAATGCAGATACCGGCCGATAGTAAGGGTCGTATTTCATCTATGTCGTTCCTGGTATGGAGAAGCGAGGGAGAAGCTCATGGAAGAAGTCGCAATCGTTAATCCCAATCCCGTAAGAACCGTTGTCAACCCCGTTCCCAAAGCGCCGCAGAAGCACAAACCGGCTGGAACATTCCTGAATTTTTTCCTGATGATGCCCCTGGCGATCATTCTTCTGCTTCAGGGATTCTATTTCGGGAAACTGGTCGGAAGTTACACGAGTCTGCCTGTCTTCACCATCCAGTCGTATGTCTTTCTGGGCGGCCTGGGCGTCGTTCTGCTGCTGATGCATTTCATGATGCGGTCGATCATTTATACGTCCCTGTTCGGCTTCATGATGGTCGCCGGCGTGTTCAATGCCTGGTTCGGCGATTTCTGGACCCCGTTCATGAGCAACTGGCGCGAAATTCTCGGCATCATGAAAAGCGCCTGGTCCAAAAAGGATATCCCCTTCCCCATCCTGATGTCCGGCGGGATCACCTTGATCCTTGTCGGGCTCACCCTGCTGAACTTTTTCGTATCGCTGTTCGTGAAATACTTCTTTGAGGTTCTCTTTGGAACCGAATGGGCGGATGGTCGTAAATACGGGTATGCCGGCGCGATTCTCCTGCTGCTCGGGATTCACGTTGGATTCGGAAGTTTCGTAACCGAGGCCGGCAGCCGCGTGACCTGGAGCGAACCCGACCTGTATGCCCCGCTTGAAGAGTATCTGGCGCGGATCCCGAGCGCTGCGCAGATCGGTGCGGAGAATGTCTGGACGTACGATACGACCGTCACCAAAGCGTTTAAAGCATCGACGGGTGTTCTGATCAGAACCAAGAACGATGGGGCATTGATTCCCGGACCTGCCTGGATGCGCTGCGACCAGCCGTTCGTTCCGACACGTCAGGGTCTCGTCTGCTACGACAAGGACCTTCTGACCGAGACCTGGTCCTGCACATGGCCGGGAAAACTGCCGGGCCTCGAACTTCCGCCCGAAGATGCCGCTCCCGATCAGGGCATTCCCATGCTCATCCGGCCGGACGTCGCTCAGGGGCTTGTCATGGCGATGTTCGATTACGGATATTGGGGAGCGATTTCCCTGAAAACGGGGAAAATGCTCTGGCTCAAATCGATCGATGCGACTCAGCGAATCAACCGGTATTTCACCGAGGAGTTCATCCGCACGCCCTATCTCGCGTTTTCAAACAATATCCTGGTCTTTGCCTGCCAGAATGCCAGGATCGTCGCTCTCAAGGCCGATACGGGCGAGCAGGTCTGGGAGTATCAGCACAAGGATACGAAATACTCCGGAAAAGGGCAGCGCGCACTTCTGAGTATCACCGGAGACAGGGTCTGCGCGGCGTTTATATCCGGCGCTGTCGTGACATTCGATCTTTCCAAGGGAACGAAGATTTACGAAGCCCGGGGTGCAGACTGGCACCCGGTCACCGCCGCCGTCCCCGTGAAGGATGAGTGTTCGTTCATCTCCGAAAACGGCGAATACGTCCGGGTCCAGCTCGATGGCGGCCGCGTGACGGCAAGAAAGATGGTCATGGAAAACCGCCTGCCTCTGATGCCGGCAGCGATCGATCTGGCGAACGGGTTTATCGGATATAAGGACGTTCTCTGGAAAATCGATCCGGTCGATGGCAAATTCGAAAAAGCCAAAGAGTATCCGAAGCACCTTTTTGCGGCCGGCCCCGTCTTCGATGACAAAATGCTGTATGTCGGAACGCAGGACGGTTGGGTTCTCGGGATGAATCGTGAAAGCTCCGCCGAAAAATGGCGCGTTCATGTCGGCGGCGAACTCACCGAAGAATCCCTGATCGTCGCGGATTTCGGGATTCTCGTCAGAACCAAATCAGGTTCGGTCTTCTGTCTGAAACGAGGTGCCGATTAACAGCGTTTTCACCCCAGAGACGCTCTGAAATGAACACAGCCCCGGACAATGATCCGGGGCTGTGTTCCGTTCAGCGGTTTATCTGGAACCCTTTTTTCCTGTATTGAGCTGCTTCTGGCAATAGTCGATGCGCTCTTCGGTGAGCTTTTTCATCGTCGCGTCGGGGTTGAACTCGAGGTATTTCCTGTAGTTTTCGAGGGCATCCCTGAACTGGCCCTTGAAGCCGTAGACGGAGGCCAGATTGTAGTAGGCATCAGCAAACTGAGGCTCGAACAGGATCGCCTTCTTGTAAAACTCTATCGCCCGGTCATTTTCATCGAGCTGATAATAGGCGATTCCGAGGTTATTGCAGATTTTGGCCTGTTTGGGAGCGGCTTTCAGAGCCTCTTTCCAGTTGTTCACCGCGTCCTGGATCTTGCCCATCTTGAAAAGGCAGTTTCCCATGTTGTTGAGAATTTCGGCATTTCTCGGAGCCTGCTGCAATGCAGCTCTGTTCGCCTCGAGAGCTTCCTGATACCGCTTCTTCTCATACAGTTCGATCGCCTCGTGATAATACTCCGATGCGGTTTTGCTGGTGCTGACAGCCTTGGTTGCGGGCAGGTCCTTCTTTTCGGCGTTTGCCTCGGCGGCTTGCTGTTTCAGTGCCGAATTATTTTCCAGCGCACCGGATTTCCCGGCCGACTCCGTGGCCTTCTCCGATGGCGCTTTCGCCTTTTCTTTTTCAGCTTCCTCTGCTTTTGCCTTTTCCTTTGCCTTCTCTTTTTCCTTCTCTTTCGCCTTTTCCCGATCCTTCGCTTTTTCCTTTTCTTTCTCTTTCTCTTTCTTCTTCTCTGCTTCTTTTTCCTTCTCTTTGTCTTTCGCCAGCATCTGAGTTTCTGATGCGGCTGAGACGGCTTCATCAGTTTTCACGGGAGTCTTCTCTGTCTTCGACTCCTTTTTCGCATCCGCTTTTTTATCGATATACGGAATCTCGTAGATATCCTTCTTCGCGGGAACAACGGCCGAATCGGCTTTTGCGGCCGTCCCGGTTTTCGTTTCCCCTGTTGAACCTGTTGAACCCGGTTTTGCAATATCCTTGGGAAGTGCCGGCGCGGAAGCGACAGACGCCGGCTTGACCGCTTTGACTTCGTCCTTTGCCAGCTGTTTCTCGATCACGCTGTTGAAAATCCACCCTTGGGTCCCATCGGGAAAATCAACCTTCAGCCAGCCCTTGTCTTCAAATGAAATCGAGTAGGAGTCACCACGCAGTTTCTTGGCGACAACGGACGAGGCATGGCTCGGTTCCGACCGGACATTGATATAACTCCCGAAAACCTTTCCCTCGCGGGCGGCGGAAAGATCTGCAGGCAGGCATGTAATCAGGCTTGCGCCTATGATTCCGATGATGATTCGTTTCATCGAATGAACTCCTTGTAGTTCGCATCTGAATGACGAGAGAAGACCATACCAGAGCCGGCCGGGCCTGTCAATGCGAAGGCCGGTCTGAAACGTTCATGGAAAGCCGCATCAATGTTCGCTCTGCCGGATCTGCTTCATGGGCGGCGGAAATGGAAACCTGGATCGAATCGCCCTGCCTGAGCGGTCCCACGCCTGCCGGAGTGCCGGTCAGAATCGTATCGCCGGGCTCGAGGGTCATGCAGCCGCTCAGATGTGAAATCAGCTCGGCATAGGAAAAGACCAGCGACGATGTCCGGTCACGCTGAACCTGTCTGCCGTTCAGCGTCGTCGTCAGCTCCGCATCATCCGCCCACGGTCCGTACGGAACGATCGCCGGCCCGAGGGGGCAAAACGAGTCGAAGCCTTTCGCCCGGGTCCATTGCCCGTCGGATTTCTGAAGGTCCCGCGCCGTAATGTCCAGAGCGACCGTCACTCCCGCGATGCAGGAAGCGGCTTTTTCCGGCCAGGCCTCGGAACATCTCTTCCCGATGACGAGCGCGACTTCCCCTTCATAATCGATTCTTCCGAATCCCGCGGGGAGGATGATGTTTCCTCCGGCGCCAATGAGCGAACTGGGCGGCTTCATGAACCACAACGGCTCTTTCGGAACCGCGTTGCCGAGCTCTTCCGCATGCGGGCGGTAGTTTCGGCCCACACAGATGATCTTCGTTCCGCCGAACGGCGCGGAAAGGCGGCCTGCCTGCTCCACCGCGGGATCGACGGAATCCCCGTCAGGCGGCTCCCCGCGTGACGCCATCAACCGGGAAAGACCTTCGGAAAACGACACCCTGTGCCAGCCGGAATTTCTCCCGTTCCACCAGCGCCATTCCAGTTTTTCATCGACCCCGACGCTTTTTACGAGCATTTCACTCCCCTGTCGGACCGCAGGAGGCGGCCATATTATAGTGTGTATATTATATTACAAGAAGGGCCGCCGGTCGATTTCCCCGGCGGCCCGATGAGAACCAAACGATCAGAGATTCTTGATGATCGCGTCGGCGAACTCGGAACACTTCACTTCCTTCGCGCCTTCCATGAGGCGGGCGAAGTCGTAGGTGACCGTCTTCTGGTTGATCGACATCTCGAGGCCGTTGACGATCATCTCCGCCGCTTCCTGCCAGCCCATGTGCTCGAGCATCATGACGCCGGAGAGAATCAGCGAACCCGGGTTCACCTTGTCCTGGTCGGTATACTTCGGAGCCGTGCCGTGCGTCGCTTCGAACAGCGCGTGGCCGGTGACGTAGTTGATGTTGCCGCCGGGGGCGATGCCGATGCCGCCAACCTGCGCCGCAAGCGCGTCAGAGATGTAGTCCCCGTTCAGGTTGAGGGTGGCGATGACTTCATACTCGTCAGGCCGGGTCAGAATCTGCTGCAGGAAGTTGTCGGCAATGCATTCCTTGATCAGAAGCTTGTTGCCCGGCTTGCCCTGGCAATCGTTCCAGGCGACGGCCTTGTCGGAAAACTCCTCGCGCACCAGATCGTAGCCCCACTCGCGGAAGCCGCCCTCGGTGAACTTCATGATATTGCCCTTGTGAACGATCGTGAGGCTCTTGCGGTTGTGGTCCAGAGCGTAATTGATCGCGGCGCGGATCAGCCGCTTGCTGCCTTCGACCGAAACCGGCTTGATGCCGATGCTGCTCGACTCGGGGAAGCGGATCTTCTTGACGCCCATCTCCTTCTGAAGGAAGTCGATGACCTTTTTCACTTCAGGAGTTCCGGCCTTCCACTCGATGCCGG
>CAZQYQ010000171.1:0-10228 GCA_964597625.1 uncultured bacterium
GCCGCCCAGCCTGCGTTACATGGACGAATACCGCCTCGTGACCCAGGGGGAAGTCTTCTACGTGACCGAGCTGCTCGCGAAACTCGAAGGCATCGAACGCGGACCGGCCGGCAACACCAGCCTGACCGCCGCCGTGGCGGTCGCGCGCGAAATGGATCGCGACCAGATCGTCGTCGTCCAGGAGACCGAATACACCGGCGCCGGGAAGCACCACAACTCCCAGCTTGCATTCGCACGGTCGATGGGGATCGAAGTGCGGCGCGGCGACCCGCGTGAAAACATTCCCGGGAAAAGCATCGTGATTCCCGACCGGATCGACCAGGTAACGGGGCACGATCAGCCGGTTGACAAGCTGCGCATCTCGTATCTGAAAAACGCCGCGAAGGCGCTTCCGATCGAAAAATGGACGGCTTCAGACAAGGCTTTCCTGGCCTCGGATGTCAAAAAAGACCAGGCGTGGCTCGAAAGCGTGCTTCCTCAGCTCAAGGCGTGATGACGCGCTGATCAGGGAACAACTGCGAGAGGCGCCGACCGGCGTCTCTCGTGGCATCTACCGGCAATTCCAGAGTATGGGAAAGGACATGAGGAATGACTGATAACGACAGAATCGCCCGATTCGAAAAACGACGGGCCGAGTTGCAGAACATGAGTGATGACCAGCTGAAAGCACGATTCTGGGAGCTCTGCGGCAAGGCCGTCGAGCCGATGGTCGAGCTTGGGAAAACGCACACCTCGCCCTCGATCGAGCGCGCCGTGCTGCTGCGCATGGGCATCGACAGCATCTCCACGAAGGGCGTCGTGACGCGCGTTCACGAGGCCGGCCTGCTCGGCCATGGCGCAGGGCAGGTTATTTTGAAAGTCGCGGAGAAGTGTAAAACGGATGTTCACGGCGCCGCGAAGAAGATCATCGATGACGCCACGGTTCTCAACGGGCTGTTTGGAGGGACGGGAAGATGACCACGAACAAGCTCGATCCCAAAGTGAAACTCGATATCGAGAACATTCTCAACGACCTCGAACACTACCACCCGAGACGCAAGGGCTGGACCTGGCGCGAAGAGGTGCCGGGCGGCTACAAGGTGAACAAGTTCCATTTCCGGGACATGACCAAGCCGCTCACCAACTCGGTGCCGCTGCCGGCCGCCAAGTATTTCGATAATATCGATCCGCAGCCGAAGCCGGTCATCACGACCGAGATCGCCTCGGGCCGCTTTGAAGACGATCTTCGCCGCATGCGCATGGCCGCCTGGCACGGCGCCGACCATATCATGGTCATCCGCACCACCGGCCAGAGCCACATCGACGGCCTGCTCGAAGGCACGCCGGAAGGCACCGGCGGCGTGCCGATCACCCGCAAGCAGATCCGCGCCTCCCGCAAGGCCTGCGACATGATCGAGGACGAAGTCGGACGGCCGATCAATTTTCACTCGTATGTTTCCGGCGTCGCCGGCCCCGAAGTCGCCGTGCTGTTCGCCGAGGAAGGCATCAACGGCGCTCACCAGGACCCACAATATAACGTTCTTTATAGAAACGTGAACATGTACCGCTCGTTCGTCGACGCCGCCGAAGCGAAATGCGTCATGTCGGGCGCGCGCATCTTCCAGATCGACGGTGCGCACAACGCCAACGCCACCGCGAAAGAGGGCTGGTCGGTCATGCCCGAACTGCTCGTGCAGCACGGCATCAACTGCGCCTTCTCCGCCGCCGTCGGCATGCCCAAGGATCTGATCGGTCTCTCGACGGTCCCGCCCTGCGCGCCGCCGTCGCCGAAACTGTGGTATGACCTTCCCTACGCGGTCGCCCTGCGCGACGTGTTCAGTGAATACAAGATGCGCGCGCAGCAGAATACCCGCTATATAGAGGCAGATATTGAAGAGGCGACGCGCACGCACGTCATCGACACCCTGATTTCGGCCCTCACCCGTGCCGACATCCAGAGCACGATCACGCCCGACGAGGGGCGCAATGTGCCGTGGCATTACAACAATATCCGCGGCATCGAGACGGCCAAGCAGACGCTTGTCGCCCTCGACGGCATCAAGGAGCTGGTGAAGATCGACCGCGACGGTCCGCTCGGCGGGATGGTCCGCGACCTGAAGGAACGCGCGATCTGTTTCCTCGAGGAAGTGCTCGAAATCGGCGGTTATTTCGCCGCGGTCGAGAAAGGGTTCTTCGTTGATTCGGCGAAATATCCGGAACGGAATGGCGATGGGATTGCCCGCGACGGGAAGGGCGGCGTGGCCGTCGGCTCGATCGTGAAGCGGGAAGCCGATTATTTTGCCCCGGTCTGCAGCCACTTCGGTCACAACACTCTTCCCAGGGGCGTCAAAAAGCCCTGCGACCCGATCGGCGGCTGCACCCTGTGCAAACCCGACAAGATCGTCTTCATCGATGAGCTCGATCCGTCGGACAACTGCCATGCCCGTCTTGAAAAAACACTTCCGTTCCGCAAGGGCGGGAAGATCAGGCCCGAAGCCGAGTGGGCGGGCGACGGCGTGATGCTGCTCCAGTTCTTCGTTCCCGAAGAGATCGAGACGGCGCGCGTCGCGGGCATCGAGATCGCGAAAAAGATGGGCCTGCTCGATCCCGAGGTCGTCAACGCCCAGGTCATGCATCCCTGCGAAGGCACGTTCATTGAAGTGAAGGGCAAAGTCGACTTTTCGATCGAGAAATCGACCCTGAAGATTCCGCCCAAGGAAGTCATCATGCCGGAGGACGAGCTGCGCGCCATCGCGAAAAAACTCGGCCTGAAGGTTGTCGCGGCGACGGTCGGGGAGGATGAACACTCGGTCGGCCTGCGCGAGATCCTCGATATCAAGCATGGCGGCATTGAAAAATATGGTGTGAAATATCATTATCTCGGCACCTCGGTTCCGATCGGCAAGCTGATCGACGCGGCGATCGAAACCGGCGCCCAGGCGATTCTCATCAGCACGATCATCTCGCACAACGATGTGCATCGCGCGAACATGAAGAAGCTGGACGAGCTGTGCCGCGAAAAGGGCATCCGCGACAAGATCATCCTGATTGCCGGCGGAACCCAGGTGAACCGCGACATGGCCCGCGAAAGCGGCATGGATGACGGGTTTGGCCGCGGCACGAAAGGCATACACGTCGTGAACTCGATGGTGAAAACCCTCAAGGCCCGGGGTGAAATCTGAAGCATGCTGAAATCCCTGCCGGGTTCAAGCCCGGCAGGGATTTCCAGCTTTTTGTCTGACGGATGTCGTTGCCGGATCGATGAAATGGCCCACCTTATTGATATCCTTACAATCGAAGTCGGAAGCACGATTACAAAGGCGAACGGCTTTGCCCTGACGGGTGACGGACCGCTGAAGCATGTCGCGCAGGGATTCGCGCCCACGAGCGTCGCGCAGGGTGATGTGAACATCGGCGTCCAGTCGGCGCTTGAACGGCTGCGGTCGAGCTCGGGCCTGGCAACGGATACGGCGGAATTGTTCGTGAACAGTTCCGCGGCGGGCGGCCTGAGGATGACCGTGCATGGGCTGACGTATAACATGACCGCCAGAGCCGCCCGTGAAGCAAGTCTCGGTGCCGGCGCAATCATCAAGCAGGTGACGGCGGGTGAGATCGCGGAGTGCGATCTCGATGAAATAAGAAGTATAAAACCAAATATTATATTGCTTGCCGGTGGCGTCGATTTCGGTGCGCGCGACGTCGTCGAGGCGAACGCGAAAAAGCTGGCGGCCCTCGGCATGCATATTCCCGTGATTTATGCCGGGAATACGGCATTGCGAACCGTCGTGAAAGAGGTTTTCGGGAACGCCGGGCAGGAAGTGTTACTCGCGCCGAATGTGTTTCCCGACGTCGATGTGCTCAATGTCGATCCGGTCAGGAACCTGATTCAGGAGGCGTTTTCGCGTCACATCATTCATGCGCCGGGCATGGAAACGCTCGCGAAGATCACGTCGCGGCCGGTGATTCCTACGCCGGGTGCGGTGCTGAGGGCTGCGGAGATCTTCGCTGATGCTCTCGGAGACGTGCTTGTGCTCGATGTCGGCGGGGCGACGACCGACGTGCACTCGGTCAGCGATGGAAGTCCCGAGTGGGCTGAAAAGCTGGTCGATCCAGAGCCTCACGCCAAGCGTACCGTGGAAGGGGACCTGGGGGTTTACGTGAACGCCGCGAACATTCTCGAACTTTCGTCAGACGAGCGGTGGAAGCAGCGCGCCCCGGATATCCAGGCCATGCCGGCGACGGATGCCCAGCGCGAGATGACCCGGTGGTTGTGCGCGCGCGCCGTCGAAACCGGCGTCAGGCGCCATGCGGGTGTCATTGCAGATCTGTACACCCCGACCGGCCGACGGCAGGTCGTGCGCGGGAAAGACCTTTCAGCCGTCAGATGGGTCGTCGGCACGGGCGGCGCCCTGACAAAAGTGCCCGGCGGCGATGAAATACTGCATTCGGTCTGTACCGGCCCCGCGAAGTATCTCTTCCCGAAACCCGAGGCCAGGATCATTCTTGACACACAGTATCTCTTTTCGGCGATGGGAACCATTGCCGACCGGTATCCCGACGCGGTGCGTCGGACCTTCGAAGAATGGGTGAAGGGAGCGGCCCGATGAGCCATCGAACTCCACGTCTCGAAATCCATACCGACCGGATCCGCCAGAATGCGAAATCCGTCGTTGATCTCTGCCATCGGCAGGGTGTCCAGGTTGCCTGCGTGACCAAGGTCACGGCGGCGCACCCGGCAGTCGCCCAGGCTCTCGTGGAGGGCGGCGCCGACATGCTTGCCGATTCCCGCCTCGAAAACCTGTGGGCGCTGCGTCAGTTCGGGTTTGCCGGCCCGTTCCTGCTGCTCCGCCTTCCGACGCTTTCTGAAGCCGCGAATGTCGTCAGGGCCGCCGACATCAGTCTCAATACGAGCATGACCACGCTGCGTGGCCTCTCCGAAGCCGCATTGACGGCCGGCCTCATCCACAAGGTCATCATCATGATCGACGTCGGTGATCTTCGCGAGGGAATCTGGCCGGATCTCGCTCCTGAGTTCGTCTGCCGGGCGAAAGACCTGCGCGGCATCGAGGTCATCGGCCTCGGCTGCAACCTCGCCTGTTATGGCGGAGTCATTCCGTCTGAAATGAACATGAATATGCTCCTCAAGACCCGCGAAGAGTGCAGGCGCGCGTCGGGCCTCGAACTCCCGGTCCTTTCCGGGGGCAACAGCTCCGGCCTGCCGCTGCTGGCTTCAGGCCGGATGCCCCACGGCATCAACCATTTCCGGATCGGTGAAGCGATCGTGCTCGGCAGAAACGTGATCGACCGCTCGCCGTGGCCGGGCACGCGCCAGGACACGATGATCGCCGTCGGCGAGGTGATCGAGGCCGAGCGCAAACCGTCGGTCCCGATCGGCGACCGCGGGCAGGACGCCTTCGGGGGATCCCAGGAGTTCGTCGATCGCGGCATGCGCCGCCGGGCGATTCTCAACATGGGCCGGCAGGATGTCGTCGTGGACGGGATCACGCCTGTCGACGAAAAGATCATTGTCCTGGGCGGTTCCAGCGATCATCTGCTGCTCGACGTCGAAGAGGCCGCGCAGCCGGTCGACGTGGGCAGGACCATTTCGTTTTATCCCGGGTATGGAGCGCTTCTTGCTCTCAGCACGTCATCATACGTTCACAAGGTCGTCATCAAAGGAGCCTGAAATGCTTTATCAGACGCATGCACGCATTCATCTGCAGAATATCCGCTATAACCTCGACGGCATCAGGCGCGCCGTCGGCCCCGACCGGAAGATCATGATCGCCGTCAAGGCCAATGCATACGGCCACGGCGCGGTCGAAGTCTCGAAGATGGCCGAAAAAATCGGCATCGACTGGCTCGCCGTCGCGACCGTTCCCGAAGGAATTCAGCTTCGCCGCGCGGGCATCAGGCTTCCGATCCTCAAGCTCAGCCCCTGCTTCCCGGAAGAAATGGATGCCGCGATCGAAAGCGGGATTGCCATGACGGTCTGTGAGAGATCCAATCTGAAAGCCCTGAACGAGGCGGCCGGCCGGCTCAGGAAGCGCGTGAACGTGCATCTGAAGGTCGATACCGGCATGGGGCGCATCGGATGCCAGCCGGATGAAGCCCCCGATATGGCGGGCCTCATCGTGAACGAGTTGACAAACCTCGTTCTGGAAGGTGTTTTCACGCATCTGCCGGTAAGCGATGATGCGACGACCTCCTTTACCGAGCGCCAGATCGCCTGCTTTAAAAAAGTGGTCGACTCGGTTGAAAAACGCATTCATGGCCGTGTTCCGCTCGTTCACTGCTCCAACTCGGCGGCCGTGCTCGGCCACCAGGACGGCTGGTTCAATCTCGTACGGCCCGGAATCATGGTGTACGGCTTCTATCCGTCAAAGGATACCCCGCAAACCATCCCGCTCAGACCGGGAATGTCCGTGCTGACGAGGGTCTCATTCCTCAAAAAAGTGACGGCTGGCACCTCTGTCGGCTACGGCCGTACCTGGATCGCCCCGGAAGACACCTGGGTCGCGACGTTTCCGGCCGGCTACGCTGACGGCATGAACCGGCTCTGGTCGAATCAGGGCAGGGTGCTGATCGGCGGCAAGTCCTATCCTGTCATCGGTCGTGTCTGCATGGACCAGAGCATGGCGAATCTCGGTCCGAGAACCCATGTCCAGGTCGGTGACCAGGTGGTTCTGATCGGAGCCCAGGGCGATGAGGAGATTACGGCACAGGAATGGGCCGACAAGCTCGGGACAATCACCTACGAGGTCACATGCCGCATAGACTCGCGCGTGGAAAGGGTCTTTGACCCTTACGAGTGATCCAGCCTCTCGATGTCTTTCCCGAGCGTCGCAACGATGCCCGGAATTCTCGATGCGCGAAGTTCGAGTTCCATCCGTTCATTGTCCTGAAGCGTTTCCCACGATGAAAGGACCGAAGTGGACTGCCTGAGATGCTCGATCGAGGTTTCCGCTTTCCACGATGAAAGCAGTTCTTCCGTGACGCGGCGTCGATACTCGATTTTCGCAAGGTGAGCGATTTCGGCGTTCGAAAATTCGAAGCGCGACCGTTCCTTCCCGCCCGCCTTCATGCGGCATCCGATCGCAAGCAGCTGCAGGGGGAGATGATCCGCCTGCGACCGGTATTTTTCCCTGATGTCGCCGCGGAGACGGTTCCAGTCGTCCCGGAAGGATGCGGAGGCTTCGGAAGCCTCGTCTCCTGTATGGGAGTCATAAACATACAACGCGTGAGCCATCTCGTCGAGCGGTTCGGATACGACGGCATCGAGTTTTCCCAGGGCCCCCGGAAAAGGAAATTCGTGAATGAATTCGGGTATCGACGCCTCCCGGTCATGACAGGCGATCCGCGTGTCGAGCATGACGCAGCTGAAACCCGAACGGGGTTCCGGAAATTCCGACAGCGATGCGGAGATCCTCATCGCCGTATCGCGATTCTCATGGCAAATATATATTCCTGAGAATGGAATCATGCCCGCAATGCGCTCGATGACTTCGGGAGTTATCGCCTCGGCCTGCATGGGAACGAGGTTCAATTCGACGATCTGGTCGATTCTCGGGTAATGGCATCGGAATGCCGCTGCCTTGAGATTCTGCGCGGAGTCGATGACGGTGATTCGGAGCAACCCGGCCTCAGGCCCCTGAAACATGCAGGCGACATGCGCGGCAAGGCTGACCCCGAAATTGGAAAACCCGAAAATCAGCAGATGAAGCGGCTCGCCGGCCAGCTGCCGTTGAAGAGCGGAAGCCGGCGGCGGATACTGTTCAATCATGCTTCTGGCGGCGTTCTCATACAGATTGAAGAGGCGCAGTTCGAAGCCGGGGGCTGGGGCCAGCAGATCGAGCTCAGAGCGGTTCTTCCCGTGGACGGAACTTCTCATCTCGGCCATGAAATGGAGCGGATGAGAAAAGACATGCGCCAGGCATTCCAGGGCCCCGGATGTCTTCGGTCTCGTCATGTTCCCGAGGAGCATCTTGGCCTTGAGAGCGATATCGAGATTCAACCGGTCGTCGTTTGTCACCGCGAACAGAAACGAGGCTCGGCCGATTCCCGCGGTGAGCAGCAGGGTCGCATGTTCGGCAGAGCCGATCAGCACCGGAACGCCGAGCTCTCGGTAATGGCCAACGGACGGGCTGGTCGCCGTTTTTTCGATAACGACGCAGGCATGGCCGGCATCCAGAAGGCTGTCAGTGAGAAGGCTCCCTTTGCGGCCGAGGCCACAGACGATGGCGTGATTCCTGAAATCCTCAATCCGGCTGCAGGTCGATGGCGCGGCGACAGGCGGATTCGTCGCTATCTCGGCAAGCCCGCTGGTGAGATAGGTGATGACGGTGCTTTTTGCCGCATGGGCGACTTCGGGCTTGTCGGAGCCTGAGAGAAGCCTGGCGAGCGCGAGGTTTTCCTCGGTCGGGAATCTGCGCATGGCCCGGACGGCTCTGACCTGCTGTTCCGGCAGGCCGAACAGGGCGAATGTCTGGAGCTGCTCGCCGATCAGCCTCGAATCGAAACTTTCAATGGCGGTCGTAGCCCTCTTCCTGACTTCCAAAACCGGATCTTCAGCCAGGGCGAAGAGGGGAAGACACGCGCCTGATTCCCTGCTGATACGGATGGCCTCGACTGCCGCGATGCGAAGTTCCGGCCTGGGGTCCGTCAGATACGGGATGATGCAGGAAAGCTCGCTGCGACGCTCCAGACGCGCTATCCCGGGAAGGATCGCCGCGATGATCATCGGGTCTTTCTCGGTCCGGAGAGCTTCCTGGAGCAGTCTGAGCCCGACGGCCGTCGCGGATTCGACGAGCTCCTGGATCCGGGCGAGCTTTTCATGAACCAAGGTGCCGAGCGGGTTTGCCGGCGTCTGCCGGGATGCAAGGATCGTTTCGCATTGTGAAAAAAGCCGCTCGAGCCGGTCGTCAACGGCAGTTTCATTCTCCTCGCATGACGGCAGATCATGCGCCGTTTCCACGAGAGCCCGATGCAGCTCGATGAACGGTGCGGTATCTTCCGTGACCGAGCCGTGGTCGGTCCAGATCGGTTCAAATAGAGAAGTATATATATTAACAAGTTCGGAAAAATCGGTATTCCCTCGCGGAGTGGACCCGATGGCGGGCGATGCAAGTTCCGCATCTACAAGCCTGATCTGGTCCCTCTCGACGACGATGACGGAAGAAGGAAGAAGGTTGCCATGAGAAATTCCGGCTCTGCGGCATGCCGAGACGGCCCGATAGAGCGTCATGAACAGCCTGAACAGCCTTGCCGGCTGCATCTGCAGAAGCGGTACCACCGAGCCGAGCCGCAGGCCCGTCATGCTTTCCTCGACAAGGTAGGGGAGGGTCGTCGATGGGTCCTGATCGATCGAGTAAATGCCTGGCAGGACGGAAACGGGATGGCTGGAAAGTTCCCGGGTGCGAAGGAAAAACCTGTTGCGCAGCTCCTGGCTTCGCGCTGCTTCCGAGGAAAGCATGCGGATCACGACCTGGCGGCCGAGAATCTGATCGAATGCGCGAAAGGTATGGGTATGACCGTTTCTGGAGACCGTCTGCCGAATCTCGTACCGGTCGCCGATGTGACCGCCCTGAGCGAGCAGTTCGGCTTTCAGGGCGGCGATGATGACGGGGATCGCAGGCCGTTTCGAGGGGTCTTTGGCAAGCATCGCCCCGATCATGCCTGCAAGCGGCGCGGCCTTGGGGAGTGATTCGAGCCGGGAAACCGGAGGCTGGACGCTTATATGCTGATGAGCCAGTTCGGTGAAGGGGTCCGGGCTGTCGGGAGCCGCCTGAAAGGGGGGCTGGCCTGTCAGGAGTTCCCAGAGGATGATGCCCAGCGCATACACATCCGTCGCAGGGGCAAGAGGATGCTTCGATGTGAACTGCTCCGGGGCCATGTAATGAGCCGTTCCGAGCGCATACTCGCCGGCCTTTTGTTCCATGCCCGAAGCCGCGATGCCGAAATCGATGATTCTGATCATCCCATACTGGTCGATCATGATATTTGCGGGCTTGAGATCAAGGTGAATGATGTGGCGCTGGTGACAGAAGTGAATCGTTTCGAGAATCGTCACCATTTCCCGGAACAGCAGAAGCGGATGCCGGCGATACTCGTCGATATGATCCTCGAGCGTGGTGGCGTGAACCATCTCCATGACCAGGAACGGGAACGCGAGCCGCTTGTCGACACCCAGACTGTAGACCGTGACGAGATTCGGGTGCCGAAGCCCCGCAAGAATCTTTCCCTCGGCCAG
>CAZQYQ010000172.1:0-10183 GCA_964597625.1 uncultured bacterium
TGACCCTGTTACTCGGCGTGGTCGGCGGCATCGCGCTGGTGGTCGGCGGCGTCGGCGTGATGAACGTGATGCTGGTCTCGGTATCCGAGCGGCGGCGCGAGATCGGCATCCGGCGGGCACTCGGGGCCCATCAGGCGGACATCCAGTGGCAGTTCCTGATCGAGTCCCTCCTGCTCAGTCTGCTCGGCGGCGTGGCGGGAATCGCGCTCGGCATCGGAGGCGCCTGGCTCGTTTCGCTGTATCAGCAATGGGTTTTCGTGATGTCGAAGGAAGCGACCGCGCTTGGGGTCGGCGTCTCGGTTCTCGTCGGCATGTTCTTCGGCATCTATCCGGCCCGGCAGGCCGCCCGTCTGCGCATTATCGAGGCCCTCCGGGCATCGTGAGCAACATTCGGTCGCAGGACCGATCGGTCATGAAAAAACCCCGCGCAAAGCGCGGGGCTTAAAAACAGCTAAAAAGACTGAGTGACCGAATTCAGGGCTTCAGCGAACTGGTTTTCCCTACTGGAGATATCATTAGACCGACAAATGAAACACAACGTTACCGTTGCACTTCGTCCCTTCTTGTCGTTACATGCTCTCTAGAGTTTTAGAATGGCTGCACTATGACGCGCATTGATTACGCCAAGCCTCAGACGTTTCGACGTCCTCGAGGCCCTCGCCACAGCCACAACACACGCGGTTGCAATGTGTCAAATCATCCTCTTGTGAGCTTCAGCCGACTTCAAGGTTTGATCATCGGTCAATACCGGCCGGACTGCCGGAATCTCCTTGGGTTTGTTCCCTTTTAGCGCCATCACCGTCCGACGGGACGACCAGGCTTTCACACCCGGTGCTCTCCATCTGCAGGTTTTCTCAACCTCTTGACAGAGATACCATCTAAAACGGCTCGTGGGTTTATTCCACCCCACAGGCACTCCTAGGGTTGGGGCCTTCAGAGCTTCACTCGTGATCGATATGGCTACCGTTTCCAGAACCTTGCTCCTTCATCGTTACCTGCCCTTCATGGCTTCCTTCCTGATATTGCTGGTGGAACCACCCACCTGACCGAAGGGTTTTACCCACGTTCGATCACATCAACATCAAGCACCTTGCTGTCCGAAAACAGCCGGCTTCCATCTTGGACTTGGGCCTATCATGGAGCTTTACTCCCGATCACGCGCGCTTCGAGAACACTTGCAAGTTTCACCTTCCAAGGGCGAAAGCAGCTCTCTTGGCCTTCTCTCCTTCAGGGTTTTGCTCGATCGACTGCCCAGGGTTACCACCCCCTCATGAGGTTTGAAACCACTACAGGGTTCTTCTGCAATCGACGATGGACATCCGGTGAGGGATGCCCTCCCCTCTTGAAGTTTTTGCCTTCTGACTTATGCTTCCGGTTAAGACCTGAGGGATACCTAGGTTATTGTTTCCCTTTGGGTTCACCACGAACGTTACCGAACGATAGAAACCCTCTTCGGACACCCGTTTCAAGGACCTGCCGGAGCCCGGAAGTATAAGCCTTGCGGCTACCAGTTCGCTTGTCAAAGAATCAGTCACTCAGTAAACTCAATATATCTAGAAACCCCAATCTTGTCAAATACTATTTTAAAATTCTTTCATTCTCAGAATGAAATCACCATTTTGGCGTTCGCCACCGTTCCCTCGTAGCCCTCGCCGAGTAATCCGGCCGTCGATTGAACGCGCTTCACTTCGCCTTCGATCATGCTGTCGCTGCCGAGGAACTGTGAAAAACTCAGTCCGCCCTCGCTGTGGCTTCCCGGTTTTTCCGAATCGATCTGTTTGTTCGTCAGAAACAGCTTATACCGCTGATTTCTGGCGGATGGCGTAAGCACGATAGCTGCACGGGTTTCCCACTCTTTACTGGGTTGGATCGCCCTGATGACGTTTCTCTGCACACCGCCTTCAAGAGTGACCATCGTCGAGAATATCCGCTGGAAATCGCACGCCTTGCTGGTCGTCCGGCGGTCATTCTCATCGGCCCACACATCATTCTCGTCGCGGTCTTCCCAGAGCGTATCGATGATGTAACCCTCGAAAAACTCGTTTCTGATCTGGAATCGCCGGACGGTGTCGAGCAGTTTGCTCTTGGGCGCCAATACCCGCGCTTCCCCGTCTTCATATTCACCAGTCAGTTTCAACTGCCGCAAAGGCGTGTACCGCACCTCATAACTCGTGCGATCGTTGAGAGAAACGAGCAGGCGGGTTGCCCGATCCTTGAGGTCGCGCCGTTTCCAGTCGAACGTCGTTTCGAGCCTGTCACCCGAATGCCAGGAGGTTGTGAAGTTCGATGTGCTCTTCTGCACAGGATTCTCGAAGCGGGTGACGACCTGGTCTTTTTCGTCCTCGGTCAGCGGCAGGCTTGTGGGCACGATATACTTTGTGGGATCGAGAGACGGATCACGGATGATCTTTGACGTGTTCTCGACCTTATATTTGAACTGGTTCGTCCAGTCGCGTGTCGGCTGGTATCTGATGCGCGAATCCGCAATCTGACCGCTCTGGTGCGAGTTCATCAGAAGATCATCCTCTGTCCGCCACTCGAGAATGCCACGCGCATTCAGCGTTCTGGTCGGTTCGTAATTCAAATCGAGAGTGTAGTTTCTGGCATCTGAGCGAAGCTTGTCGCGATCAATGTCATCATCGACCGTGACGCGCGCCGCACCGGCCGTCCAGGTCAGCTTCTTGTCACGATCACTGCCAAGGCTGGTCGAAAGGTTCAACACCCGTGAGCCGGATGCGTCATTCAGCGAGTCATCATAGGCCGTGTGTTCAAGCTTGCTCTGGGCGAACAGCGGACCGAATTCGTGATCCCACACAACCGCACCGACACGCTTATCGCGGTCTGTAAGCGGTCCGTGAAGATTTTCTGCATCGGTTTGAACTCCATACCGAGCCTCGAGCCGTGATTTTTCCCGAAACGAGAATGCCGCGCCGCCGTTCACATCCCTGAACTCAATACGCGACACATCCGGGTCATTCGACAGGTTCGTTTTCGACGACTCAAGTCCCGCAAACAGCTGCAGTTTCTGGCGGGCCTGCCAGGTCACGCGGCCCGTTCCCCGCAAAATATCGTTTGCCAGCCCTCGTTCGCCGAGTTCCGTCACACCACCGTCGCGACCGATCATCTTGAAATCTTTTCCGACGCGCCTGAAGCCGAGATCACCGGTCAGCGTCTCGTTTTTCGCATGCAGCTGGAGCCGCATCGCATGATCGCTGATGACCTGGTCGGGAGACGCCGTTTCCGAGAGCCGGTTCGGATCATACAGGGAAAGGGCCGTCTCACCCGAGAGGCTCAGCGTGTCGTTCAGCCGCCAGTCTCCGTCGAAGCCAACCAGATCATGTTGCATCGGTCGCGCGGTCGCCGAGCTGGTTTCCGATTTCGGCGTATCGCTGTCAAGCTCACGCAGCCAGGTCAGTCCGATACGGCGCCCCTCTCCATGCTGCGAAAGCAGGCGGGTTCCGAACAGGTTCCGTTTGAACGCCATCTTGCTGTCGCTGACTTCATACTCGATGACGATCCAGCTCGTCACTTCGATCGGAAGCATGTGCGGCAGGAATTTGACCACGCCGTCCTCATAATCGATCAGATAATCGCTCCCCCGGGTGACAAGGCGGCCGTCGATCGTCACTTTTTCCGAGTTCTGCACGACCGGCATGGCGATCAGACGGAACTCCTGCTGCTGGCCGGCCCCGCGGAACTGTTCGCGCCGCGCGCGGCCCTTGGACTGCGAGTAGAGGAACATCGCCTGCAGATTCTTCGTTACCCCGCCCTGCGCCATGACGCCGCGCACTTCCTTGCGAAACAGCTGGAACTCGGTATCGGCGAGGCCGAGCGGGAAGTCGCCCATCGTGAGATCCCAGACCGGGCCGTCGAGGTTGATCGTGAACCGGCGGTCTTCGTCTTCCTTGTCATCGAGAACCGCGTTCACTTTCGCGTTTCGGCTGATGCTGCCGTCGATCTCCAGATGCATGCTCTGATCGATATGAAACCCGGGTATCGAGTCGAAATTCTCGGTCGAGAAGTGGCCGATATCGCCCTTCACGTCAGCCTTCTTCACCTCGAACGTCTTTGTGCCCGAGATGTTCATCTTCCGTTCTTCCGCATCATCGGAGGCATCCGAAAGAGCGGCGGGAAACGGCGACGGCGGAAGCGCGGCCAGTCCGGGCTGGCTCTGAAGCGCAACGGCGATTTCGCCCGGCGTCGGCGGAGCTGCCGGAGCGGGTTTTGCCGAGGTTGAAAAAGGCACCAGAACCGGGTCTGATGCGGCAGGAATCTTCGGTGTGGACGGGCTCGTAAGCGGCAGTCTGGGATGATGCGGCGGCAGTTGTATCTGTCCCGTCGAGCTCGCAGGGCGGAACACATGCGGATCGAGCACCGGGAACCGCGTCGAGAAGTATGCCCGGGCTGCTTTCGGCGACTTCCAGGCTCCCGCATGCCGGGCGGTATTGATCTTCTCGATATTCCCTGCAGCCAGAATCTGTTTTACGGAGCCGGCGCCACAACCAGATACAGCCGCGCTTGCGATGGAATTGGCCGGAAGGGCTGCTGTGGCGGCCGCCACTGCCACCGGTGAGGGGAGGTCCGCCAGAGGGGCCGCCGTCATACCGGTATCGGCCGACTCACTCGCGCGGGCCGCCTGCATGGCCTGCAGCAGCCGGATCGAATCGGCTTCGAGAGCCGGATCGATCCGGACAACAGGGGCCGATGCGATATCCACCGGCAAAACGGGCGAGGTTGCCGACGCTGAAAGATCGGGAGCAGCCGCAACACGAACGTCCGGAACCGTCACGCCGGAAGAGGCGGGAGAACCGCTCTCGATCGCCTTGACAACGGAAACAGACGGGCTCGCGGCACCGGATTCAGATATAACGTGTATTATATTACAAAGAGTGTTTTGTACGGCTGAATGGATGGAATAGACGGCATCCAACACTCTTCCGGAAGAAGCCGTTTCCGTTCCAGGGAGCGTGAGCGACACGGGCCCCGAAGCAAAAACGGCAACAGGGGCGGGAATCGATGACGCACGCGGGGGATTCGCTATTCCCAGATCGGACCAGGCGCCGGCTGCCGTGAGAAGGAAGCACAGAAAGAGAGCAGCCTGGGCAGCAGACATCCACGATCTCTTCATCTGTTCACCGGCCTCTGGGATGAGCCTGGCCATGGATGCGCTTCAAATCCTGGCCGGTGAGGTGCGTATAGATCTGGGTCGTCGAGACATCGACGTGGCCCAGCATCTCCTGCACCGCGATGATGCTCGCCCCGCCTTCGAGCATGTGTGTCGCACAGGAGTGGCGCAGGACGTGCGGGGAAACCTGTCTTGCAATGCCGGCTGCCACGGCGTATTTGCGCACGATTTTCCAGAGCCCCATCCTGGAAAGCGGCTTGCCGAAGGGGTTTAAAAAAAGGGTCCGTTCGACGATGTTTCCGCCGATCAGCTTGTGACGGCCATCGCGCAGATACTCATCAACCGCCTGCAGGGCGAAGGTTCCGACCGGCACGATCCGCTCGCGGCCGCCTTTTCCGATCACATGCACAAAGCGGCCTTCGCGGTTGATGCTGCCAAGCTCGAGCGCAATGAGCTCGGATTCACGAATGCCGGTCGCGTATAAAATTTCAAGGATCGCACGATCACGCAGTCCGAAGGGATTATCGAGCGCCGGAGCAGCGATCAGCGCCTCGACCTCGGCGATACTGAGCACTTTCGGAAGCGGCCTTCCGATACGTGGAGGCTCGATGATGCGCGTCGGATCGACGACCACTTTGTTCTCACGGCGCAGGAAGCGATAGAAGCCGCGAAGCGTCGATGCCTTGCGGGCCACGGAACGCGGTGACAGGCCTCTGTCATGCAGGTGGACCATGAACAGCGCAAGCGGACCGTCCGCGCCCGCTTCATCGGGGCGGCGACCTTTTTCCTGAAGAAAATTCAGGTAGTCAAGCAGATCCCGGGTATATGCCTCGAGAGATTTCGGCCTGAGGCCTTTCTCCACGGACAAATACGCCAGATACTGCTCCAGCAGATCGGACACCGTTTGCGCTCCTCATATCTGAAACACCTATGAGTGAAATATCGGCGCAAACACACCTTTCACGAAGAATGCTGTTGGTCGCGGGGAAAAAAACGCTTTCAGTCAGCGATTTTTTTGAGGCCGGGGCAGGCACGAATCGCCTCAAATACTTCTTCGAGCTTGAACGGCTTGACCAGGCAGGCGGAGAAGCCGTATTCAGCCGGATGCGACATGACCGGGTCATGAGAATACCCGCTTGCGGCAACGGCGCAGATTTCAGGATCAATGTTGCGCAACTCGGCAATTGTCTCGCACCCCCCCTTCCCGCCAGGAATCGTCAGATCGAGAAGAACCAAGACAAATGGTTTGTTTTCATCGCGGGCGGCCCGGAAAATCTCGATCGCCTCATCGCCGTCGCTTGCGCAGGTGACGCTGAAACCACACCCTCCGAGAAGCTCACTCCAGATACTCCGGATGAATTGCTCATCATCCATGACAAGAACCCTGCCTTCTCCCCTCGGTGTCACCAGGCCCGAACCGGCCGCCACGGTTTTGATGACGGCTTTCTGGTCCTCTTTCGCACGCGGGAGATACAGGAAAAATGCAGACCCGACACCCATCTTCGACTCCAGGTCGACAAGGCCGCCATGACGCTTCATGATCGAATACACCATGGAAAGGCCCAGCCCGTTTCCGGCCATCTTGGTCGTGAAGAACGGGTCGAAAATGCGGGACCGCAGCTTCGGATCGATTCCCGGGCCCGTATCGCGAATGGAAACACGCACCATATCGCCGGCGAGAAGCCCCGTCGACCCGGCCGGCAGATTTTCCGCCATGATCGTGATCCGTCCCCCCTGAGGCATGGCCTGCCGTGCGTTGAGAACGATATTGTCGACAACCTGGGCAATCTGGTTTTCATCGATATAGCAGAGCCACAGGTCAGGCTGCAGATGCAGCTCGCAGGACACATTCGAGCCGCTGAGCATGAACGTCGGTGATCGGCGCAGAATCGGTTCGATGGACATCGTTTTCTGTACCGGTTTTCCGCCCCGGGCGAATGTCAGAAGCTGACGCGTCAGATCCTTCGCCCGTGAAAAGACGTCGAGCGCCGATCCGAGCCGGGCGGCGGCTTTGTCAGTCTCTCCTTGTCGGAGACTGACCCGGGCGACTTCTATATTACAGAATATACCACTGAGAAGGTTGTTGAAATCATGAGCGATGCCACCGGCAAGCACGCCAATAGACTGGAGCTTGTCGGCATTCTGCAGAATCTCGTGAATTTTCTGTTCGCGCGTCATGTCGCGGAACACCAGGACGACGCCGATAATCCGTTTTTCCGCATCCCGGATGGGCGAGGCACTGTAGGATATCGGCCGTTCGCGCCCCTGAACGTCCGCCAGCAGGCACGGCTGGCTCGACTCATGGCTTTCGCCGGAATCAAGCACCAGGCTTACCGGATTCGCGCAGGGCAGGTCCGTATCCGGAATCAGGAGCTTGAAAATCTCCGGCAGGGGACGATGTTCCGCCTGCGCTGCCGAGCAGCCGATCAGACTCTCCGCGACGGGGTTCACCAGGGTGACGCACCCTCGCATATCCGTGGTGATGACCCCTTCACCGATACTGCGCAGCGTGACGAGCAGGCGTTCCTTTTCATCGGCCAGTGCGACAACGGCCTTGCGGCGTTCGCGCCTGACGTCAGCCTCACGCAGTTCACGCTCGACGGCCGGGGCAAGCCGGGAGAGCCGGCCTTTCGTGAGATAATCCGCCGCCCCTTCCTTCATCATCTGGACGGCGATATCTTCGCCCATGATGCCGGAAGCGACGATGAAGGGAATATCAAGCCCCGATTCTTTCAGGATGGCGAGCGCGGCCGGGGCATCAAAATCAGGCAGTTGATAATCGGCAATGATGATATCCCACGGCTGACGCGCGAGGGCATCTCTGAGAGCCGCGGCTGTTTCAACCCGCTCACTTTGAACCTCGAATCCGTCTTTTACCAGAAGACGACGGATCAGCGAGGCATCGCTTTCCGAATCCTCGATTTGCAGGCAATGCAGAATGCCCACTTTTATTTCACTTTTGGCGGCGGTTCATTCAGTACCAGCCAATAGAGACCCAGGTTCTGAACCGCCTGGGCAAACTGCTGGAAATCCACCGGCTTGCGGATATAACTGTTGGCGCCCAGGTCGTAACTGGCCGCCACATCCTCTTCTTCCTTCGACGACGTCAGAATGACGACGGGCATCCGGTGGGTCCGCACATCTCCGCGGATCTTCCGGAGAATTTCCAGCCCGTCGATCCGGGGAAGCTTCAGATCAAGCATAACCAGCATCGGCAGGCCGTTATCGGCCGCACCGGGCTTGCCATCGACTCCATACAGATAATCGAGGGCCTCTTTGCCGTCTTCCTTGACTATCAGATCATTGTAAATCCGGCATTTTTCGAACGCACGCCGGGTCAGGCCAATATCATTCGGATTGTCTTCGACGAGCAGAATTGTTTTATTATTCATGCATTTCCTTCGAGTGTAAATTGGAAAGATGCACCTTTATCCAGTTCTGATGAGGCCCAGATGCGTCCCCCATGGCGATGAATTATTCTGGCAACCGTAGCGAGACCAATTCCCGTGCCGGGGAATTCAGACGTCTTGTGCAGGCGCTGAAAAGCTCCGAACAGCTTTTTATAATATGCCATGTCAAATCCGACTCCGTTGTCCCGGATCAGGAAAGCGGATTTCCCGTCGATCATGATCTGGCCAAACTCGATATGAGCTTCCGCACGTGTAGATGTAAATTTTACCGCATTATCGAGCAGATTGTTAAGTGCTATTTCCAGAAGCACCGGATCCCCTGTTGCCATCATCTCTTTCTGAATCTGGAAATCCAGCTTCCTGTCAGGATAATTTTCGCGTAATCGCCCGGTGATTTTCTGAGCAACCTCCGTCAGGTTCACTTCCTGTGGCTGAAACGAAGACCGGTTCACCCGTGACAGCTGCAGCAGCTCGTCTATCAGCTGGCCCATCCGCTGGGTTTCGCTTCTGACACGCTTCAGATACTCCCGCCCCTGCTCATCAAGTTTTTCATTGTAATCCTCGAGAAGAGCAAGGCTCCATCCGTCAATGCCGCGCAACGGCGCCCGCAGATCGTGAGAAACCGAGTAGGCGAACGATTCAAGCTCATGGTTTGTCGATTCGAGCTGGATGGTGCGGTCGTGAACCCGCTGTTCGAGATTTGCCGTATGCTCCTCGAGCGCGTCAGCCATCTGGTTGACCGACTGGCACAAAATGGTGATCTCCCCCGTCGTCCCCGGAACATCAACCCTGATCGACAGGTCTCCCTTGGCAATATCACGAATTTTATCGATGAGATGGATCAGAGGCGTGGTTACCCAGCGCTCAAGCAAAACGGTCACCAGCAGGGCCATGAACGCGAAAAAAACTCCCGACATAGCGATGATGCGTTTCGTCGCAAGAAGCTGCTGCTCGACCTCGCCCCGGGAAAAGCCCAGGATCACGTTTCCGATAAACCGGGTCGAGGAAGCCTCCGCGTAGCTCGGCGCGAAACTCGTCAGGAATACCGGTTCCTGCACGACAAGACCGTCCGGCATGCGCGTGATGGTGGAAGAGGTCGCCACACTCTGCTGAAAAAGCGGAACCATTGCGGGGTCCGGGCGAGAAGCCGTCGGCATGACGGAAGAAAGAATCGTCGCTCCGACCTGGTTACGAAAGCTGATGAACTGCAGCGAAGGAATGTTCGAGGACTGTGTTGCCAAAGCCTGCAGCTGATCAACGTCTTCCGAGAAAACGAAGGGAATCGCCTGTTGAGCGATCTGTTCCGCGAACATATGAGATGCCTGCTCAAAACGGGTTTCCATCTGCCAGCTTATGTATCTGTAATGCCAGAGGCCCAGGCTGACCTCGAGAAGGAACATCGCCACAATGAAAGACACCAGAATTCTGATTCGCAGCGATGACATACGCCTTCTCCCTCAGTATGTTTTCGCTGCCAAGTTGCGAATCTCGGCGGAAGGGGAAAGCTGCAGCTTGCCAAGAATGGTCGTATTCAGAATCAGATCCCAGTCTTTGAACTCCACTGTCCGGTTTTGCAGGCAATTGCCATCATCCTGGGGAGTGGCATGTTCGGCAAGAAAATCCGCCAGCCGGTTGGGGCTCAGGACAT
>CAZQYQ010000173.1:0-10119 GCA_964597625.1 uncultured bacterium
CCCCGGATATGGTCAGCAGATCGACCCCCTCGGCCTGGGGGGCCGTATAGGAGCACGTCACCATTCCCTTGTCGTCGACCGGGAAAACGGCGTTGGAGGAAACCGTGGTGGCGGCCAGGATCCGGGAATACGTGGTCGACTCCTTATACGGCTCGATAAGAGCCCTGAGCGCCGATGACAGCGTGACCACTTTTTTTGTCGTGGAACTGGATGAGGGACTTGGCGTCCTGATCAGGAAGGACAACTGGATTTTTTGCCCCGGCCCCGGGGAGCTGACCTGGGGAATGAACTCAACCGCGGCCAGGCCCGTGGATACGGGGGACTGAAACCCGGTCCAGTTGGCCGAGATGCTCTCGCCCGCATCCGAGCCGCATCCATAGAGCAGCAAGGTCACTCCGAAGAGCAGGGCAAACATGGCAACCGGTCGAAATCTCACTTTCATCCCCTTGAGATTAATTCCCCACTATATCGGCCGGGGGCGGAGATTCGTGAATGGCAATCGGACAATTTCCCCCATACTTTGGTCGCGGCAGGTTCCCGTACGCCCCGATACCAAGCGCTGCCGCTTTCCGTATAGGCGAAGATATCGTTCTTGATCGCCGGCTGACCGAAGGGGATTTCGAGGCCGACCAGGCAGCCGACGGTGTTGAATTCGAAGACGTCGGCGCCGAGCGCGTTCGCTGCAACCTGGTCGTCGATGAAAATATTGTATATGATATGATGTTCATTGCCGCCGAGAGGCTGGAGAGATTGGCCGTCCAGGTGAGAGAGGCCGTAATGACGGAGGCATCGGACACCTTGGCGGCGCCTTCGGAGATGGCAACAGTCCACCCGGGCGATTGCGGAATTCAACCGGTGGCTGGTGGGAGAGACGCTTGAGGCTGATATTCCTACCGAATTTGCAATTCCCTGAACCCGTCTGAGAAAAGAAAAGCCCCGCCTCATCAGGCGGGGCTTTTGGATACGCGGAAGAACGATACAGCTTCGTCAGAGCTTGGCTGAAACGATCTCGACATTGGTCAGCAGCGGAAGTCCGTTTTCATCATGTTCGACGACGCCCTTGATCTGGAGGATGGTCCCCTTGGGATACAGCTTCGGAAGGCGGTCGAGGGTGATCGCGCCGGTCGGATCCGCGAGCAGATAAAATCTTCTGCCGCGCTGGTCATACCCTTTGGCGAGAACTCCGAGAAGTCCGATGGTGCGGCCTTTCATACCGACCGGGTCGAATAGAAGCTGGGAAACCGCCATCATCTGTTCGGGCTCGTCGATAAGAGGGGCGGCCTCTGTCACTTTGACGAACGCACGGCCATTCCTGTCAAGATGGACCTGGCCGAGAATCGAGATGCGGCGTCCCCTCGCTGACGGATCTTCTGGACGCATCTCATCGGGCATGCCGCCGGTGCAATACATGCATGCGCCGTCATCACCGCGGATAATCCAGTCGGAGCGGGTCACGGGAGGGGCGCCGATATCCTGATCCGATTTCCAGCCCATGAAGGTTGCCTTGAGTGAAACGAATGAATCCTTGAATGTTTCCGGCTTGTCCACGATCTGTCTGACTGCCGTGAAAACCGTGTTACCCGGGAGTTCCCCGGGCTGCGCGGAAAACGCCGGCGTAATCAGGGCAAGCGCCGCCGCGATGCAAAAACCGATAAAACGGGAACGATCGATCATGATTCCATCCTCCCCAGATTGGCGTATTTTTCCTTTATTCGCGCACACAGCGCGGAAAGGTCTACGGATTCCTTGCTCCCCCTCTTGCGCAGGGCATCTATAGAGGGTTTGTGTGCTCCGTAGAGGAGACCCTCGTGCTTTGTGACGAACTCACGATCCTCTGCAAGTTCGGTGGGCGCTATGACGCCGGGAATTCCCTGGCCGCTCTGACTCTCGACGAACGAATCTGCAGCAGTCACGAAAACGATCAGATCGTCCAGATAGCCGATATTGGGAACGTCATCCGGCACCAGGTCCTGTTCTTCTGCAAGATAGAGGAACGTGCCCGTCAGAATATCCTTGCGATCCTGGGGGAGATGTGAAAACTTCGCATACCGGAGAAACCTGTTGATGTATTTCAACAGCATTTCTTCAACCCTGGACTGGAGATTCGATTTGGAACTCATGCCGTGTTCTTCTCCTCAAAAGGCGATAACAGCTATACGTGAAGATATATCATGTCACGCTTTGTCGGGTTCGGCCGGAGCCATTCGCGCATACTGAAGCCGCAGGCTGGTCAGCTGTGCCTCGATATCCTGCTCGACACCCGGCATTCCCCATCTGCCGCGCATCTGTTCCGCCGTGGCGGTCATCAGATCGATGGCGATGCGGGTCTGTCCGAGATCGCGTTCCCGGCGGCCTGTATCGGGGTTGGGAATCAGTCCCATGGTGATGAACGACTTCTGCAGAAGAATTTCCATCATGAACCCGGCGGTTTCAACAATGTGCATCGAAACCAGAGATGGGCCGCGCGTCCCGCCGTGCGGCGCGCGTGGCTGGCCGGCGCGACGAGGAGGGGTCTGCGGCTCTGATGGTTCTTCGTCATCGGGAGGCATATCCGCCGGGATGTCTGCCTCATCGGTGGGTTCCTGCGACCCTCCGGCAGCCGGAGGTCTGGCGGCGGGCATGGTGTCTGCCGGGGCCTGGTTGGACGTTTTCGGAGGTTGTGGCGGCAAGCCGGCCGGAGCCGTTTCCTGCTTCCCGGTGGGGGGTTGGGCAGGCTTTTTCTCTTCCGGTTCTTCGGAGTGTGACGCACGCCGGTCCGCGATCTTGAAAACCGATGAATTGTCCATCTTGTGCCTCCCGGGACAGGTCGATACGATAAGGAAACTTCTGGAAGTTTAGCATACTCGCAGGCGTGCCACAACAGCAAACCCTTTTGACATCGATACCTTCGGTTGTTAGAATGAAAGCGGCGCACGATCGCGCCAAGAGGAGAATCGATGGCAGACATACCAGGCAGACAGGCTTCGTCACCGGGCCCCTTGAAAACGGCCGGTTCACCCGTGAGCGCGGCTGACGCTCCGGCGCAAGCGCCGAAAAATGCGCCTCCTGCGGGTGCCGGACAGGCCATGTTTCATGAGCTTGACGTCCTTATCCGTGCGAAGTATCCGATCATCTACCTGGTGACGCACGAGGAAGAGCGCGTCGAGTCTCTTCTCATCAAACTTTCTCGCTCGCAGAACAAGGCCTGTTACAGCTGGTCGAGCACGCGCGGGCTGCTTCCGACCGGCACGGACCTTCAATCCAGGAAAAAAGTTTCCGAAATGACCCGCGATCCGATGGCTGCGCTCGATTCGGTCATGGAAAATCTGGAAAATGCCTTTTTCATTTTCAAGGATTTTCACGTCTATCTCGACGATTCGATTATCCGGCGCCGTGTCAGGGAACTGGCGGCGTTTCTGCGGGACAGCCCGCGCACGCTGTTTTTCGTTTCCCCGACGCTTTCGATTCCGTGCGAGCTTGAAAAGGAAATCACGGTCATCGAGTTCGGGTATCCGACCGCTGAGGAGGTGAACCAGAAGCTCGATGAGATGATCGATCTTGTCAAGGGAAATCCGCGGGTCCGCATCGATCTTGGCACCGGCGACCGTGAAAAGCTCATCAAAGCCTGTTCGGGGTTGACGCTCCGAGAAATCGAGAATGTGCTTTCCAAAACGCTGATCTCGCGGCTGAAGCTTGATGCGGGTGATCTGAGCGCGATTCTGCAGGAAAAAGAACAGATCATCAGGAAAAGCGGCATTCTGGAGTATTATTCGGCGACGACGGCGTTCGGAAACGTCGGCGGGCTCGAAAACCTCAAAAACTGGCTCCAGAAAAGATCTGAGGCATTCACCGAGCGTGCCCGCGAGTTCGGGTGCACGCCTCCGAAAGGCATTCTGCTTCTGGGCGTCCAGGGCTGCGGCAAAAGCCTCGTTGCCAAGGCCGTCAGCAGTCTCTGGAATGTGCCTCTGCTGCGCCTGGACATGGGACGGATCTTTTCAGGACTCGTCGGATCGAGCGAGGAGAATGTGCGTCGTGCCATCCGCACGGCAGAATCCGTCGCTCCGGCCATTCTGTGGATCGACGAGATTGAAAAGGCGTTTTCAGGTGTCCAGTCTTCGGGCGCCACCGACAGCGGCGTCACCAGCCGCGTTTTCGGAACATTCATCACCTGGCTCCAGGAAAAGACATCGCCTGTTTTTGTCATTGCGACATCGAACCGCATCAGGGATCTGCCGCCGGAACTGTTTCGGAAGGGGCGTTTCGATGATATCTTCTTCGTCGATCTGCCGCAGGCGGAAGAACGCGAAGCCATTTTTGCGATTCATCTGAAAAAGAAAAAGCGGGATCCCGGCGCGTTCGATCTGAAATTGCTTGCTCAGAAGGCCGACGGATTTTCCGGCTCGGAAATCGAAGAGGCTATTTCTTCAGCTATATATGAAGCGTTTCACGAGGGCTGTGAGCTTGATACCAATTGCATATTGGCGGCGATATCGGAAACATATCCTCTGTCGAAAACCATGCGTGAAGAGATCGATGAACTGAGGCGATGGGCATCGGAGCGTGCCCGTTCGGCTTCGATCAGCCGCGTCGGCGCGGTGGCCCCGGGCACGCATCGTGCCCTCGAGATCGGGTGAGGGAGGAAACAATGTCGGCAGTCGTGTTGATGGTTCCGGCGATGGCCGGAGGTCCTGTTTTCGCTGCGGCGGTAGCGGTCGCCGGAGCTGCGCTCGGTCTGAAAGCCGTCGGACTGCTCCTGGATGGCCAGCGGCATTCGAACTCCGTTGATGAAGTGGGCGGTGTCGATGTGGAGGTTCCGAACTCGCATGCCCTCGCGACGACGGTCGACGAGGGGGATGTCCTCCCGCTCGAAGGCAATGGCTTCAAGGTCACCTTCGCGAAGGACGGCAGGGGCGGTTGCAGCATGCGCGTGGAGGGTAAAGGAAAGACCGATGCCGAACTCGAAGCCCTGGGACGTGACCTGATCAACCGGGTTGCGCAGCAGTATGCCTATCAGAAACTGAACACGGAGCTGAAGAAAAAAGGGTATACCCTCGTCCAGGAAAAAGTTGAAGAGGACCAGAGTATCCGTTTGACGGTGCGCCGCTGGAAGTGATCAACCCGAAAGGCTTCAGATCGTGAGTCGTTTCAAATGGCTTGAGTTCGATGAACCGCGTGAACCAGGGGCCGGCGCGCCCGATGCCGGCGACGGGGCGGACGCGGTTCCCGGAATCGACATGACGGATGCCCGGCAGGTGCTGAAACTGGCGGAAGACGCATACCGGGCTCTCGATTACGAGAAGGCACTCAGATTTTATTCGAAAAGCCTTAGTATAGATCCTAATATCGAAGAAGCGTGGGCCGGGCAGCTGCGGTGCCTGCTCGATCTGAATGAAAACCCCGAGACGCTCACCTGGGCTACGAAAGCGCAGAAGCTGTTTCCGAAAAATCCGGATATCCAGTCTGCCCGGGCGCTGGCTCTTGCCCGGCTGGGTCGGCTCCAGGAGGCGATCGGCTTTTCCGATGGGGCGATGAGAAGCGACCGGCACGGCTGGTTTACCTGGGTTGCGCGAGGGGAGATTCTTGCGATTGCCGGTTCCGGAAACGCGGAGTTCTGCATGATGAAAGCCATGGAATCGGGCCGGGAATCCGACTGGCTGATCACGCTCAAAATTGCGCAGGCATATGTGATGACGCCGGTCGCGGAAAAGGCGCTCGTGATGTACAAAAAAGTGCTTTCAGAGCGCGGCGACCTTGCGGAAGTCTGGTATGAACTTGCAAAACTTCAGTTCGACCTCGGCTGCGTCGGCGAAGCCCGGGAATCGATCGAGCACGCGGTCCGGCTGATGCCGAACAACCGCAAGTATGCCGAACTCCAGAACAAGACCCTCAGCATCGGGTCGGTGGAACATCTGATGATGTGGCTTCGCAATGTATCGAAAGGATGGTTCAGAAAATGACGAAAAAAGAAGAAATCACCGTCACGATCAAACCCGACGGCCAGGTCGAAATGCATCTGGAAGGTTTCGGCAAAGCCTGCGATGACGTGGCAAAAGAGCTTCAGCAGCTTCTCAATGCGCGTGTTGAGAAAAAACAGTTCACATCGGAATACTATTCAGCGACCGTCAAGACGCAAAATACGGTGAAATCGAAATAACGGTTCATACCGGTCGCCGGCTTTGTACATGGCGTTCGCTGTCTGTTTCGTGGTAAACTGAATGTCCTAGGTTTGGAAAAACCGGGAAAACCACTCATTGCCACAGGAGAACCCCATGATCGGATCGACCTCGCTGCAAGGCCTTTTACGGCTCTGCCTGGAAAAAGAGGCATCTGATCTTCACCTGTCGGTTGGGCTGCCCCCTGCTGCCCGCATCTACGGCGAGATCGTCACGCTCCCGTTCGACAACCTCGACGCGGATACCTGCAAATCCCTTGTGTTCTCGATTTTGAACGATGAACAGATCAACAAGTTCGAGCAGGAGTGGGAGCTGGACTTTTCCCTGGACATCCCCGGAATCGGACGGTTCCGCGTCAACGTATTCCGTGAAAGAGGCTACATCGAAGCCTCTCTGCGTATTGTAACGCCCCAGATCAAGACGCTCCAGGAACTGGGCCTGTCGGATGCCGCGGTCGAATTGACGAGACGCCCGAACGGACTGCTTCTCATCACCGGCCCCACCGGCGTCGGCAAAACCACGACGTTCAATTCCGTTCTCGACCAGATCAATCGCGAACGGCGGTGCCGCATCATCACGATCGAGGACCCGATCGAATATATTCATCGCCATAAAAAATCCATCGTCCTGCAGAGAGAGATCCACAGCGATACCAGGTCGTTCGGCAACGCGCTGCGCCATATTCTCCGTCAGGATCCCGATATCATCGGCATCGGGGAAATGCGCGATCTTGAAACAATATCGACTGCTATAACCGCTGCCGAAACGGGCCATCTCGTCATCGCGACCCTGCATACCAGCGATGCTCAGCAGACGATCGACCGGATCGTCGATGTCTTCCCGCCGTTTCAGCATGACCAGATCCGCATTCAGCTTGCGAACTCCCTCCAGGGAATCATTTCGCAGCAGCTGCTTCCCACGGTTGACAAGTCGGGACGGGTGCTTTCTTACGAGCTTCTGATCGCCACTCCGGCCGTTCGCCGGCTCATCCGGGAAAACAAGGTTCCCCAGATTGATACATTCATCCAGACGGGAAGCGAATTCGGGATGATCTCCATGGACCGGAGTCTGAAGACGCTGTATCAGCAGGGACGGATCGCATATGACGTCGCACTTTCGAAAGTGAAGAATCCAGCAGCATTCAAGGAACTTTGACCAGATGTCGAAACCGGCTTTCCCCCTTCAGGACCAGCTTCGTGGATTTTCACGCGCGTTGTTTTCGACATGGCTGTACCATCGCCGATTCAATGTTCTTTTCGATGCCGGGGAAGGCATTGCAACCGCGCTTTTGAACAGGGTATTCGGGATACGCAAGATCTTCCTGTCACACGGCCATGCCGACCATATCGCCGGACTCATCAACCTGATCAATATCAGGAATCTCGGCGCCGGCGATCAGACGGCAATGCTCGAGATCTATTATCCGAAAAATAATGCACTGATAGAGATTGTCCGGCAGTATCTGGCGCAGACGCAGCACGAGCTTTCTTTTGACCTGGTCTGGAAGCCGATCGAGGCTGACGAGCGAATCGATTTCGAGGATGGCCACGGCAAAACGTTCATCAGGACATTCCGGACGCAGCATTCCCATAAACAGCTCAGCCTCGGTTTCAACATCGTAGAAATGCGGAGGCGGTTGAAACCCGAGTTTATCGGACTTCCCCAGAATGAAATCAACGCATCGATTTTACGCCTCGGGAAAGAGGCGGTTGCGGAAAATGTCGAACAGATCATTTTCACCTATGGCGGCGACTCCCGGCCCATCAACCCCGAGAATGTCCGTGAAAGTCTGTTCCTGTGCCATGAATGCACGTATCTGAAGCTCGACGATGACGAACGCAATTTTCAGCAGCATTCCGTGCTCAACGATGTTCTGCAGATCGCGAAAGATGCGCGTGTCGGCACGCTGATGTTGTTTCATGTGTCGCTTCGATACTCGCACGAGGAGATCCGCGAGGCCGTCTCGGATGCGATGCGGCGCATCAATCCAGGCTGCAGGGTTTTGATTCTGCATGGCGACAGATTCCTGGACCCTCTCGATTCATCATCGGGCCGGCGCAATCACCACAGGATCGTCGAAGAAGAGGATGAGGCCGGCGAACAGATGCCGCACCTGCATGAGGAGCAAGAGGTATGACGATGTCCTCGAAAATTCTCGTCGTGGATGACGAACACAGCGTTCGATGGGCGTTCGAGAAGGCGCTGAAAAAGGCCGGATACGATGTGTTCCTGGCCGAGACCGGGGCGAAGGGACTTGCCATTTTCGAGTCCGTGCATCCCGATCTGACGCTTCTCGATATCCGCATGCCGGAGATGGACGGGCTCCAGGTTCTCAAAAAGATTCGCGAGTCCTATCCGGATGCCCAGGTCATTGTCATGACCGCCTATACCGACATGGAAACGACCGTTTCCGCGATGAAACTCGGCGCATACGATTTTCTCAGCAAGCCGTTCAATATCGATGAGTGCCTGCTTCTCATCGGAAGAGGGCTCAACGCAAGAACCGTCAAGGCTGCGACACTTCCTGAAACGACCTCCGACAAGACCGGCGGTCTCAAGGGAAACAGCGCGCCGATGCAGGAAGTCTACAAGCTGATCGGAAAGGTTTCGGCGGAAGACGTCACCGTCCTCATAACAGGTGACTCCGGCTCGGGAAAAGAGCTCGTCGCCCAGGCGATTCATTATAATTCGAACCGCGCTTCAAAACCGTTCTGGGCGATCAACTGCACCGCGATCACGGAAAGCCTCATGGAATCTGAACTTTTCGGCTATGAAAAGGGGGCTTTTACCGGGGCGAACTCGTCAAGACCAGGTGTCTTCGAGCAGGCGCAGGGCGGCACGCTATTTCTCGACGAGATCGGCGACATGAGTCTGGAGATGCAGGCTCAGCTTCTTCGCGTGCTTGAGGAACGCCAGATCGTGCGTGTCGGCGGCAACAAGCGGATCAAGGTTGACGTTCGCATCATCGCCGCGACCAACAAGGAACTGCGCAAAGCCATTCAGGAATCCAAATTCCGGGAAGACCTCTACCACCGGATCAAAGTCATCGAGATTCATCTGCCGCCTCTTCGCAACAGGCCCGAGGATATTCCGCTGCTCGCCAGTTACTTCTGCTCCCAGCTGGCCGCGCAGCGAAAGGGCGTTCCGAAAAGCATTTCCGATGAGGCGCTGGCGGTTCTCACCGCGCATACATGGCCCGGAAACGTTCGCGAGTTGAAAAACGCAATTGAGCAGTCCTATACATTGAGCCGCGACCAGGTGATCCTTGCCGAGCACCTTCCGATCGAAGTCCGGCAGGGTGGCGTCAAACAGCTGGCGCCGCAGGCCGCCCAGATTCCCGCCATGCCGCCCTCACCCGTGAGTCAGCCCTCGGCTCCAGGAATCAGCATGGGCCCGGCCGTGGCGGCGCAGGAACCCGCTCCTGCCGTTTTGACTCCGCCTGGCATCATGATCGGCGGAAACGCTCCCGTTGAAACGGTCGAGCAGCATATCCGCAACTTCGTGACCCAGTGCCTGCGCGAGAATATCGCCGGCTGTGCGCACGACAGACTTATGGATGCCGTTGAAAAGGAGCTTCTCCGGCAGGCCTTGAACATGTTCAAGGCGAACCAGGTCCAGACGGCGAATTATCTTGGTATAACAAGAAATACATTACGTGCGAAAATCGAGAAATATGGTCTCTGAGCCGCGTATCGGTTTCATCTGCGCGATCGACTGGGAACAACCGCTCATGGATGAGTTACGGGCGATCGCTCCCGGCTCGGAACCTGAAACGGTGGCTCCTGGCCTCGTGACGACGCGCCAGATCCCCTGTTTGAAACGCGCCGATACGGTGTTTGCGCGAAACCGCCTTCCCGACCTGGTTTGCGTTCATGCGGACGGCGCACGGGATCTCGCCGGACTGGCCGGGGAAGCGGCGGATGCAATGCTTGACTCCGTTGCCATGAACTGGACAGCCGTCTTTTCG
>CAZQYQ010000174.1:0-10117 GCA_964597625.1 uncultured bacterium
TACATGATCAGTTTGGAGCCGATGTTTCTGTTGAGAGAAGCCCGCGCACCGAGGCAACAGGCCAGGATGAGCAGGCCCCACCTTCCAATGCGTCCGCCGGTCGTCACGGCTCCATCCACCGGGAACAAAAGACCTCGTTTCATCGTTTCCCAATGGAAGCCCAGATGCACCGAGGCGAGCACGAACAGCCACGTGGCCGCTGTGATGTGCAGCTGAGCAACCCACATGTCGTTGTCGATGGCGAGATACGCAAAAACGTATCGGGAAATCGGAACCGCCGTGATCAGGGTTGTCAGCACCGCGACGACGAGAGCCAGATTGACACAGGTGGCCAATGAGCGGAGGAGATCGTATCTTCCCCTGAACATAGATAAATACCAATATCTATTCAATAGACTGTGGGCCGCGGACAAAGCCATCAAGACGATCCCCGCCGCTTCGTGAACCACGCTGCCGGTCAGCGGTCGCGCGAAGACGGTCAACAGCAGGACGAGCATGACGAGATCCAACAGCAGTCTTCGTCCCAAGGTGCCCCTCCCATGCAATCGTGGTTGCTGATCGAGAGTTCTCAGTATTTCAGCCCCTGAAGCCAGACCGGCACTTCGGTTTCAGCGGTATCCGCGTCCCGGCCACGAATGGCGAGCCCCTCCAGAATGGTCGTTTTCGGGCACAACCGCCGGAGATCCGATACGCTCCGTCCAAAGCCGCTGCCCTCGTGAGTCGTGAACGGAATGACGGTCTTGCCGGAAAGATCGTGAGCTTCCAGAAACGTGAACACGGCCATCGGCATCGTTCCCCACCAGCTCGGGTATCCCAGGAAAACAACATCGTAGGAAGCCATGTTATCGATCTTCGTCTTCACGGCCGGACGGGCGTTGTCGTTCTGCTCTTTCTTAGCGATATCGACGGTCTGGTCGTAATCCTCGGGATAGGGAACGGCGGGAACGATCTCGACCATGTCCGCGCCGGTCTGCTTTTGAATGGCCATTGCCAGTTTTTTCGTGTTCCCTGTTTTCGAGAAATATACCACGAGCAGTTTCTTCTGAGACGATGCGGGTTGCCCATACAGAGGGGACAAACCGGAGATCATGACGGCCATTGCGACGGTCAGACAAGCAATACAAGTCTTCATTCCATTTCTCCATTGCCTTTCAGGCGTTTCAAACGTGCCACCGTATAGCACAACGTATTTATTTTGTCTGGTTATCAGCGCGATTCTCCAACGGGCTTCTGCTCTTCAGGAATCGTTTCATTCAGGCATCTGATGGCATTCAACGCCCTTGGATACCCGACATAGGGAATAAGCTGCGTTACGGCGCTCAGCAGCACCTTCTTGTCGTTTCCGACGTTCACATTACCTTGGATATGCCCTTTCAACTGCGGTTCGCAACCTCCGAGAGAAAGAAGCATGGAGAAGGTCAGCAGCTCCCGCGTCTTGATATCGAGTCCTTTTCTCGTCAGGTAATCACCGAAGCAGTTCGCAGACAGGAGCTTCTGAATGTGAATCTGGCCTTCCGGTGACTCTCTGTACATCTTGTCGATCATGTCTCCGAAAATCGACTTCTGCAGGGCCAGCCCCTTTTCGTATCTGGTTTCCGGAGAGGTCGATGCCTGGCCTTCCAGCGGCAGTTTTACTCCCCGGCTCTCCAGCACTTCATTGGTGGCGTGGATGAAATCGAAAACCTTGGCGATTCCCACGTAGGGAACGGCCTGGTAAAGGATTTCCTTGATCTCAACCGGGGTCAGGGCGATTTGAGCGGATGTCGCATGTTTGCGTTTGGCAATGGCAGCGAGGAGATCGACCATGGCCTGGTTCGCTTTACGTGCTTCCGGTGTGAAACGAGGAACGACATTGCGGAAATCGTTCTTGTCGAATGTCGTGGTTTCATCGATCTTTCCGGTGAGGAACCCTTTCCCGAGCGGGCTGAATGGAACGAGGCCGATTCCCAGCTCTTCGAGGGTTGGGAGCATTTCCTGTTCCACCTCCCGCCACCACAAGGAATACTCGCTTTGCAGTGCTGCAACAGGCTGAACGGCGTGGGCACGACGGACAGTCTGCACTCCGGCTTCCGAAAGCCCGAAATGCCTCACCTTTCCTTCCCGGATCAGTTCCTTCACCGCTCCGGCCACATCTTCGATCGGAACATCCGGATCGACCCGATGCTGGTAGAAGAGATCGATGACCTCGGTCCTGAGCCGCCTGAGCGATGCCTCGGCGACCTGCCTGATGTGTTCTGGCCGGCTGTTCAGGCCTTGCCGGTTTTCCCCGGTCTGAGGATCGATATTGAATCCAAACTTGGTGGCGATCACCACCTTGTCCCGAAGCGGAGCCAGGGCTTCACCCACCAATTCCTCGTTGGTGAAAGGACCGTAAATCTCAGCCGTATCAAAGAAGGTCACACCACGCTCCACGGCTGCCCGGATAAGCAGGATCATCTCCGCCTTGTCCTTCGCCGGGCCATAGCCAAAGCTCATTCCCATGCAGCCGAGGCCGAGAGCAGAAACTTCCAGGCCACTTTTTCCCAACATTCGTTGTTTCATATTTTCTCCTGATGAAGCGTTTTTCTTTACAGGGCCGAGCGGAGCACGTCGACGATGTCGGATTCGGTCATCGGCGGGCGGCCCGCATGCCGCGAATCACCGACGAAATCCGGGGATTGGGCTCGATGCCGGAGCATTCCACCACGGAGATGCCGGCTGCTTTCAGGCTGGAGACGGCCCGGTCGAACGCGCCGCTCTTTTTGAGGCCGCCGGCGCCGAAGACGAGACGTGTCGGATTCTGAAACTCGAACTGCATGGTTTTTCTCCTTCGGAAACTTCCTGATCTGACGTTTACGTCGTTCCTAGAAAGAAGATATCCGCGAAGCGACGGATCGGGTAGACCATTGCTGTCATATTTTTGCCTAATCATCCAGGATATTCGCTGATCTGTTTTTTCCGCCCGATGCGCCACGAACGAACAACTCTGGAAGCGTCCACGCAAAACCACGATGCAGTGAGCACCTGCGATGCCACACCCCTGAACACCCCTCTTGCAGCCTTGAACCAGCTCATTGCCCGATGGTCCAAGGCGGAACACGGCTCCGCGGCCGCCATCCCGGGCCTGGTCATCTTCCGGCACGACGAGCCGACACAGCCGACGAGCGGCATGTATGAGTCGGGCAGCTGCCTCGTCGAGCAGCGAGCCACGTGCATTTCGCCCGGCAAATATTTATATATGATAGAAGATATTATTTGATCACGCCCGTCGGCCTGGCGATGATCGTGCAGATCCTGCCACGATTCTCATCCTGGAGGCAGAACGATGTCCCGGAAAAGGGCAGATCCGAGCATGAGGAAACGGTCTCCAGGGCCTGGGAGATCGAAGCTTCGATTTTGAGGATTTGACGTCGATAGTACAGATAAGGATATTTGTAGTATGACGTTAAAACCGATTGATATGAAGACCAATCTGATGGTGAACAACGACGCCAGCCGCATCCGGGAGGATCAGAAGGCTCAGGAGTCCGGTCAGGCAGGTCAGATCGCGCAGCAACAGAACAAGGATCAGCAGAAGACCGAGACCATTCAGAACACCCAGGCTGCCGACCATCGCGCCATCACCAAAGAGGATGAGGACGCGAAGCGCAGAAAAAACCAGCCGGACAACGAGCCCAGAAAGAAAGAAGCAAAGCCAGACGAAGAGGAAGAAAAAAAATCAGAACCGGTTCCAGACGGAGTTCGGGGTTTGAAGATCGACATCAAAATATGACTTCCTTTCGGCGCTCCTTCTGCGCAATCGCACTCTCCGGTCTGATGCAGTTCGTCGTGGCGCTTCCGGCTGTACAGGCAGCACCAGAGGATGACGCGCGCGTCGAAAACCGGAAAGGGGTCAGCCAGGCAAGACGCGGCAATCTTGAAGCCGCGCTCACCTCCTTCGAGGAAGCCTGCCGCGTCAACCCGTTCGACGAAACGGCGCTGGCCAACCTGGCCTGTGCGCACAACAATCTCGGCGTGTTGCTCGTGAAAGAGCACAAGTATGCCGAGGCAATCAGGCATTTCGAGGCCTCAAAGAAGCAGAAGCCTGAAGATCTGCAGATCCGCTTCAACCTGCTTTCAGCCAGAATCACCATGCGTGACAGCGATGGCGCAGCGGCAGAGGCTCGGGGAATCATCACGCTCCGTCCGCATGATGCCGAAACGATTCTTCGCATTTCCACCGCGTTTCAGAAACTCGAAGATGATGAGTCAGCGCAACAACTGCTCGAAGAGCTGCTTTCGAGGACCCCGAACAACTCCCTTGCGCTTTACCAGCTCGGCCGCCTGCATTATCGACAGGGCAACTTCGCCGAAGCCCGCTACGATCTCACACGGTCGCTGGAAGTGGATCCGAAGTATCCGGAAGCAGCGAATCTGCTTCGCCGTATCGAGCGCGAGGAAAAGGTCGAATCCTCGTTCGAGCGCGACAGCAGCGTGCATTTCAACCTCACATTCGAAGGCGTTTTCCCGAGAGAATGGGCGCATGACCTGCTCGACCTGTTCGAGACCGCGTATCAGAAATCAGGCGATCTTCTGGGCCATTTTCCGGCTCAGCGAGCGCAGGTCATCGTGTATTCACCCGCTGATTTCAGGCGCGTCAGCGATCTTCCCGGATGGGCCGGCGGCGTCTATGACGGCAAGATCCGGCTTCCGGTTCCGCCCGGCACAAGCAGCCCCGACCAGCTTGCCGGCGCGGTTTTTCACGAATACTGCCACCACCTGATTTTTCTCCTGACCGACGGCGCATGCCCGACCTGGCTGAACGAAGGTCTGGCCCAGCTGATGGAAGGGCTCGATCCGCAGCGCGCGCGCCAGCTTCTCGGAACCGGCGCGGCAGCCATGCTGACGCCGCTTGAAAAGATGGACGGCCCGTTCGCCCGGAATGCGACGCGTCAGCAGGCGGAGCGATTGTATGCGCAGGCGCTCGTGACCGTCGCCCAGCTGATCGAAGACCAGGGCGTCGCCGCGATCCGTGAGCTTTTAGGCCATCTGGGCCGGAAACGCCCTCTCGACGAGGCGCTCAGCATGGTGTTCAACCTGACCCTGGAAGGGCTTGACGAGAGGGTCCGACAGTCTCTCGATTAAACCAGGTGGATCAGCACTCTCGAAATACCTTCGATCAGGAACAGTGCCAGCATCGGCCCCAGATCGAGATAGGCGGGGCCCATCGGAACCGCCACGGAAAAAGGCTTCAACAGGCGGTCCATCGGGTCGGTAAACCGGCTGAAAGCTCGTGCCGCGGAAGGGTCAGGCGCGATCCAGATAAGCATCACGCGCAGAAAAATCGCCAACTGCAGCAGCCTCAGGGCCCAGAGTACCAACCCGATCAGCAGCATTCTTATGCCTCTTCCTGCGAAGGATCTGCGATATCATCGAAAAGCGCCGTGCCGATGCGAACCATGGTGGCCCCTTCCTCGATCGCGATCGTATAATCATCCGACATGCCCATCGACAGCTCGACGGCCTTGTAGGCGGGCCCTTCAAGCGCCCGGCTTTCTTTGAGAAGTCCCGAAAGCAGCTGAAACGAAGACCTGATCTTGTCGTCGTCTTCAACATACGGCGCCATGCCCATCAGGCCGCGGATATCCAGATCCGGCCGGTTGCGCAGGCGTTCGATGAGCTTCAATACCTGCTTCGGATCAAGCCCCTGCTTGGTCGGTTCCGGAGAAATATGAACTTCGAGCAGGAACGGGGTCTTGCGGCCGGTTTTCTGCGCCCAGATGCCGAACTCTTCGATCAGATCCTCGCGATCGATCGAGTGAACCATTTCGGCGATCGGATACACATATTTCACTTTATTCGCCTGGAGCGGGCCGATGAAATGCCATCTGATCGGCTTTCCCGCAAGCATGTTGGCGCGATCGCGCAGGGCCTGCGGCCGGCTTTCAGCCATCAGATCCTGGCCGGCCTGGAAGAGCGAGGCAATCGTTTCGATGCCGACGCTCTTCGTCACGGCGACAAGCTTTACATCTCCGGGATTGCGCCCGCAGCTTTCCGCCGCAGCCCTGATGCGGGCACGGGTCAATTCGAGGTTTTTGACCAGATCCATTTCTGTGTGTTCCTTCGTTGCGTGTTTCAGACCTGGATGATGACTGGCCGCATATTAACTCATCGAGCCGCCGATGCCAAGGATTCTTTCTCCCGGGCGTCAGTTCAGCCGGACGGTTTTGAGTTTCAGGAGATTCGCGCTCAGCGGCTGCATCGGCATCCGTTCGATCAGGCCCGGATCCCATTTGACCTGGACGCCGTTCGGAACGGCATGATCGATCCAGCGTTTCATGTTGCCTTCAAGGCACGCGCCTTCGATCATCACGGAAAACACCCGTCCGCCCAGGATGCCGACCGGTCTCACTTCCCCGCCGCTGGCGGCGCTCTGCGACCAGGAACCGTACCAGCCGGCGCCAGGCTTGAACAGAACGGCCCTGATGTGCCATTTGACAGCGGCGTTGATAAAGTTCTGCGAAGATTTTTTCTCTGACACATAGGCCTCGAGATCACTTGCGGAAAGGGCGATTCCCTCACCGGCAACCAGAAACAGGTTGAAGGGGCCTTCATCGTTTGTCGAGCCCGTGAGAAAGATGTGTTTTGGCGTGACAACCATCACATCGCCACCGATTTCGCCCCTGATGAAGACCGACCGTTCCGAGAAAAGGAGGCGAGCTCCGCGCAGGGCGGCTGCATCGAGATTATTGCGTTCGCCATATCTGGCCGCCGTCGAGAGGACCACGTATCCCTCGTCGAGCTCGTCCTGCTCGAGCTTCACGGATGTGGCTTCCGTGTAGGTTTCCGAAAAAACGTGATGGGTGCCGGGATGATAATCGGTGTCGACCGGGTCCCCGCGATAAAACCCATTTCCATCTGCATCAATATATAACCCCGTGCGTTTTGCCGCGTTTCTCAGAGCCGCGAAATCCGGTTTCCACGGTGCAATGAACGAAGAGTTCGGCTGAGAATCCTGATCGATGAATGCGCCCGGCGGCATTTCCCCTTCGAGATTGTCCGTGGCAAGCTGGACGCGACGGCTCGAAGTCAACGCCACGACGGTTTTTCCATCATCGATGACAGGCTTTGCCGCGCCTCTCCGGAATGCCCAGCCGGCCGTCTGAACCGGTCCGAAGAACTTGTGCGTATCGACGATAACCGGGGTCTGGCAGTACAGCGGACCATGGCAGGGGGAATCCCCTTCACGGGCATACATCTGGCCATAGGAACCACCGATCGGCGCGGTACCGGAAGGCAGTGCAAACGACTCGTTCGTATTCGGAAGATACACGCGCGCCAGAAGCCTGGAATCGAAAATCAGCCCACGCGGCGACAGCGTGCCGCTTCGAAACAGCTCCTCGTTCGCCGACATGAAACGGTCGAGACCTTCCGAGCGTTCTATCCAGGGCTGAAGAGGAGAACCATAGTAATACATATTTAAACTATTGACCACGCCGAACCTGTGGATCAGATCCGTCAGGAGAATGATGCCGGTCGATTTGGCCAGATGCCGGCCGCATCGCCCTTCTGCGGAGATCCGGAACTGGGCGTTCTCATCGACGAGAGGAGTTTCACGCCTGTCAGGAGCCTGAATCCGGTGTATTTCGGTGATGCGGAACCAGGCTTCGGTCTGGCCGCCGATTCTGCGCCACCGATCCAGCTGGATGGCGGCTTCGAACGCCTGGGGAACCTCGGCTCCTGGGAGAATGGCCGGGTCCGGCTGGACGAGGGCATACCGCATTCTCACGAGGGCAAAATGCACTCCCGATTCAGCGGCGAGAATTGCCTGCTGTTCCCGGACGCGGTCCTGGGCGAGATCGCGGTCAGCGAGATACACTCTCGCCGCGAGAACGAGAAACAGCAGTCCGGTAAAGCCCGTCATGATCAGAACCGGTAAAGTCGCGAGGCGTTCAGCCGATCGTTTCAGACTCATCGTCGTTTCCTCACCGGCTTCTCAGGCAGATATGCCGTTCGAATGTCTGCATCTCTTCGGTCGCTCCGGGCGGCTGAATCGAGACCGAGACCACGAGAAGATTCGAAGAGCGCCGCTCAAAACGTGCCTTTTTGACGTTTCTGAGAAGCGGGTTCTCTAATCCCTGGAACGCCCTTGTCTTGCTGGTTCCAGATGCCATGCGGGTCACATATTCGAGCATTCCGTCGCCGAGGATGAGCCCCTGCTGATTCAACGAAGGTTCGAGCGCCCCGCCGACGGCCGGGCGTCTGTACCAGCACTCTTTCGATTCACCTTCGAACGGATGGTCGATCTGGGATGCATAGGCAAGTTCTCCGGCAACGCGGTCCAGCACGGAATTGACCTGGAGCGACCAGACGTAATCGTTCTGGGCGTTTTTCACATCGCGCGACGAGAGAAAAAAGAAGAACACCGATGCTCCGCCGGCAATAGCGAGAAACATCAGAAACAGCAGCAGTTCACGTGAATACCATCCGACGCGCTTCATCCGTTATCCTTCCGCGCCGATCACGGCCGTATGCGTGCCATCGCCGTTTCGAGCGTCAGCACCTTCCTGAAAAGCACGAAGCCCCACCGGACCTGGACACGCACCAGGGTCATCTCGGCAAAATCCGGGTGAGGCATGATTTCGGTTTTGCCTTCCAGCCCGATCGATTCGAAGCCCGGCAGGGGTTCGAACGACGTGGTCGGAAAATAGTCTCTCTGCGGCTTCGCCAGCGCTTCTTCCATCAGGTTCACCAGCGTTGACGCGGCTTTCTGCTGCGTTTCGGATTCGATCAGCGGAACCGCCTGAACCGTCCAGAGCTGCATGAACGGCCAAAGGAAGCTGGTGGCGATGCCGAGGATCAGCAGCCACTCGATTGTGCTTCTGCCAGCCATGTTCATGCCATTCCCTTCACCGATTCAGCGATGCAAACTCTTCCAGTTCCTTGACATACCGCTCGGCCATGGCGATCTTTTCCTCATCCTTCGTGGCCTGCATGAATTTGCGCCAGGATGCGATCGCATCCTGATGCTGACCCAGCCGCTCGTAGATGATGGCAAGGTTGTAAATCGCCTTGTCGAGGAACGGATCGTCACGCAGAGCCGACAGATAGGCATCGATGGCCTCATCGTAGCGCCGCTCCATGTCGAGCAGGCAGGCCAGGTTATACAAGGCCTGGGTGTTTCTCGGATAAATATTCAGGATGTCCTGGTATCCCCGGATGGCTCCGTCGACATCGCCTTCCTTGAACGTCGAGTAGGCACCGGTCAGCTTCTGATTGAGAGCCGACTGAAGCGCCGGAATCGACCGCACCACGCGGGTCTGCTCGCGGGCACCGACCGGCAGGCCGGCCCGGAACTGGCGATAATAGTGATTCACTTTCGTGACATAGTTGCGGGTTTCACGGAACGGAGGAATGCCATTATACTGCTCGACCCGCCCCGGACCCGAGTTGTAACCGGCAAGCGCGTAATCAAGAATCCCGTTGAACCGGTCGAGCATCATGCGCAGATACCGGGTGCCGCCCATGATGTTTTCACGCGGGCTGAAGGTGTTGCCGCAACCGACGAGCCTGGCGGTTGACGGAATCAGCTGCATCAGGCCGCCTGCGCCTTTTGAGGACATCGCGTTCGGGTCGAAATCCGACTCGACCTTGATGACGGCCTTGACGAGATACGGATCGACGCCATGCCGGCGGGCCGCCTCATTGATGATCTCGCTGAATGTCTCGTCGTTCGGCAGCAGGATCTTCTGAGGCGCCATTGCCGACATGACCTGCGTCGGAGCGACGGGACCCGGCAGATCGGGACCAGCACGATCTTTCTGAGTCGTAACGACGATCTTATAACTTTTGTTGGGTGGATTGTCCGTGAGGAAAAGCCGCCCTTTTTCGTCGCGATACGAGTAGATGGCAGCCGATGCGCCGGATACGGCGAAAAGGCTTAACAGGGCGGCAAGCAGGGCCGGTTTGCGTCCCAAGCAGATCCTCCTCGACAGGATGTCGCATTGACAGGTTCATCTCCCTGTATCGGCCGTACGGGCGGGTTCATTTAGCCTGGTCGGAAAATTCATTTCGAGAATGCCTCAGGCCATCTTCAGCCTGGACGCGAAACAGGCCATCAGAAACCCGATGCAGAACAGCATCCAGCCGATATTGCGCA
>CAZQYQ010000175.1:0-10073 GCA_964597625.1 uncultured bacterium
ACGGAATCGCTCGATTCGGACATGAACCGCTGGGCGGAACTGGCCGAACGGGAATAACCGCGATTTCGGCGAATTCACGGCTCGAATTCGAGACTCATTCGTGGTATACTGTACCGGCGGATTCATCGACGATGCCGTATGGTTCGCGTCATTGTATGATTTTCAATTTCAGCAGCTCCGATGACCTGGGTTTGAATGGAATATCGTGCAGCATCGAACCAGTGTTTGTTGCTTGCCGTAATCAATCTGAATTCACTGCATTCAGTGTCTGGAATTCTTGTGATATGTCTCATGAGACCCCTTCCCGGCTGATGATGACTCTGATTATTTGGCTTGTTCAGGAAGAAGGAAGGTATCTCAGATGACCACAGAAACCGAAGCGATCGTTAAATTCAGCGAACTGGGCCTCAGCGAGCCGGTGCTCCGCTCCCTCGAGGATGTTGGCTACGAGACCCCCACGCCGATCCAGGCGCGCATCATTCCCGTCATTCTCTCCGGCAAGGACGTGTTGGGCCAGGCTCAGACCGGAACCGGCAAAACGGCCGCATTCGCGCTTCCCATCCTCACAACGATCGATCTCACGAAGATCGATCCGCAGGTTCTCGTGCTGGCACCGACCCGCGAGCTCGCCATGCAGGTCGCGGAAGCATTCAAAAAATACGGCGCGCATCTTCCCGATCTGCAGATCCTGCCGATCTACGGCGGCCAGGAATACGGCCCGCAGCTTCGGCGCCTCGCACGCGGCGTTCACATCGTCGTCGGCACCCCGGGTCGGGTTATCGATCACATCGAGCGCGGAAGCCTGATTCTCAAATCGCTTCGAACCCTTGTGCTTGATGAAGCCGATGAGATGCTGAAAATGGGTTTCAAGGAAGATGTCGAGCGCGTCCTGCAGGAAGCCCCCGCACAGCGGCAGATCGCGCTGTTTTCGGCCACTCTTCCCGCAGCGATCAGGGCCATCGCGAAGACCTACATGAACGAGCCCGACGAAGTCATCATCAAGGGAAAAACGACGACGGTCGAGGCGACGCGGCAGCGCTACTGGCTCGTCAACCGGTATCACAAGCTCGACGCTCTTTCCCGCATCATTGAAATGGAACCATTCGATGCCATGCTGATCTTCGTTCGCACCAAGATCGAGACGGTCGAACTCACGGAGCAGCTCGCGACGCGGGGCTTCACCGCGGTGCCGCTGAATGGCGACATTCCCCAGAACCAGCGCGAACGCACGGTTGAGCAGCTGCGAAGCGGCAAGCTGAACATCCTGATCGCCACCGACGTCGCGGCCCGCGGCCTCGATGTGGACCGCATCAGTCATGTCATCAACTATGACCTGCCATATGATACCGAGTCATATATTCACCGGATCGGAAGAACCGGAAGAGCCGGCCGGAGCGGCGATGCCATTCTGTTCGTCGCCCCCCGCGAGCGGCATATGCTGCGCGTGATCGAACAGGCAACCCGCCAGAAGATCGAGTTGCTCGAACTTCCGACCATCGAAGACATCAATGCGAAACGCATTTCAGGTTTCAAGAGCCGCATTGCCGAAACCATGACGGGCGAAGAGTGGAAAAAATATCTCTCGATCGTGACGGAGTATGCCCAGGAACACGATACTCCACCGCTCGACGTGGCTGCCGCGCTCGCCTTCATGAGCCAGGGCGGCAGGCCGTTCCTGCTGACCGCGAAAGCCGAGGAAGAGTCGGCCAGCCAGGCCTTTGAGCGCACTGAACGCTGGAAGGCGGAGCGCCGGACTCTGACCGGCGAACCAGGCCGGCACTCGGAACTCCGCGAACCTCGCAGGGCAAGAGCACCGCGGGAAACAGGGGAAGCACCTTCCCACGCCGCATCAGCCGCACCCCGGGGCGAAGCGGTCCGAAGCCGGACCGAATGGCCCAGACCTGAGCGCGAGACGCCCAGAAAACCCAGAGTCCATCGGGATGACGGGGAACGGGAACCGGGAATGACACGCTACAGAATCGAAGTCGGCCGGAACCACATGGTCAAGCCTGGACAAATAGTAGGCGCTATAGCCGGAGAATCCGGCATCGACAGCAGCCACATCGGGAAGATCATTCTTCACGAAGAGTTCAGCACGGTCGATCTTCCGGAAGAACTGTTCTCATCCAGCTTCGGTGTTCTCAGCAAAGCCTGGGTTGCAGGCCGCCGTCTGAGAATTTCCCGATTCGACCCGGCCGCGCCGAAAGACGATTCCATCCCCGCGGACGACAGGCAGCGCTGGCCCTTCCACGATGCGGGACATGCTGGAGCTGAAGCCGAAACCGAAGCCGAAGCGATGCCGGGCAAACGGAAACATACAGCTTTTGACACATTCAGCGCAGCTGGCAAAGACTCACCCAGGCCGGCTCCCCGCAAAATCCAAAAAACCAATGCCCGGCCCGTAAACGCCGGCGCGGCAAAGGTCTGGGAAAAGCCGTCAAAAAAATTCGGAGCGGCCCAGAAGGAATCAATCAAGAAAGCCGGCTGGGATCACCCGAAATCGAAACGCTCGAAGTGAATACCTGTCCGGTCAATACTGGCGGTAATTGAGTCCGAAGACGACGCCGGTATCGAGTTTGTATCCCCAATCGCTCTGAACCGGAAGCGTGGCTCCAAGAGAGAACTGCCAGGTGTGGTTGAAAAGCGTGACACCCAGCAACCCATCCATGTTCGCTCCATCGGGCCCCTTTTCGACCTTCCAGCTCGATCCTTTGGTGAAAGAAATCTTGCAGGGCCCCCTTCCGGATATCAAAATTATTCGTATACTTCTTTCCATCATCGCTTGATTTGATCTCCGGTGAAAAACAAAATTTGAAAAAGGGAGCCCTCCAGACCATGATGAACCAGTTCAATCACGAAGCAGTCACCCGCATTACCCGTGAGACCATCGAACATTCGCTCAATTTTTTCAACGTCATCAATGAGCGCCTGGTCGAAATCACCAGCAATGTGCGGCCTGACATGCCTCTCCCCCGACTGGTCGAAGAAACCAACAAGGTCTGCGAAATTTTCCTTATCGAGCACAAGAACCTCGTCGCCCGCGCCGAGAATGTCTGGCGTGAGACGTTTGCCGTGATCAATGACCCGAAGAACCTCCACAACACGGACACCAAGGTCAACCCGATTCAGAATCTGTTCGATCCGAATGAACTCCTGGGCTTCAACCGCGACATCCTGAACACGACCGTTACCTTCTTCACGAAGGCCGGTGAAAGCATGTTCAAGGCTTTAGATCCGAAGCGCCCGGTCACGACTCCGAAGGAAGTCATCGATCTCGTGAACAAGACCCGCGACGAGTATGTCCGCCGCCACCAGGAACTGGTACAGCACATCGAGAACACCCTTCATCATGCGATCAATCCGAACCATCCTCAGACGACGACTGTCGATCAGAAATGCCCGGAGACTCCCACCGTCGAGCGCATCTTCGACATCAACGAGATCGTCCGCATCAATCGTGAAGTCATCGACCACACCGTGCGTTTCTTCCTCGATCTGAACACCACGATTCTCGATATCGTCTCTCACCTCGAAGAGCCGGTCACCGTCCGCAATCACCTTGAGACCATGACCCGCACCTGTGACGAGTATCGCAGAACGCATCAGACGGCTATCGAAACCATCATGAACACGACCCGCGAAACGCTCGAAAAAACCATCGTGAATCATGACCCGAAGCTTGATCTTCTCAACACCCTGATCAACCGCGACGAACTCTTCAAGCTCAATCAGGAAACGATCAACGTCACCGTGAAGTTTTTCCAGAACCTCAATGAAGAGCTCGTCCGCTCCATCCGCGAGCCCGGCAGGCAGATCAATCTGGACACCCTGGTCACGGATTACCAGCGCAATCATCACATTCTCGCAACCAGAATCGTCACCATCCTGCATGAGACCCTTGATCGCCTTGTAAAGCTCCAGACTCCGGAACATTGCGAGCAGACTATCGATGAAACCCCCAAAGCGGAGTGCAAAACCCGCCACAACTGCTAAGATCATCGGACATATCTGAAAAGGCCCGGGGACACAGGTTCCCGGGCCTTTTGCCGTCAATCGCCTCAGGCTTTGCCATCAAGAATACTGCGCACCTTTTTTCCGAGAGATGCAACAGAAAAAGGTTTTTGAATGAACAATGTTCCGTCGTCCAGCATTCCATGCTGTCCGATCAAGTTTTCAGCGTATCCGGACATGAAAAGCACCCGAACCCCGGCTCGCAGGGCTGATACTTTTTCATAGAGCATTTTTCCGTTCATTTGCGGCATGACGACATCCGTCAGCAACAGGTCAACCTGCATTTGATTCGATTCAAGCATTTCCAGACACTCACTTCCGCACCTTGCTGATACCACCGAGTAGCCCAGATGCCTGAGAATTCTTACAGCCAGATTTCTGACCATCTCATTATCCTCGACCACCATGATGCGCTCAGTCCCGTTGAAGCTTCCCTCAGTCTTCAACGGTGCGATATCCGGCAATACAGCAGTATCAAACACCGGAAGAAAGATTTTGAAGCAGGCGCCCTTACCGGACTCAGACTCGATCGCAATTGTTCCGGCGTGCTGTTTGATAATGCCGTATGCGGTCGCCAGGCCGAGACCGGTCCCTTTCCCACGCTCTTTTGTCGTAAAGAATGGAGTGAAGAGCTTCTCGCGAACCGCAGCCGTCATCCCCTGGCCGGTATCGATTACAGAAAGGACGGCATACAGCCCGGGCATCAAATCTGCATTGCTTCGCATGATCGACTGGTCGAGATCGACCAGATCAACTTTTATTGTCATTCGTCCGCCGTCCGGCATCGCATCCTGGGCATTCACCGCGATATTCATGATCACCTGCTCGATCTGGCCGATATCGGCGCGAACAATCGGAACCCCTGAAGCCGGAAGTATTTCAATGACGATATCCTCGCGAATCGTCCGTCGAAGAAGCTTCGCAAAGCCTTCAACGACCTCATTCAGATCGACAGGCTTCACCTCAAGAATTTGTTTCCGCCCGAAGGCCAGCAGTTGCCGAATGATCTCGCGCGCTCGATATGCCGCTTTTATGATCTGCTGTACCGATTCATGCAGTCCGCCGCTGGATGGCAGGTCATCCTGAAGAAGTTCACCATAGCCGAGAATAGGGCTCAGCAGATTGTTCAGATCATGTGCTATCCCGCCGGCCAATTGTCCGATTGCTTCCATCTTCTGACTCTGCCTCAGCTGAGCTTCGAGTTTTTTCAGGTCTGTAATGTCGCGTCCTTCTGCAACCATAAGACAGACTTTCCCGCTCTCATCACGTATCGGATTCAGCGAAAAATCGATCGTCTCGTGTCCGCTGATGGTCTCAACATCGGCTTCATAGCGGATAAATCTGCCGCTTGAGGCATCTGAAACAGCCTGTATGAGCCGTTCCCGGGCTTCCGGGGTGGGACTCCAGAATGTTGCATTCCAGATCGGGAATCCCGCGGAAATGGCATCGGGAAGCCCTGATGCGGTTATCGCGGCTTTGTTCTGCTGAAGAATGATCGCATCAGGAGCCAATAGGGCAATATACTGGATCATGCCGTCCAAGATTCTGGTCTGGCGGTGTTCCCGCTCCTGAAGAGCCTTTTCATTTTGTTTGGGCTTCGTGACATCGAGGGCAATCGTGCAGATCTGTCCAGCCTTTTTCTGTGTTACAGCCTGCAACGGGAAACTGCTGGTCAGGAAAACGCCCTCGCCGCCGTTCTGGAATATCTCTAATTCATCGTTCTGCGCCTCATCAGACTTGAGATCTCTGCAATGCAGGAGCAGTTTTTCCTGATACTCCCGGGGTGCGCAATTGAAAGACCTGCTGGATTCGAGCAAATCGCCATTCCTGTCGGTGATGCAGATCAAAAGGGGGGCGTGTTCAAGAATGCCCTTCAGGCGAAGCGCCAGATTTTTCATCGGAGCAGCAAAATAGCGACCGAGATAATATGTGGCAACCAGCGACAACAGCGTCAACAGCGCGACGAGCTGGTGAAGGATCCTCCGCATCTGGTAAAGCTCGTTTTCTGTCTTTTCCGTCGAGATTCCCACGATCATCACACCGGCAATCGTGTTTCCATACCCCGCCCGATACGGCATAATAATCTCGTTTCCCTTTTTCCCGTCGCTCCTGATGCTGCGAAAGCTGGTTGTCCGTTCCGACAATACCTGCTGTGCGATTGCAAGGCTCTCTCTGTCAAGCATCTGCCCCTGACTTGCCGGATTGCTATGCACGAAAATTCTGCCATCCCGCTCAGCCAGAAGAATGTAGTCGATATCGAGTCCGTTTTTGACGATCCGCTCCACAAAGAGCTGTGAATGATATCTTCCCGAGAATGACACCCGATTGATCGAATCAGCCAGTATGTTCGTGATGGTTTCCGTCAACCGTTTGCTGTTGTTCTCAATCACTCTTGTGAAATATGTATTTTCTGCTATAGAATACACGAGAATAAGCGCCAGAACAAGGCAGCTGTATCCTATTGCTATATTTCTATCGATATTTTTTATCTCGGAAATTTTCCCGCCGTTCACGGTGCAACTCCGCGCTGAGCAGGTCTTTTGCAGGAATTACCGCATCGGATCTCTGCGTATGGCTCTTTCTCTCCCGTATCGGAATGCACTTGCAACAAGTGTCTCTCCCAATACGGGTTCTGGCTTTTCCAAGGTTTCACAAAGCGTTCCGGAATTGCTCCGAGCCAGCCGTTGAATTGCAGATAGGTCTCCCGGGTTATCGGAAACGCAGGCAGCAGAATGTGTCCGGGGATATCTTTCCCGTTCAGAATCATATGGGCTGCTCTGATGGCGTGCGCTCCCAGAGCTCCACAGAACTGGGCCGAATCGATACGAGTCAGACGGCCGTCAATAATATTCTTCACCGATGCAGGATCTCCATCAATCGTCGCCACAAAGATCTCCCGCCGCCCCGCCGAGGCAAGCTCCTGAACGACGCTGAGCCCCCCCCCGTCGTTGACCGTAAAAACCACATCTATCGAGCCTGATCCGGGATAGTCATGAAGAATTTCTTTTCCCGCGGCAGTTCCGCTCACAGGTTCAACCGCATTGTATGCTTTCAGAATCTTATACGGCTGCTTCGCATTCTGAAGCGCGTCCAGAAAACCGTTCACCCGCTCGACCGTTGAAGAAACATTCGGATACTCGACGAGGATGACGCGCAGCATTCTGTCATCCGGAAAGGATTCTGCCGTGTATTCTCCGTCAAGATATCCAGCCTGATAGTTGTCGGTCGTGAGATATGCGGCAATCTTTCCGTCATCGATATATTGATCGTAGGCAACGACGGGAATCCCCGCTTTATTGGCCTCCTGAAGCGGCTGGGAAAGTGCCGCGTTGTCAGTGGGTTGAACGATTATCAGATCCACTTTTTGATGTATGAACTCACGCATCTGCACGATCTGACGCTCGATTCCATCCGCACCGTCACCGGCTACGTTCGAAATCAGTTTGACAGGACGGGCGCCGCTTGCCGCAAGTTCCGCATTCAATAACTCGGCTTCGGCCTCAAGCCCTTTTCGCATTGCCACCTGCCCTGGAATCGTACTCGACCAGTAAAGCACACCAATCGCGAACGGCTGAAGCTGTCCTGCAATACAGCTTTCAGGATAAACACACGCAAACATGGAAAACAGAAAAAACACCCGCACAAGAATGGTTTTTGCGGTTCTCATCACGAACTCTCACTTGATCCGCCATGCTCTCACACGCTGGCTTTCTATACTTCTATAGATATTCTACACCGTAGATCTTTTTCTGCCAATCACGTTGAAAATATGAGGCACACACCTCTTTAATCGTATGGCTGAAGCCGGTTTACATCGATTTTTATCAGCAACGGATAAAAGTCATCGATAAGCCGGAGCCGCGAAAAAACGTTCCAGTCCTGATACCGCCAACAACCGCTTTCAGAAACGGCCCAGAGATACCCCTTATCGTCAAAAGCAAGATCCTCGAGACCGTGAAGGATGTTGTATTTGGCGACGATATCCCCCGTGCGGGGGTCTTTTTTGTGGAGAACGCTCGTCTTTTCCAATCCGCGGGTGACTGTGCGGCTTATCCATAAATAGCCATCTTTATCGAATGCAGCCCCCTGTGCCCCGGCGCTTATCCAGAGGCTGGCAGAAGCATTTTTCGCGGTTACGGAGCGAACCGTTCCCTTGTTGTCAGCCCAGGATATGAGCGAGGCCGGGATGCCGTATATCCGCGTATTCTCTTCGCGGTCTTCACCGGCGGTATATCGTCCAAGCCAGAGCATTCCGGTTTCCGCAGAAATCGCATTCACGGAGTTTTCATCCATGGTTGCACCCGTCAGATCTGCAGGTTCATCAGCGGCAGAGGAAGACGTTTCAATGGAGTTCCCACCAAACGGGTTCGGTGTTTTCGTGAAAACCTTGCGCGTCGAAGTCTGAATGCGTGTTATTCCCGCTGAAGAACCAGAGAACTTCTTGTCGATGTCGGACTTCATGGAGGAGTTGGCATTTGCCCAGGCAACGAACGAACCGATAACTTCGTCTTTGCCATTCCCGTTCAATGCCACCCTGGCCAGGAGCGCTTCATTATTGAAAGCCGAGCCTAACCTGAAGGCCTTTTCAATATCGATCTTGAACACGTGGTGCGTATCGGAAACATACAGCGTTCCATGCCCATCGCAGGCAAGGCCTCCGGCATGCTTGCAGAGGGCGCCCTGCTCGATCAGCCCCATCGTGAAATAGCCGAGATTCTCACCGGTCTTCGGATCAATACGATATATCCGACATTCGACGGCTTCACTGTCTTTTGCTTTGCCATCCCAGACATAGCCTCCAACCAGGACAGAGGAAGCCGACCAGGTAAGCCCTTGCGGTATGAATTTCTGATCGAGATCAGGAACCCAGATCCGACTCATGATGGCATGTTCGTTGTGGGTTCGGCGAAGTTTCCTGCCACTTCCATAGTTCACGGGCGGCCGGCCGAGAACTTGCTGGCCGTCGGTTGAAGGGCCTGCGGCACAGGCGGAATCAACAACGAGGAAAACCAGAAGAACAAGCGCTGTTACGGCAGCGATGGGTATCTCAGAATAGACTGATCTTCCTTGCTTCCTGATTTCCGCTTTCATTGCCAACTCCTTTATGCCAAGCCACGGTTTCTGTTTCTGACGATCTGTTTCTGCTGTTTTCCGATTTGCCTGATCACGGTCATACTACGGAATGCGTGGCGGGTTGTTTCACGTTCCTCCCTGTCCCGATTACTTCGGATGCCCGATCGTCTGGCCGATGACGATGTACTGCTGCGGCCGAAGGTTGAGAATTTCAGCCATTTTCTTCTTTTGAATGGACATTCTCGTCACGACAGACAGGTTCGCAGCCGCGCAGTACAGATACACATTCTGTGAACAATGGCCTGCGTCAACGGCCGCCGCGATAAGCTTATCCTCACGTTCCTTCATGAACTCGAATTTCGCGAGATCCGAAACATACATCAAATTCAGAGGTGCTGAGGCAACATACGGCTGCATCCCGGCATCAATGGAATGATCACCGGACGCAATCAGCATCAATTCATGCTTCGAAGCATCGTAGAGGAACGTACCGTCCTTCATGACGGCATAGATATCGATATCCTGTGCGTTTTTTGCAGACGGGCTCGTCCGTTTTCCGCTTTCAGGACGGTTGATGCCGTTTGCGCTCCACAGGATGTTCGAAAGATCCTGGGGCGTCAACATCATGCCGGAGTATTCCCGCCCGCTCTGCCGCTGTTTGAGAGCTTCCATGAGCGGCTTATCCGGGTTCAGGGCCGGAGGCGGTAATTTGATTGTACTCATGACCTGTGCCGATGCCGCTGTCATGAACAGAGCGAATACGATCGTCGAAATAAAAATTCCGGTTCTCATGCTGACTCCTCCAAAATTCTCAATGGCTAAAGGGTATCCCTTTCATGATATCCATGCCAAATCTCCAAGAGCAAGCAAAGTTTGTGTGTCCTGCCATGTCAAACCAAGTGCCGCGTTGTAAAGTACAGCATATGAAATATGCGGCTAAAAGAGAACCGCCCGGGGCTTTTGGCCCCAGGCGGTTCATAATCCTGGCA
>CAZQYQ010000176.1:0-9968 GCA_964597625.1 uncultured bacterium
TACGCCATGAGCCGGCACGGACTCACGAGAGTCTACGCGACTCCGTATGAGTCTAACGCCGCATCCTGCAGGGTGCTTGAAAAAGCCGGCTATGCGCTCGAAGGGCGAATGAGAAAGAGCGCGATAAAAGATGGCAAAATTCTTGATCAGCTTCTTTATGCCTGCGTCGTCGATGAAAAAAATCAACCCTGACGGCGATTTCTGAATACAAACCGGCTCGGTATCCGTTGAAAATGCGGTTTGCCCGCATCAGGAGAGACTCAGAAAAAGCACGTCTCCGCTATATCAGTAATTATTCAGGACATCGGTGGTGTTACGCCAGCGGGGATCGAGGGCCGCTTCGACAGCTTCGCGGATCGTGACGAGGAGGCGCTGGTGATGAATGACGGGGGTTTTCATCCCGTCGGGAACGAGGCCGATTTTCAATTCTACGGCAACCTGACCATCGCTCAGGTCGGCAATACGCAGATCGTCGACGGACGCGGAAAGAAGCCGCGTGCTTCCGCTTGCATCAATGCGCTGGAGCGACGTTCCTGTCATGGTGTATGTCACGCGCTTTGAGGAAGAGCCTTCGGGAACCAGCATCGTCCAGCCACTGCCGGACTGCTGAAAAGATCTTCTCACGACGGGCTTCCGGTTGGTGCCGGAACCATCCATCACAGGCGTTGCGCGCGAATTCGAAATATCGCGTTCAAGCGCCTTGAGAATGACTTCAGCCATGTCTTTCGCGGCCCCCTTTGCCGTCGCCAAGCCGGTCGTATGGCGGGCACTGATGAGGACCTTGAATGCTCCAAAAATGAGAAGGCTGCAGATCAATGCAGCCATCAGCAGTTCGATAATCGTATACCCGCCGTACCGACGGAGCCGGTTCACGGCTTCACCACCAGAAAAACAATTTCCTCTTTATGCTCAGAGCCATCGGCAACTGTCCATTTCGTCGTTCCACGGAATTCAAGGACAGAGTGATTTCCCGGTGTAAACCTGATTTCCGGGAACAAGCGAAAATCCTTGTATTTCTTCTGGATATCAAGGACTTTGTCGATCGTTTCAGGGTATCCGCCAGGCATTTGAACGAATGCCTCACTGTTCGAAGAGTTTTGCGTCGAAAGCTCTTTAAACGAACGACTCATAATCTCGGAACGGAACGAGTCGAGAATTTTTCTGGCCATCGACAGCTTCGTCGAGTCGATTTCCTTCGCCGCACCGGTCGATATCGCCCGGTAGATCGGTATCGCCGCCAGAAGAAAAACCACTGTGGCGACAAGCACTTCAAGCAGTGACAACCCTCTGCGGGAAACTTCGGAACGCATGATCTCACTTCTGTTTTGCATATTCGAATCTCGCCCAGCGTTTGCCGAGGGTGACAATATACCGCTCCGGATCATATTTGCCAACATCCCGTTGAACCGACAGCGGAGAAACGCGGCAGGCAGCGCTGTTGTAGAAGACTTCGAGGCTATGGATCGAATCGCGCCTGAACTCGTTCGTCACGAGATTCCCGTCGATGACCAGCTGGTTTCCAGCCTGATTCTGAGGCGAATAGTTCGAGAAGCAGCTGGCCTGTATCAACGTGCACGGAGGATCCACCAGAAGCGCGCCACGCCGCGCGATCAGCGAGAAGACCGCCGCAGTTGCACGTTCAACATTTGCGGAGACCTGAATATTATCCCTGGCGACGACGATCCCTTTCCCTGAGACCCGCAATGGGGAGGAAATCGTGAGATCGCCAATGATATAGGTCACGCCGGTACAGTCGAAACTTCCGTCAGGGGCTTTGCGGCCTCCGTCAGCGACCGGGACGTTCAGATCGGCCCAGAACTGGTCTTCATTCTCGTAAAAATGCGTCGCCTTTTTCGCATACTGAAGCAGGCTGTATAGATTCGGCGGCATGCATGCCCACTTTCCCGGGCTCCAGTCTCCTGAACTCGTATAGGCAGGCTTCCCCTGCAGGCCGAAATCGGCTGTCAGATTTTTATAGAAAATATTGATTTTCGTAATGTCTCTCGGACTGCCGGCCTGGCCGAACGGCTGGACGTTGATCAGAATGTTTGCGTATCTGGATTCGAGCTGGGCTTCAGCTCTCAATCCGAGTGGATACTCAAAGTGCCCCTTTCCGAAAAGCAGGGTTGGAGCGCTCAGGGCATCGCAAAAAGAAAGAATCGTCATCATGGACTTCACACCGGCCCTGAATATCGGCGGATTATTCATATCGGTGTTGCGAAGGACCGGAAAATCGATTTCATGAAGCCTGTCCGGACTCGTTGCCCTGGACTGCCACTGGAGCGTGGGATAGAGATTGAATCTCGGCTTCGTCGGCGCGAATTCATCCATCCCGAGGGCGTTATACTCGGTCAGTGTCGGCTCATCAACGGTGCCGAGGAAGGTGTTGATATACATCTTTCCGTTCGAGTTGATGCGAAGCTGGCCGGGCACCTGGCATTTTGAATCGGCCGCCGGATCATCGCCCGCCGACCCCGTCATTCCTGTACAGTCTTTGTATTCGCCGCCGTTCAGATTGTGGACGCAGATCGTCGCGACTCCCCCGTTCCAGTCGATCGGCGATTCGATTCCGGCTCCTTCACCCGGGTATTTATCCGCGGGCTGTTCGAAAAGCAGGTTGGAATTCGCCACGAACAGAGAGTATTCGGGCGCGGGGGGTTGTATATCTGACACTTTATATTCTCTATCGGATATGAGGGTGCGCCTGATGACCGGCCCGCCCTGCCCCTGGGGCCGGTACTCGACATCGGCCGTGAATCTGAGGATGCCGCCCTTCTCGACGACTTTCGGCGTCTTGGATGGTCCGAACGCGGCCTTGTCGATCATGCTCTTCAAGACGCCGGGAACGGCATCATACGCTTTTTTTATGCTCTCCTGGAGGATGGAGGCCTCCCAGGTGATGGCGTGAAGGTCCGCGTCCGAAGTTCCGGGCATCATCTGGCGCCGGATCGCTTCAAGCGAGAAGAACGGCTCATCGCCGATATCAATGTAATCCTTCATGATCTTGTTGATATCGATGTTCATCGTTTCGTCCAGATCGACGAATATGGGAATCTTCACTTTGATCCGGACGGAGAAGCTGGCCTCGCCTATCATGGTCGCTCTGACAAACCGGTCTTCCGCAAAAGATTCCGCAATTGAGGGCCTGAGCTTGATCAGTTCCTCATCCTGGTGCTGAAAATTCGGGAGATTCACCTTCACTCCCATCGTGCCGATGAGGTCTTCGATACGGCCGGCATTTTCGGGATACTCATCGAAGTTGTCAAGAAAAGCGGCGGTTTCTCCATTCGTGGGCTGCGGCATGATCGAAACGCCCGGAACCGAGTAGCCGGGCTTTTTCGAAGTGAAGGCGGAAGCCGAAAGAAGTTCGCATTTCAGGCCAAGCGTTACCCGGTCGGGCCCCCCAAGCTCGGCAAGCATATTTGCAATCGGCGCAAGGGCCGGGGTCGTCAAATCGAATGACGGAAGCGGATTCATCGCGAACGGGGAAAGGTTCATCGGAGAATTCTGGCCCGTCGCATCGCTCATTTTCGAGTTTACGATCTCGGCGGGGTAGCGGAAATACTGATATATATTCTGGTCTGTTTTATCATTCATCCGATCTTTCACATAGCGCAATACCAGTTCTATAGAGGCTTCAGCAAGGGCTTCAGCTTTCTTTTCATTACTCGCGAAACGAGTGAGGTAATGCCTTGACGAGTTCGTTTTGAAGAACGTGATGACGATAACAAGCAAAACGCTGATGACGCCTATCACAACGAGATAGGCTGACCCGCGTTTTCTCTCCGCCGGAGAGAGTTCAGCTTTTCCTGTCATCAAAAAATCCCTCAAACTCCCTGATTCGTTCTTTCACGTCAGCAGCAACCTTTTCACGATCGGCTGATGATGCCCCGATATTTTTCATGTCCCTCTCGACGATTTTGTTGAAGGTCGCCTCATCATTCGCGGCCTTCAGGTGGTCGGTCATATACTCCGCATACTCGACTGACTGGCTTGATTTATCGAGACCGAGAACGCTTAAATCCTGATCCCGCTGTAAAACAGCCTGCGCCTTGAACATGCTGGCATACAGCATCTTGTCTTTCATTTTCCCCGCAGCCTGGAGCATATAGTCGTAGATCAGATGTTTTGAAACCGGTGTTGCATCCGGATCTTCCAGGGCTTTTTCAAAAGATCGAAGGGCTCCCGCATAATCGTTCGCCTCAAGAAGGGCTATCCCCTCTTTCATTCCTGGGAGCAGGCGAAGCCGGTAGACTTCCTTGGTTTTATCGGCGAGGTTTTCATCATCGAGTTTTTCGCGCAACCAGTTCTCTGATGCCTCCGCAACCTTTTGGCGATGGGAACGAATCTGGCTCGCTTTTTCCTCGAGTTGCGCCATGGTGTCAGGCGTCATTTTGACAAGCGGAATGTCCGGCTGTGGCGAGGTCATTTCGAGGGGCGGCGGGCCGGCAACCGGCGTCTTTCCTGAAACGGGTGAAATACCCGCTGTCGGAGGAACCGAATGCTCCACTGTTCCGCTTTTCACGGCAGATATTCCGCTGCTGCCCGAATTTCCAGAGCTTCCGGATGGGTGAGCAGGCGTGACATCAGGTTGTTTCCTGGTCACAGCCTCTCTGCCTGCGAGGATTGAGGCAGGATCTTCCTTTGATGATTTCGGCCGTGATTTGAGATACAGCAAACAAAGGCTGCAAAGGCAGATCGACACGATCAAAGCCAGAATCGCAATTCTCTGATTATCCACGTTTTCCTCACAGATACCGACGATTCTTCCCCTTTGATGTAAGACGCACGATTTCCTGCGTGGGTTTCAGAATAAGAAGAAGATCTCGCCGGATAATACCATATTCCCTCCTGTATCACACAGATGGAATCCAAGGCTGATTTTCGGCCCGGATCTCCGCGCAACATGGTCAAAACTACCGGAAAACACGGAAAACTGGTATCATATCCGTGTCCAGTAACAAATGACGCCTCCGAGCGTCGCGAATTCTTTTGAGAAAGGTGAACCGCAATGATCAGCAAGAAAATGGCAAAAATCATTAACGAGCAAATTACCAAGGAAATGTATTCCGCATATCTGTATCTCTCCATGGCATCTTATTTCGAAGTTGGAAACCTTCCCGGCATTGCTACCTGGATGCGCGTCCAGGCACAGGAAGAAACCGCTCACGGGATGATTTTCTTCAACTACCTCGCCGATCATGGTGAACGGGCGCTGATGGGAACGATCGACACCCCGGTCACGAATTTCAAATCCGTTCTCGCGGTTTTCGAAATGACTCTCGCGCATGAGAAGACGGTGACGGCATCGATCTACAAGCTTCTCGACCAGTCTCTTGCGGACCACGATTACGCGACTCAGAACTTCCTTCAGTGGTTCGTGAAAGAGCAGGTCGAAGAAGAGAAAAACGCCGACACGATCATCGGCAAGCTCAAGCGCATCGGAAAAAGCGAAGACGGCCTGTACATGCTTGACAGGGAACTTGCTGCCCGCGTTTTTGTCATGCCGGCGCCGCTCGTAGCCGGAGCAGCATAGGGAAGAAGACGGAATCCGGCCTCCCGGCGAAGAATGGCCCAGTTCCGCAGCTGCGCTTTTCTTCGCGGACCCGTGAGATCTGACCTTGTATATTTAATCATATTTCATTTTGTATTGCATCACGCTTCCTCGCGGTGCTATTCTCTGCTCCCAGTCCTGAATATCATCTCTGGTCATGACCACGCATGAATGTGCGCGACAGAAACAGCGAAAATGAAAGACCGACTCTGGATACTGCAGAACACGATCGATGACTGACGATTTCAGAACCAGCCCGGATCTGATCAGTTCGGGGGGGGCTGCTTCTCCGGAAGTTGCCGCGCTTTTGCGCGCCATGCAGACCTGCCGGTTTGATCCGTCCGAACTGGCTGTATCCGTAGAATCCCTTTCTCCGGCTGATCGACAGAAAGCTCTCACCGCCCTGTTCGAGATGCTGAAAGAGCGCAACACGCTGCTCGAGGTACATGACGAACTCGGCAGGCAGCTCGAGCTGGGTCCCCTGATCCAGGCGATCGTTTTCCATATCACCGAGATTCTCGAAGCCGATCGCAGTTCACTCTTCCTGATCGACCGGAAAACGAATGAACTCTGGTCGAAAGTCGCGCAGGGCATCTCCTTCTCGGAAATCCGGTTTCCGGTCAGTGTCGGTCTTGCCGGCCTGGTCGCTCGAACCGGCGAACCCCAGAACATCGAGGATGTGTACCAGCATCCGCTTTTCAATCAGAGCGTCGACAGACAGACCGGCTATCGCACGAAAACCATGCTCTGCATGCCGATTCTCAACCGCGAACAGATCATCATCGGGGTCGTTCAGGTCATCAACAAACGCAATGGCCTGTTCACCAATCGGGACATCGACCGTCTCCGGACACTCAGCCGGATGCTGTCTCTGACGCTCGAGAATGCCATTCTCTACGAAAACGTAAAGACCTCGCAACGCAAGATCGAGGCGCTTCTGAACGTTGCCAACGCGCTCAGCAGCTCACTCGACCTGCGCGATCTGATCCAGGTCATCATGGCAAAAGCAACCGAACTGCTCGCGGCCGACCGGTCGACCCTGTTTCTGATCGACAAGGAAACGGACGAGTTGTGGTCATCCGCTTCTTCCGGCGGCGAAATCAAGGAAATCAGATTTCCCAAGCACCTGGGAATCGCCGGCCATGTCGCGATGACAGGCGATGTTCTGAATATTCCCGATGCCTATGAGTATCCAGGGTTCAACCGGGAAATCGATAAAAAGACCGGATACCGCACGAAATCGATGCTCTGCATGCCTATTCACGGGATAGACAACCAGACGATCGGCGTCACGCAGGTCATCAACAAGCATGCCGGCACCTTCGATCGCACCGACGAGGAGATGCTCGGTGCATTCGCTGCCCAGGCCGCGGTTTCGCTTCAGAATGCCCAGCTGTATGAGCGCACGATGACGATGAAAAAGTATCTCGAAGCAATTCTCAGCTCGCTTTCGAACGGAGTCGTCACGCTCGACCACAAACGGCGCATCGTCAGGCTCAACCCGACCGCCTGCCGGATCATGGGCGTGGCAGGCGAGTCCGAGGCGACGAACAGAACGATAGACACCCTTCTGGAAGCGCGCAACGACGGGCTGATCGCTCAAATCGACAAGGTCTTCGAAACCGGTGTTGCCCAGGCGCTTTACGACGTTGATTATACGCAAACCTGCGGGGATAAACATTCCATCAACTTTATAACCGTTCCGCTCACCGATGACTCAGGAAAGTCGCTCGGCGTCGTCCTGGTTCTCGAAGATATCACGAAGGAAAAACGGGTAAAGTCAAACCTGACCCGGTATATGTCGAAAGACCTCGTCGAAAAGCTGACGTCGGGAGCAGGTGCCATCGAGCTGGGCGGAACGAAGCGGGAAGTCACGATTCTGTTTTCAGATATCAGAGGCTATACAAGTCTCACGGAAAAGCTCGGGCCAAACGAGATCGTCGAAATGCTCAACGAGTATTTTTCCCATATGGTGGATGCGATCTTCAAATTCGACGGTGTCCTCGACAAGTTCATCGGCGATGCCATCATGGCGGTGTTCGGGGCGCCGGTTCCCCTGCCCGATCACGCGCTCCGCTCGGTAAAGGCAGCGCTCGAGATGAAACGGGCGCTGGCCCAGTTCAATGCAAGCCGTGTCGCGAACGGGAAGATACCGATTCAGATCGGTATCGGCATTTCGACCGGCGAGGTGCTGTGCGGCAACATCGGTTCCAACAAGCGCATGGAATACACCGCGATCGGCGATGGCGTGAATCTTTCTTCGAGGCTGGAGTCGGCCACGAAACTGTATCGCGCCATGACGCTTCTTTCCGAGTTCACGTATGAACAGGTCAAAGGCCACGTCTTCACCCGCGAGCTCGATTTCATCCGGGTCAAGGGCAAACAGAAGCCCGTCCGGATCTATGAACTGCTCGGCGAAGCCGGCTGTCGGCTTGATGACACGACCATGCATGCGGTCGAACATTTTGTCCAGGGCCATACATTCTTCTTCAAACGGCAGTTCGGATTCGCCCAGACCGAGTTCGAAGAGGCCCTTCGTCACCGTCCCGATGATCTGGCCTCGACTCTGTATCTGAACAGGTGCAGGACGTGCCTTGTAACCCCACCTCCTGAACTCTGGGACGGCGTCTACGATTTAAAGGAAAAGTGACACCAGCCCCTTCCCCAGCGGCAAACGCAACCCGAAGCCACGGAGGCTTTCTGCAATCGACAAAACGAGTTCAGTATTTCTTTTTTTGATTAGTACTTGACCAAAGACAAGAGTAGTGGTAGATTATCTCTCAAGCAAGAAGGACGTCGTCCTCACCTCCAGCCGATGGCAAAGAGGTCTGAGCCCGGGAAACCGGGGGGAACCATGAGTTTGTTCACATGGGGCGGCAATGTCATCATTGCCGCCCTATTTTATTTTTTTCGGGAGGTTGGGTTATCAAAGAGACCGTTCGTATCAACCGAATGATTCGCGTTCCGCAGGTTCGCCTGATTGATGATGCTGGCGAGATGCTTGGTGTCATCGCGATTCAGGATGCCCTGAAAATGTCTGAGGAGCGTGGATTTGATCTGGTGGAAGTGGCGTCCGGCGCCAACCCGCCAGTGTGCAAAATGATGGACTTCGGCCAGTTCAAGTATGAGATGACCAAGAAAGCCAAAGAAGCGAAGAAGAAGCAAAAGGTCATCAAGCTGAAGGAAGTCAAGGTTCGACCGAAAACCGACGAGGGCGATCTGCAAACCAAATGCAATCAGATCCGCCAGTTCATCGACGAAGGCGACAAGGTCAAGGTGTCGGTGTTCTTCAAGGGCCGCGAACGCGCCCACATGGATCTCGGGTTCAAGGTCGTCGAGCGAATGAAGGAAATTTTGTCTGAAGATGTCGGCATCGAAAAAGATGCATCCATCGAAGGCAATACGATCACGATGATTATCCAGCAGCCCAAGAAAAAGTAATCCACCCGCAGGAGGGAATCGTCATGCCAAAAATGAAGACCAACAGCGCAGCCAAGAAGCGATTCAAGGTCACGGGTTCGGGCCGCATTCGCCGTTTCGGCGCCTACGGCAGCCATATTCTGACCAAGAAGTCCAGCAAGCGGAAGCGGAATTATCGCCAGTCAAAGCTTGTCAATCCCGGTAACGAAGCAGCCGTCAAGAAGTTGCTTCCCTACGGCTGATCCAGACCGCACAGCACCCGCGAATTAGCAGGAGGAAACCAATATGCCACGTTCAAAAAGTTCAAGCAATTCCAGACGTAAAGAGAAAAAGGTATTCCGGCTGGCGAAGGGCTTCTGGGCTGGTCGTCGCAAGGTAAAAAAGACAGCGAAGGAAGCCGTTCTCAATGCCCTCTGGCATGCCTATAATCACCGCAAAGATCGCAAGCAGGATATGCGCTCTCTCTGGATCATCCGCATCAACGCGGCCTGCCGCACCCATGAGATCAGCTACAGCCGCTTCATGGACGGTCTGAAAAAGTCCGGCATCGTCCTGAACCGCAAGGTTCTGGCCGATATGGCCGTGAATGACCCCGAAGCTTTCAAGGGCGTCGTCACCATGGCGAAAGCCAAGGCCGCAGCCTGACACGGTCATGACGGCGTGATCATCACGCTCACAGAAAAACCCCCGGGGAATCCCCGGGGGTTTTTCATCAAAGTGTGATATACTCTGACGGCTTTCCAGCCTCCTCCCATGAAAGGATTCTCTGACAGCCCGTGAAGCGGATCACTTCGGTCCACAACCCGATCTTCGCCTGGGCCCGTCGTCTGCTCGAGCGGCCGGAATCCTGTGCGGACGGGAGTCTGACCGTTTTTCTCGAAGGGGAAAAACTGGTGAAGGAAGCCCTTCGCTCGGGCGCGAGACTTCGCGGATTATTCGTTGTCGAAGGCCGGGAAGCCGCCTGGCAAGCACATGACGCTCTGCTGCACACGTT
>CAZQYQ010000177.1:0-9893 GCA_964597625.1 uncultured bacterium
ACCCCAGATCGATGACAGGCTTGTTTCCGAGGTTTTTCAGAACAAGGCCCTTCGATACGACAAGGGGGGGGAGGAACACTACAACCTGATATCGGCCCTGCATAAATCCATGCGCGGCTCTGACCCGGACGCATCCCTCTACTGGTTATACCGGATGCTCGACGGGGGTGAGAATGTTCGATTCATTCTGCGCCGTATGATTCGATTTGCCTCCGAAGATGTCGGCATGGCCGATCCGTTCGCGCTCACGCTTGCCATGTCGGCTGCTCAGGCTTTCGATTACATCGGTCCGCCCGAAGGCCACCTCACGCTGGCCCATCTTGCCGTTTATCTCGCGGCGGCCCCGAAAAGCAACGCCCTCTACAAGGCGGAACAGCGCGTCCGCGATGAAATTCACTCGGGCCGCGAACCCGGAGTCCCTCTCCACATGCGAAATGCACCGACCCGGTTGATGAAAAGTCTCGACTATGGACGGGAATACAGGTATCCGCATGATTACCCCGGCGGGTTCCTGCACGAGGAGTATTTCCCCGAAGAGGTCAAAGAACGGCGTTACTATGAACCGAAACCGATCGGCCGGGAAAAATCCACGGCGGAACGTCTGCACCAGCTCTGGCCGGAACGATATGGAAAAGCCGTGGGAAAACCTCCGCGCAACGAGAGCGGCCCGGGAAGCGAGGGAGCCTGAAATGCCGCTTGGATTTCGTGTGAATCCTTTTCCCTCCGGCACCGTCTCCGGCTCTTTAAAAATGCATTCATATATAAATACTGCTGTTTAACTATGAGGGCGAAAAAAGGCGGAATGAAAGATATTCTGGAGCCATGCAACTTCTCGTGAATCTCTTCCGACGTATTCTTTACAGGTGCAGGCAGTTCATATCCGTGCTCCGGCCGACCGTCGATGCCGGGGAACTTGTTTCTGCGCGCGGCATTCTTCCGGTTGCCTGGCGGGAATCCTTCGATGCCCTGGGGCTCTCGGAAAAAGCACATGTCCTGAGGCTCGTCAGGCAGATCCGGGCTGCTCGTGACATTTCTGAAGACGAGCGGAGCGAGCTGCTTCTGCTGGCGGTGACACATGACCTGGGGAAAACGGTTACGAAGCCTCGGGTCTGGGAACGGGTTTTGAGAACCCTGTTCTCCCTGCCGAATGAGGCGCATCCGGGCCAGAGCGCCAGGATTCTCCGGGAACTCGGAGCTCCGCGTGACCTGATCAGACGCGTCAGGCACCACCATCATCCGGCCGGAAATGACCGCCTGCTCGCCCTGTTCCAGAAGTTTGACGACAATCTCTGAATGAGCCCCGGGGGCGCTCCGGGCTCAGTGCCAGTTCGGCCGCGTTGAGGCGATCATGAGTTTCGTGCCTCTCCACAACAGCCACACCAGTGCTGCGAGCATGGTGTACTGCAGTTCCCGGGAGAGGTCCGTATCGTGAAAATGCAGATATGGATCACCGGGGCTGCCGGGAGCGACTTTCAGAAGGATGGTATCCGTTCCCGCGAATGCCTTTGGATCGGGAAGCCGCATGCTTTTCGTCCACGTTTTCCCTCCGGCCGTGTAGGTGAATTTCACATACGTGGAGTTTGCCGTCGTTTCACGGTCGATAATGCGCGCGGCAACGGTGATTCCCGACTGCTTCAGCTGAATCCGCGTTGTCAGATGGTTGTAGCCCCATCCGATGACCCCGCAGATCAGAAATGTCATTATAATATCTTTCATTATTATAATTGGGTTCCCGGCGCGGGACTCAGATGAGTCCCCAGATCTGGAGAATGGATTTGTAGCCGAAGCCGATCATCGGCGACAGGATCGAGTTGACAAGGCCGAACGCAAGCATCATGACGAGAAGGAACGGTCCCATCTCCTCAATGGCCTTGTATTGAAGGCGATACCGGGGCGGAAGGAAATAGGCCAGGACCTTCGAGCCGTCGAGCGGAGGCAGGGGAATCAGGTTGAAACATGCGAGACTGAGATTGATGATGATCATCGACAGCGAGAAAGCGATGAAAAGTTTGCTGAACATGATCGGCAGGGCGAATGTCGGAATCAAACGGTATCCCAGCCAGAGCAGCCCGCCGCCGCAGAATGCCAGAAACAGATTTAAAGCCGGCCCTGCAAGGGATACCGCCATCATGGCCCGGCCTGGAATGCGGAAATTGCTCGGGTCGACCGGAACCGGCTTTGCCCAGCCGAAACTGGTGAAGAGCAGCATGAGCGTTCCGAACAGCTCCAGATGCCGCATCGGATTCAGGCTCAGACGGCCCATCCTTGCCGGGGTGGTGTCGCCCAGAAAGACCGCCATGGCGGCGTGGCCCCACTCGTGAAACGTGAGCGAAATGAGGATGACCGGGATTGTGACGAGTGACTCGATCAGAGATCCCATCAGCCTCTCCGGTCCTGCCAGGGCGAAACTGATGAGGAAAAGCGCGACGATGATCCCGCCGATCAGATACAGCTTTCGGAAGGGGTTATCGCCCATTCCGCCCGGTGAGCGGAAGGTGTAAATCCGCGAAGAGCCGTTGGGCATGGTCCAGTTCATCCTTTCTCGATGTGATGGTGCCGAGCAGCCTGCCTTTGAGCAGGGCGTCAAAAAGGGTTCTCATGTGTGCGCCCGGCGGTATGCCGAGCGCGATCAGATCTGCGCCGCCGATCTCGATGCGCACATGACGAAGTCTGCCGAGATAATCGAAAACCTGCCTGGCACCGGCCTTGTCCAGCACGAATGCGACGAGGGCGACCAGAGCTTCCACCGGAAGCGGCGACAACAGCGTATACAGGCCGACGTCGTCGTTCGCGGCCAGGTGTGCCAGTCGCGGCGGGGCTTCATTCAGCCCCTGAATTGCTTTGACGATAACCGTTCGGCGAGTCCCCGGCGTGCCCATATCGACCAGCAGCTTGTCTGCCTGCTCGGGGCTCAGCGGCGCAAGAAGCCCGATCCAGTGAACCAGCTCGCCGTCGATAGGCATGTGCAGGGGGGCAAACCGCCTGATGATGCCGGGAATGAGCTTGAACCTTGCCGGTAACACCGATGCATCGGCAAGATCAGAATGCAGCACGCGCATCAGTTTTGCCGCATACAGTCTGTCGATAACGCGGCCGGGTGACTCTTCCTGCAGGCAGCGCGTGATTTCCGCGCCAATCCGCTTGCGAGAAAGCGTCGTGAGGGCTTCCCGCTGGCGGGCCAGATCGAACGCCCGCTGCGTGTCTTCGGCCAGATCGAAGTGAAACCGGCAGGCGAACCTGATGGCGCGGAACATGCGCGTGGGGTCTTCGAGAAAACTGAACGAATGCAGGATCCGGATGCGATGCTCGTGCAGATCCCGGATTCCGCCGAACAGATCGATCAGGGTCAGGAATGATTTGCCTGACAGATCCAGAGCCATGGCGTTTATGGAAAAATCACGCCGGCTGATGTCGTTGGCGATCCCGCCCAGTTCGACCTGCGGCAATGCGCCGGCCTGGGCGTAATGCTCTCTGCGGGCCGAGGTGAAATCGACTTTCAGGTCTTCATAGGTGAGCCGGGCCGTTCTGAACCTGTCAAAGATGATAAGCTTCGCTTTCAGATCGGCAGCCACCGCCTCCGCAAACGGCAGCGCATCCCCGATGACGACGACATCCATGTCCAGATTCGGCCGCTCCAGAAGCAGGTCCCGAACGAATCCGCCCACCACGAAGGCCGCGATCCCATGCGCTTCTGCTGCTGCGCTGACTTTTCTGAGCACATGCAGAACCTTGATCGGTGTCACCCGCTTCAGAAGCGTTTCCATGGTATGCCGGTCAGGAACTGGCACCGGCTCGACCTGCGGCAGATACTCGGCCGGGGGAGGCAGCATGTCACGCAGACCGCGCAGAACCTCACGAGCGGCGATGATGCCTGCGATGCGCCCTTCCTCGATGACCGGAAGCTTCGTCACGTCATGGCGTACCATGAGCTTTCGGACGATGCGGACAGGAGTGTCGCGAGTCACGAACGGCGGGCTGCTCGGCACGAACGGCGCAATCGGGCTGTCCCACAGATCCATCTGCACGGCCCTGTCGAGATCACGGCGCGTCACGATGCCGGCGAACTGGTCACCCCGTTTGACCACGAGCGACATCAGATTGAACCGGAGCATCATGTCATGCGTGTTTGCCACGGTCTCGGTCTCTTCGACGCATTTCGGACTTGACGTCATGACCTCTCCGGCCGTGCGATCCGGGGTGAGCCGCTTTGAAAGCAGCTTGTGAAGCTTCTGACGCACCGAGTCGGGATCGCCGTCAAACAGGGAGAACCGCGTCCACCGTTCTTCGGGGCGGGCGTGAAGGTCTTTGAACAGACCGGATACCTCGATATCGGGGATATTCGATCGCATATAGATCCAGGCCTGGCCTCCGCTCGTGACGCCGACTGCGAGAATATGCGGGTCCAGGCGCGACCAGAGCGTATCCATGACTGGCGTCAGGTCCTGGACATTGCCGAGCGTTTTCGCGACGCTGATCGTGACAGGCCAGTGCAGGATATCGGTGTCCTCAGCCTGGGCGATCAGATCATTCAAAAGGCCGCGCTGGCCCTCGCGAAGCCCCAGCACGATCTGGTTCGCCACATTCCTTGCCGGTACCGGATATGCCCGCAGAGCCTGCATCATGTCATGGTCACGCGGCGTGACACGGGAGCTCAGACCCGCCCAGGTCTTTTCCGTCACCGCCATCAGCATGAGCGCGGCATCCTCGTCGGACAGACGGTCGAATCTGCAGAATAGCTCCGCAAGACAGTGCGCGGTGATACTGAATGCCCGGACCTGCACCGATCGGGTATTGAACGGCAGATGCGGCGCGCCGTGGGCATAGACCAGGATCTCGGCATCGCAGTGAATAAGCGCTTCGACGATCTCGGGGTTGTGCCTGGGAAGCGATATTCCGACCAGATGAACCGTGCGAAGCTTCTGCCAGTCGATGCGGGCCGGTTGAACGGTGTTGAACCAGGGACATTGCCGTGCGATATTCCAGGCGTTCGGGGCAAGCCGGGTCGGATGAAGCAGCAGGGAACCGGGCGTGTCCAGATGAAGGCAGCGCGCCGCGCCGAGAAGATCGAGATCGCCTCCGTGAGCGATCGCGATCAGTTCCGTGCCGGCTGCCGTGGCGCCGGACCTCGTTGCATGCACGTTTGTTCCCTTGTCAGTTGTCAGTCTGCTGGTGTTCGCGCTTGATGATCGTCAGAAAAATTTCGACGACTTTCGGATCAAGCTGGCTGCCGGAAACCTTCTTCATCTCACGCATGACATGCTCATACGGAAAGGCCTTCCGATACGGTCTGTCGGCAATCATCGAGTCGTACGTGTCCGCCACCGCCAGGATACGTGCTCCGAGCGGAATGGCATCGGCACGGAGTCCCAGCGGATACCCGGTCCCGTCATACCGCTCATGGTGATACAGCGTCAGGGGCGCGATATCCTTCAGAAAATCCACCTGTTCCATGATGAAGGCGCCGTATTTCGGGTGATTGCGCAGCTCCTGCCGCTCTTCAGACGTCAGGGCCTCCTGCTTGGTCAGGATCACATCCTTGATGCCGATCTTGCCGATATCGTGCAGCAGTCCTGCATAGCGGATGGTCTCGATCTCCTCGTCGGAGAGGCCGATCTCGCGCGCGATCTTGACCGCGTATTCCATGACGTTTTTGCTGTGACCGTGAGTATATGCATCTTTTGTTTCAATAGCGGCTGCCAGAGCCGCAACCATCGACATATACTGGTCCTTCATTTTTGCATAAAGCCGGGCATTTTCAATGGCGACACTGGCCTGGGATGCAAATGTTGAAAGAAGATCGATCTCGTTTTGTGAAAAGTCGCGTGGTTTACTCGTGTAGACCGTGATGACGCCGATCGGAACGTTTCTCTGAAGAATCGGCACGGCAAGCAGGCCTGCAAGCCGTTCCCGTTTTGTAAGGCTCAGATACTTCGTTCGCGGATCCTTGCGCACATCGACCACGGAAATCGGCAGCTTGTTCTCGACGACGCTTCCGAGCAGTCCTTCGCCGATTCGGATCGGGGTTGCTGAAAGGAACGATTTCGACAGGCCTCGTGAAGCGCGCGTCTCGAGAAAATTGCCGGTCTGATCCAGAAGTCTGAGCTCGCACCGGAGGGCATGCATCATTTCCATCGAAAAATTCACGATCGAATCCAAAACTTCGTCCAGCACGAGAGTTGACGTGATCGACTGGGATATTTCAAACAGGACGGAAATCTCTTCGATTCTTCTTTCCAGATACAATCGGATTTTGACGTTCTCGATGGCGGTTGCAAGGAGATTTGAGAGCGTCGTGAATGCGCGGAGGTGATCGCGGTTGAATGCGTTGCAGCGCGTTGCCGAAAGGTTTATCAGGCCGATATTCTGGCTTTGCACGGTCAGAGGCACGGTCAGAAAGGACTGGATGCGCGTACGAAACACCTGAGTCATCGGCAGTGTCTCACGCCCGGGCAGAAAAATCTGTTGGCAGCGCACGGCTTTAATGGGTTTCTGGTGCAGGCCGGTCGAGATATCCTGCAGGTGTTCGGTCAGATTTTGAAGACTGCCTGGGGAAAGCGGCCGCGGTGACACGAAGTAACGCATTTCCTCGTCGTTGGTGAACAGGCTGACCACGCCGAGTTCGTGCGGAATGATCTGACTGAGATACTCGAAGGACAAACCGATCAGACCTTCAAGCGTCTGTACCGTTGAAAACCGTTTTGCAAGCAGATTCAATTTTTCCATCTCGCGGATGCGGCTTTCCCGCTCGCGTATCAGCTTCTGGTGTTCGACCGCCATGGCCGCGAGATTGGCGAATACGGTCGCTTCCTCCATGTCGGTAACCGTGAACGGCTTGTCGCGGGTGATGTTCGCCACGACCATCAGACCGACGATCTGGGTCGTCGTCGCAAGCGGAAGAAGGATTGCCGACCGGAATGGCACGCCGGTAAACATCGGATCGCGCATTTCGCGGGCGAACATCAGCCGTTGCCGGCCTGTAAAGGCATTTCGCAGCAGGCTTCCCTCGGGATCGAGCGGGGGTTCCGATTCATCTGCGTTTCGCGGCGACGGGGCGAAGCCGAACTCGCCCGCGACAGCCAGACTTGTGCGCCGTTCGGGGCATTTGACACGCGCCGGCCGTTTCCGACGCTTCCCCGCGCTGGCCGCCGGAACCAGTTCGAACGTGTCCGGATCGAGAAGCATGAAATATGCCTCATCCGCATGCAGGGCTTCCCGCGCGGATTCGATCATCCGGCGCAGCAGTTCGTCTCGATCGAGGCCGGACGAAAGATCCATGGAAAGATCCGACAGGCGCGACAGCCGCTTGAATGTTTCATCATGAATGGCATCGCCCGTCAGAAGCTGAGGTTTGGAGGACCCGGCTTTTTCAGACATGTTCCAGATGTTCGCTTTCGAAAGTCTTGACCTGGTTGCGCCCTGCATCCTTGGCGGCATACAGAGCCGTATCAGCTGCTGCGATCAGATCAGAAGTCTTTTCACAGGATGTCACCAGAGTGCAGGCTACTCCAATGGAGATCGTCACGGGTAGTGTTTTCCCTTCGGCCTGAACCGGACTTCCTTCGACGGCTGAACGGACACGGTCGGCGAAGAGGCTGGCACCGGCAAGGGGGGTTTCAGGCAGCAGAATGGCAAACTCCTCGCCGCCGTAGCGGGCCACCGTATCGATCTTGCTTCGCACCGATCGCTCGAACACCTGTCCGACATGGATCAGAACCTTGTCACCGGTCAGATGACCCCACGTATCGTTGAACTTCTTGAAATGGTCGATGTCGATGATCATCAGCGAAAGCGGCTTTTCATAACGGCGTGACCGCAGAAACTCCTGAAGGAGCGTCTCTTGAAAATATCTATGATTATATAACCCTGTTAATGGATCGGTGAAGGCGAGTTTTTCCGTCCGCTTGTGGATCAGCGCATTCTTGATGCTGGTGACGAAAATAGCCGTAAACTGACTGAGCTTGTTGAAGTCGGCTCTGGTGAACGAAATATCCTCAACCCGGGACAGGTGCACCAGGCCGGTTATCTTGTTGTTCAGCACGACCGGCATTTGCATGGACTGTTTATACCGCGACGGGACTCCGCCATTGGGGTTCTGCGGGTGAAACACATCAAACATCGGCGCGCGCCCCGCATCGATCGATGGCTCGGCCGGGTATTCGCGGAAGGTGCCCGTCACTTCTTCGCGCAGTTGGCGCATGTAGGATGGTCCCAGCTTGCGCGACGGCTGGACGATGATCTTGTATGCCTGATCGATCTCATCGAACAGCATGATGGTGAACGTCGTATAGGGGACAAGCTGATTGAAATGGTCGAACGCCTTGCGAAGCACCAGGTGCGGATCGAGAGTCGAAGCGAGTTCGGTGCTGATGCTCAGGAAAATCTCGTTTCTGAGCGCATTTTCGAGAAGCACATCTTTGTCGATGCGCAGCTGTTCGATCATCTCGGACCGTTCAAGAGCCGTCGCAAGCTGCCGCGCGGCAAGGGAAAGGAACCGGTAATGACGTTGCGCCGAGTCTGGATCGTTGTGCCTGGGCGCACGAATGGCGCAGAGAATATAGGAATCGTTCTCGATATTCAGCAGCGTCAGGCAGAAAAGTTCGAGAACGCTGTTCCCGTCTCGGAAAGGCAGGGAAACGGGTGGCCGGCCCAGCTGAGCTCTCGATGTGGGTTCCCGGGACAGCGTGAGCTCGGTCCTGAGACTTTGGCCGATGGCCGCTGAAAGCCGCTTCAGATGCTCGTCACCGAATCGCCAGGAGCTGACGATTTCCGGTGGCTGCTCCGATTCGGTGCTGCCCGATTGCGGCATCGAAAACCTGATCACGGCCGTCCTTTTTGCCTGCAGATCGTCGGCAATTTTTCGCAACGCCCCTGACAGCGTGTTTTCTATCGATCCCTCGTGGCTGAGCAGCACGGCAAGCTCATACAGCTTTTGCGTCTCGTCATGTGCCTGGCGCAACTCTTCGAGCAGCCGCCCCTTTTCGACGAGTGCCGCAACCGTGCCGGTCAGCATGGTTACCAGCTGAACGTCTTCGTCGGTAAACCCGGCCTGATCGTCAGAACCGTTGAGGTTGAGAACGCCGATCACCCGTCTCTGGATGCACAACGGCAGAGACATGAACGCACCGCCGCTGCGTCTGCGTTTCCAGGGAAACGGCTCCTGCGCGGATTTCCGGTCTGTGACGATCACCGGCGCGTTTTCGCGGAAAACCTTGCCGGCGATCCCCTCGTCGGCCGGCAGGCTTGTTCCGGGCCTGGGCAGCTTGCCGCCGATCCGGCCCGGATGTCGGGCGGAAACATATAATTTGAGATTGTTCATCGCCTGATCGTGGATCATGATCGAGCCGGACGAGGCGCCGACGAGGTTTGTCAGCTCGCCAAGCACGGCTTTGAGAAGCTTCTCGAGATCGAGCGTGTCGGCCGTTTTTGTGGCCAGCCGCTCATGGAATGCGATTAAACGCGACTCTTTCGTTGAACTTCGTTTCATGCCGTAACTCCGCTGTATTCAACTGCCATGACCGTCAGATCATCATGAGCTTCGCCGTCGGAACGCCACTCGTCAGCCGCAGCGAAAATGCGCTCGACAAGCTCTTTCGCGGAAAGGGCGTGCAGGGCATTGAACAGTTCATGGGTGCGGGCCATGCCGAACATTTCATGGTGGGGATCATACTCTTCCGTGAGGCCATCCGTGAAGAACAAAAGCCGGTCACCGGCCTGCAACTTAAAGGTAATCGAGTCGAACGTCACGTCATTGCCGCCGACGCCCAGCGGAAAGCCGCTCTTGCACTCGAGCTGCGTGAGCTTGCCGCCCAGGTGAGCCAGCAGTGGCCCATGGCCGGCCGATACCATCTCGGCGATGCCGGTCACGGGGTCGATCGCGACGGCCTGCATCGTGA
>CAZQYQ010000178.1:0-9771 GCA_964597625.1 uncultured bacterium
CGCTTAAAGAGCGGCTTCGCGACCTGCGTCAGGGCATCGACCGGTATCACGAGGTCTCGAGACAGAAGAATCCGGGCGCGGCGGAAGAGGCGTTGTATCCTGCAACCCTCGAAGAACTGACCAAAGCCAGGATTCTCAGAAAAATTCCCATAGATCCGATGACCGGCGAAGCAACCTGGGGTACCAGGTCCTCATCGGATCCGGGAGATGCGATCGAGACGGATGGCCGCAATGTTTTCGATGTCAGATCGCTTGCGACCGGGACGTCTTTCGACGGTTCTGCCTATTCAAACTGGTGACCTTCAAAAAGTTGATATCAATTTTTCACCAGAATTCGTATGAAATTTTGTCAGGCCTGCTCAATTTTCGCGTTTCCGATGCGGCTTCGAACGCAGAAAATTCCTGCCCCTGCATTCTCCTCATCCTATCGCTCTTTCCGCCCATTTCAACAGGGCTGACGCGTGCCCTTCGTGTGTTGGCACGCATTATGCTGATAGGGAGGTGCGGTTTTACCCCTGTTCTTTCGGGAAAACCGCAAATTATCAAGAGACATCGGGTTCTCTGGAGCGAAATATGTCATCTCAGGCAAAACGGGTTATTCTTGCTTTCACAGCCATCCTGGTCACTCTGGTCCTCTTTTCCGGAAAGGCGGATGCAGCCATGATCGGTTTGAGTGATGTCGTATTGAGTGAAGACGAAGAGGTTATCGGGCAGCAGAGCCACACATTCATCGATAAAGACGGGGAAGTGAATATCACGCTGGAATGGTTGCGCCGGCCGGGCGAGTTTGCCATGACGATCGATTATTACGGCTTCCTCACGCAGGAAGGGCCGGTGAACTTTTATCTTGATATCAACGGAACCAGACGTGAATTCGTAACCATGGGAGAAGAACTGAAAGACAGACATCAGCGGATCAGAATTCTGTCTTTCCATCCGTGTATCGAGCAGGACGGAGCCAATGGTCTCAAGCCCCTTGCATCCGGAGAAGTCGTCGATTATCTCCTTTTCAGGACAGCGCCCTATTATCCTCAGTTCGGCAAGGTCGATATCGAGATGAAATTCTTCGCTCATGACCGCTGGGACGGCGATGGAAACAAGAACAACGAAAATTACAGGATCAGTTTTTCCTGCCCGATCAAAGCTGAAGTCCAGGACCATTTCTGAACCGGGCTTCCTCGGCGATAGAGAAATACATGCGGAAGCCCCTTGGGTTTGCTGCAACCCGTTCCCCGGGGAAATGAAGATTCCGGGTGAATGAAACGAACAGCCCGATATCGATTCGATATCGGGCTGTTTATTTCAGGAACCGCCGGCTTTACGGCAAGGGAAGTCCGGGGACGCTTCTGGGATTTACATACGAGCCGTTTTTCTTCATGGCAAGATGCAGATGGGCACCGGTCGTCCACTGGCCGGTATTATCGGAACGGGCAATTTCCTGCCCCTTGCCGACGCGCTGACCGACAGAGACGGAGTAGCTCTTCAGATGACACATGAAGGATTCATACCCGTTGTCATACCGTACTTTCACGAACCGGCCGCCGCCGGATTCATACCCGGCCGAGATGACGACACCGTCACCAATGGCGTTCAGGCGCGTGCCGGTCGGGACGGGGAGGTCGATTCCATAATGGAAACTATTTCCAAACAGATCGCGGGGTCCGTATTCCGAGGATGAACGTGACGGCATCGGCGAACAGGGGGCCGCGCCGAAGGAGCCGGTACTGCTGGAACTCGAACTCGAGGAACCGCCTCCGCTTACGGGAGTCGTGCCGGCGGCTTTCTTTGAGGTCGAAACATAATTCGCGTGAACATACCCGAAGGTTGAGCCGACCTTGATTTTGTACCAGTCGCCGCTCGTTCCGACAATCGTCACCTTGTCACCATTCTTAAGCGAACCGGTGACTCTGCCCCAGGGGCCATTTCTGATATTGAGCGACGGATCGACGACGACGGTGCCTTCCATGGCTGTCGTGGCGCCCGAGCTCGAGCCTGTATCCGCACCCGCCGGCAGAGTGAGGTTCCAGCCGGCGTAGATCAGGCTGGGGTTTTTCTTGAGGGAAGGGTATTTGCTCGAGTTGAGATCGACGATCTCCATATACCGGTCGCCGTCTCCGAGAAGCCTGGCGGCGATGTTATACAGAGAATCGCCCGATTTGACGGTGTAACTCTTCGTCGACGCGGCGCCGCCGGCACCTGCATTCGCCGGAACGACGACCCCATTGATGATGACCGTTTCCTTGTCGTCCGTCGCCTGGACTTCTCCGCCGCCGAACGGCATTTCAGCCCCGACGCACGGCTGGAAAAGCAGCAGCGATGCCGCAAAGAGCATTCCCATGCAGTCTCTGTTCATGTACCACCTCGAAAAATGTTTTATAGGGTATTGTATAGATACCGGAAAACAGCAGATCCGGCTATGGATACTACGTCAGAAGAAGAGATTTGTTTTCAGAATTTTCAAAAAACCATCCCGAAGCGGACTGGTCCGGGATGGTTTTGATGACAGGAGCATGCATTCAGGGCAGAACGTAGGAAATCGGAATCCAGGCTTTCCCGTCGCTTCTGAACCCGAACAGTTTGCCATCAGGGGTGGCGATCAGGTGGCGAACCATATCGGGAGCGAGATACGGAATCACGAGGAGATCAGCCTGACTGATGACCTTGCCTTCGCTGCTGAGGCGAAGAACGCGCTGCTGGTGAATAACGCCGTTGTCGTCACAGGCGACCAGTTCGAGATACACCTGATGCCGGGCATCGGAACCGATCAGCTTCGCCGAAACGTAGTGCGCCTTGCGCTCCTTCGGCAGTTCAAGCGGAAACTTCGCGATCGAAACTTCTGCGACCGGGGATGCGGTGTCGGCTCTGACCAGCTCCGCCTGAACCTCGTCGAACTTTACACCCAGGGGCCTGTCATTGGAATCGACGACGGGGGAAAGATACGTCTGCCCATCATATTTTTCGATCAGCTCCCCTTCGGGATTAAAGCGCAGAAGGCTCTGCATGACAGGATTCGCGACGAGCATGTTGCCTTTGCTGTCGACGCCGATTTCGCTCGAATCAGGGAGTCCTTCGATCTGTACGGCTGAAACGCCTTTGGCGTCCACGCGTTCGACGATGCCGTCGGTGGAGTTATACAGATAGAAGCCACCGGTCGGGATCACGGCGAGGTCGCGCATGTAAACGAAGTTCTTGCCGCCGCTTCCAGGGAATCCGAGGGATGCGATCAGCTTGCCATCGGCGGCAAAGTGTTTCATCTTCTGGTTCACCGTGTCGAGAAGCCAGAATGATCCGTCGGCTACGGGTCTGAATGCCGTCGGGGCACCTTCCGTGCGGTGCCCGGCATCCTGCTTGTCGCCGCCGACGTTGTTGTCGGCCGGGCCATACGGGATGGCGCAGATATCGGTATGAGCGATGGCAGAGGAGGCCAGAGCGGACTCATACTGCATGCCGTTGACGAGCACCGTCTTAAAGGGCTCCGCCGAAGCGGCGCCAGAGAACGAAAGAGCCATTGCGAACAGGGAACCGATCAGAATTTTTCTCATTTTTCCTTACTCACTTAGGTGGGAATTTGATTCCGGATACGGAGCGCGGATTAACAGCAGTTCCGCTCGAGTTGTACATCGCGAGGTGGAGATGGGCACCGGTGGTCCACTGGCCGGTATTGTCGGAACGGGCGATTTCCTGGCCGGCGCCGACTTTCTGGCCCTGTTTGACGCTGACGCTCTGGAGGTGGCAGTAGAAGGAAGTATAACCATTCGTGTATTTAACCTTCACGAACCGGCCGCCGCCGGATTCATACCCGGTCGACACGACCGTGCCTTCGCCGAGAGAGTTGAGACGGGTTCCGGTCGGGACAGGCAGATCGATACCGCTGTGGAACGAGTGGCCGAACAGATCACGCGGGCCGTATTCGGAGCTGGTGCGGGACGGCATCGGGGAACACGGAGCTCCGCCGAAGCCCTTGCCGCCCGTTGCGGCCGGCGTGCTGCCGGAAGAAGAGGAGCCAGAACTCGAAGAGGAGCTCGAACTGGACGGAGACTGATTTGAACCAAGGACCGGGGGTTCGACGCCCTGATGGGACGGGTGCCCGGGAGCGTTTACATAATACGAGTGAATATAAGCAAAGCCGTCTCCATTGCGGATCTTGAACCAGTCACCTTCCTTGGCGACGATCTGAACGGAATCGGCGTTGGATAACTTGCCGATGATCTTCCCCCAGGGGCCGGTGCGGATGTTCAGGCGGGTGCTGACGTCAACGGTTCCGGTCTGCCCGCCGGCGACGGAGCCCGATTCGGCATCCTTGACCTGACCTTCGAGCTTCTTGATCAAGGCTTCATACTGCTTCACGAGAGCTTCGAGGCCGGTGACCGTCTTTTCCATCTGGGCGGCAGTCTTCCCGGAAGCGTCTGAACTCGCGGCGACACCGGTTGCTGACTTCGCGGTCGTATCGGCTCCACCTGTCACGTCGTGGTTTTCAAGGGTTGTCATCGGATCTTCCGCGTAAAGATACGCAGGCCCCGATATGGAGGTAAGCACAACGCACGCCAAAAACAGTGTCAAGCCAGATTTTTTGGTCATGTTCCGTCTCCTTTGAACGTATTTCATCATATATCTTCCCGAAGTTCCATTCAAGGTTACACGTCGTATTTCCGCCAGGGGAAGTCTCTGATGGTGCCGTCTGCAACACCCTTGATCAGTTCAAGCAGGGGAATGAGCCGCATCGTTCGCGTAATTGCCAGTTCCGCCATGGCGTTTCTTGATCGCCAGCGAAGTTCGGCAAGGGTCTGCCGATACAGCCGCATCTGTTGTCTGAACCGTTCACGGAACAGTGCGTCGAGAACTCTGCTGACCAGCCGTGAATCAGCGTCATCTCCCCGGATAATGACCGTCGCGAATTCACCCGTCAGGAGAGATGCGTCTTCGCCTGGCGGAACCGCCCAGCCGGGCGTCGTCTGTTCCAGCATTTCACGCACGGTACGATCGATCAGCCGGTGAAGCGCAACCGGAGAAACCGGCATGAGTCTCCAATCGCGGGCAAGCCGTCTCAAACGGCCCGTCAGATCGAGAATATCCGCTTCACGAGGGGAAATCCGGACGGGCGGCACGGGGATATCGCGCTCATGCACGGTTTCCGTCACCTGCCTGAGAGACTGTTCGAGATCGTCGTGCAGCATCGTGAGAAATGCGGAGAGCTTCGCGGCGCGGTGTTTCCCGATGATCCTGGGCGCGGCATCATTCAACCCGGCCATCCATGCAGCCATGGAGGCAACTCCCGGATCACTCTCCGATCCGGGCGAACAGGAGGTGACGAACCACCCTGAATCAAGATACTTGTTATTATATTCTTTCCATGATACAACGACCTCATTCCGTTCGGCAGGATCGATTTCATCGATTCTGTTCAAAACAGGGATCAGCGTCTGCCAGGGGCGTATCAGCCGATCCCGGGCGATTCTGTTTGAAGCCGCGGAGAATTGAGCCGCATTGTCGACCCAGACGATGACATCGGCCTCTTCGACGGCCGACTCCGAACAGGTCTGATGCCGTACAAGCCGTGCATTGAGCCCCGGAAGATCGATCAGCCTGAGGCCTGCATACGGCGGCATGGAGATGAACAGATGGAGTCCCGCATACTCCCGCTTGTCTGCCTGATCGCCGCCGGCAGAGTGGCTTTCCCTCAACAGGGAGTCCAGCGCTGCGGGCTGATGAGGTGCGAGAGTGCCGCCCCGGGTGATGCTGATGAGGGCTTCTATCTCCGCATGTTCAATCCGGCAGGGCAGGCAGGTGGTCGGCAAAACGCCGGCGGGCAGGATTCTGCGGCCGATCATGGCGTTGAGAAGCGAGGATTTGCCGGCATTGAATTCACCGATAAACGCGATTGTCAGAGGCATCGCAGCCGTATTTTCAATGGTGCTCCAGAGTTCGGCGAGTTCCCGCCGCCGGTTGTCGGAAGAGAGATGAACGAGATTGCGGACGATTCCCGAAAGCTCTTTCCAGGTGTCCGGCGATCTGTCCGGGCATACCCTGCTTCTGACCGCGTCGATTTGCAGGAACAGCGGATCTTCCGCAGACGAGTCGATCAGGGCCGTCGCGCAGATCATTTCGGTCCGGGCATCGCGCTGATGATCGGCTGATGCTTCCGCCGTCGCCAGCGCCGTGCGGAGTTCCGCCGCAAATCGCAGGGCCTCGACGTGAGACTGGAGACACCCCGGGCCGTTCAGCCTCTCGAAACAGCGGCGCGCTTTTTCCTTTTTCACATCGGGATCCATCAACGCTTCGACCAGCGAAAGTCTGAAATCGAGGTCTTCCGGAAGAGCCGTTCGATACTCGCCCGTTATTCCGTTCAGCACGGCGGCGGCTTTTTCCGTTCTGCCGGATCGCAGCAGAACATGCGCAAACGGTATTCTTTCCCCTGCCGAGCGGATTTCAGAAGAGAGAGGGGATGCTTCAAGCCAGTCAGAAACCAGGCTTTCACATCCCCCCGCCAGCGCCAGGGAGATCAACGGAGCAGCTGCCGCCGCTCCACGGGCAGGCCAGAGACGCATGAACGAGGTTTTGAAATTTCCTTCAAGGGCAAGGCAGGAAGCTTCGACAAGCAGGGAAGGGAGCGGGTCGAACCAGGACTCTCTCCGAGCGATGTCGATGAGCCGTGATGCTTTTCCCGTGTCCTCTTCGAGGACGGCTGCAACGGCTTCCGGCGTCGCGGTCCCGGGAACGGTGAGAATTCGGCGGAGAGCGGGCCAGGCAGGTTCCAGGCAGCTGTCCCGCAGAGCCGAAGCCAGCGACAGCTGCTCGAGACATCCGGGCCGCCCCGTTTCACGCCGGGTCCCGTGAATCCGGCAGATCAGTTCGAGCCGGTGACGCGCATCGGCGATTCCAACAACATCCCCGGGAAAATCGCAGATGAGATATTCGGCCATATATATTTTCCCGGCGCACAGCAGCGACACGATGAGCATCAGTGTCTCCTGCACGCTTCTCGCGGCTCCGCGGGCGGCAATCACCGACAGGGCATCGCCCGGGTTCCCCGCGGCGTCGAGAAGAGCGGCGAGCCAGCAGGTCACGACCGGCTGTCCCGGGAACTTCGCGGCCAGAGCACGGAGCTGCGTCGCGCCTTCGGCAGCCTTTTCAGCCGTGCAGTCTGGGAATGGAGCCGCGGGCCATTCTGAGCCGGGATGAACGATGTCAGCCATTCTCAGACGGATCCTCAGCGCGGCGCCTGCCTGCTGTTCGGCTGATGGCTGAGGGGCGGGAATGAAATAGAACTTCCGGATGATCCCCTGCTGGACCAGGTGGAATTCGTATTTTTCGGACGAGATCTGGGCGAGCGCGATATCATCGTATCCGCCGGCAGCGGCAAAACCTTTCGCCAGAATGCCGGCAGGTGCCGCAAACGCGATTCCGCCGCGATGGACGACGAAGATTCCTTCCGTTGCCGATGCGTCATCGCACGAGACACGGCCCTGGAAGGTGAACTCATGGAGCTCGGGCCTGATCTCCGGAAAGGTCAGAAGAAGTTGAGAGATCGACTGCGCGAGCGTCATTTCACGAGCTCCGCGTTCATCCCGGCGACAGCCGCCCGTATCTTCTCGATTTTCGACGGGATATCGTCAAATGCCGATTTCCCCTCCTGGGAGGGATGCTGTAACCTCCTGCCTGTCTGCATTTCACGAATCAGGGCAAGCCCCTGGTCGAATCGGGAGGACAGCTCCTGTTTCCAGGCATGGGCGATCTCGGATCTTCTCCGGAAGATCTCCTGCCGGACGGCTTTTTTTCCCTCTTCAATCAGGGCCGCGATCCGGGCGGTCACTTCCCGGGCAAGATCTGGCGTCAGGCGCGATGCCAGCGACGTTCCAAACGCTGCCGCGGCCAGAAGAATATTTCCCTGAAGGAGAAAGGCGAGGGTGGCCAGTCTTCCGAATCCTGACAGAAATTGCCTCGTTTCGAGGCCCAGCGACGCCTTTTCAAGACTGAAATCCGTTCTGAACACGATTGCCGGAGCAGCCGCGGCCGGGGCTCGGAGGGCGATGCGGGAATCGAACCGGGCGAGAAGCTTCGAAAGGTCATGAGAGCAGCCTGCCGCAATCGGTTGCGCCGACGCGCACAGGCTTTCCATGATGCAGGAAGTCTCGATCATGACCTGATCGCGAACAAGCTGCCGAAGATCGGCCATTTTGGTTTCATCGGGCGAATCGGCCGCAAGAATTGCCTCTACCGCCTTTCTGAGCGCGGCATCGATTCGCATTCCGGGCGTTTTCCCGGATGTTGCGGATTTCGGGGCCTCACCGGCAATCAGAGGCATCGCACGGGATGCCGTAATATTCTGATGAATATAGATGTGATCGCTGTTGATCTGTTCGAAAACAAGGCTTTCGACGGCATTCGCGAACCGTTCGATGATCCGGTCGCGCTCGGTACCGAGCAGGTTGATTTCCGCCTCGCGCTCGGCAGCCATCTGGGCGATCTGCTGAACCGATTTCTCTTTATCGATCGCAAGCCAGTGGTGTCCGAGATCCAGGTCATCGAGCATCGCCGCGAGACGGGACATCGGAACATCGAAAAGCGCATCGCGGCGGCTTTCCACGAGATCAACAGAAAGCCCCCCCAGAAGATCCGCCACTCCCGAACTCCGCCAGGCTTCTGAATCATTCCGGAGACGCGCTTCCAACGCCGGTTTTGCCGCAACCCCCCAGAGCCGGACGGCGGGATGGATTTCCGCGAGGTTCTTTCGGCAGTATTCAAGCGCTTCTTCACGCTGCGCGAGGTCAGGAATGCGGTCGAGGCCATTCACGACAAACCAGCATTTCTTTATGTGGTGTTTCAGGACGCCGTTCGCGAGGAACCGGACTTCCGAATCAGAGAGCGGCTGGCCCGCATTGAGTACGAATACCACCCCGTCCGCCCGGGGGATGAACTCTTCCGTCAGTCGTCTGCGCACTTCGTCGGTGTCGTTGACCCCGGGCGTATCGATGATGACGACGCCGTCCCGCAGGAGAGGGAGAGGCCACCCGATCTCGACGCGGTCGATGTTCGGCGCGGCGGCGTTTTTCCTCGTGACCCACTGTTTCAGGGTGAGGGGATCGACTTCGGTTCTGCCGCCGTCCCGGTTGAAGATGGCCGCGGCCGGCTTCTCCGCGTAACGGATCAGGCACAGCGCCGCCGTGCAGACCAACGCGGCACGCGGCAGAACGTCGGCTCCCAAAAGCGCATTGATGAGGGTCGATTTGCCGCGTTTGATTTCGCCGAGAACCGCGATGGAAAATCGCTCTGAAAGCACTCGACGCTCCAGTTCCCCGGCTGCCGAAATCAGCGCGGAAAATCCCAGTTCACGCGCGATGCCGGCCGCATCGTGCAGCCGATCCAGAAACCGCCTCTGAAAATCCGTATACCCCGCAAGATCCATTCGCAAGCCCATTCCAGATATTGCCGCCATGGTATCACACCCGTCACGGCAACCGAACATCTGAGTTGCCTCTCGGGGGGGAATGCAAAAGCCTGACAAATTCGTTCTCCCCGTTGTATAGTATTTTCATTCTTTCGTTCTTTGTTCCCGGTATCTCCCGTATTGGATTCGAACCATCCGCATCTCATGCCTGAACAACTTACGCTTGCAACACCAGAGAATATCGAACTGAAGTTCCAGCTCGCCGGCCTTTATACGCGCGGACTGGCGCAGTTTCTGGACTTTGTCTACCAGATCTTCACCGCCTGGATATTCTCGATGGCGCCCCTGTTTTTCGGTTTCGGAAGGTATCCGCATGAGGGCCTTTA
>CAZQYQ010000179.1:0-9766 GCA_964597625.1 uncultured bacterium
CGCCATCGAACGGCCAGGTCTCGGGGTTGAAACACCCGGCGCAATGCAGCGGGCAGCCCTGCATCCAGATGCATGAGCGCTCACCCGGTCCTTCGACCCCGGTGCGGGCAATGAATTTGTGCAGCCGCAGATGATGCATGAAGACATGATAAACCAACGCGGCATGAAAAGCTTCGGCAGAGAGGCTGCAATGATCGCCGGGGTTTCGCAGAGAACCTGAACGTGCTTCTGGATGTTCAGTATCGCCCGAGACCTTTGCGCTGAAGCCGTTGCATGAAAAAACCGGGCCCGCCTTGTGGCGGACCCGGTCCCGAGGGCGGAGAACATTACTTCTTTTCGGGTTCGAGGCCGTAGAGCCTGAGAAGGGCATCCTCGTTGAACGGGCGGCCCAGGAAGGCCTGGATCTGCTCGTTCTCATCGGGAGTGCGACCGGGGGCGAGGATCAGATCGCGATACTTCTTCCCGGTCTTGCCATCGAAAATGCCGTTCTTCTCGAATTCGGTGAAGATATCCGATGAAATGGCGCGGGCCCAGATGTAGCCGTAATAGCCGGAATCATAACCACCCATCAGATGGCCGAAATTGGCCTGGGGATGGGTTCCGACGCTCTTGGGCATCAGCATGATCTTTTTCTGCAGCTTGGTGTAGGTGATGTCGGTGTTCTTCAGATCGGTTGTATGGCATGCCATATCGAAATCGCTGAAAAAGATCTGGCGCACGTTTATGAGGCCCGAATCGAAGGTGCGGCTCTTGATCAGCTTGTCGATCATGGCGTCAGGCAGCTTCTCGGACGGGTTCTTCCAGTGACCGGAAATGCGTTTGAGCACTTCCTTGTTCCAGACCCAGTTCTCGAGAATCGTCGACGGAACCTCGACGAAATCGCGGGCGACGGCGGTGCCGGAAAACATCCCGTATTTCGCCTTGGTGAACAGGTTGTGGGTGACGTGGCCGAACTCGTGGAACAGGGTCTCGACGTCGTCGTGGGTCAGCAGCGAGGGCTGATCGGCGGTCGGCTTGTTGAAGTTGCCGACAACGGCGCAGGCCGGCTTCTGATAAATGCCTTCGGGCAGTTCGCGGCCGCCGATGAGGCCGAAACAGGCGGCGTGCTTGTATTTCCCTTCGCGTGGGAAGAGATCGATGAACAGATACCCGATGACTTCGCCGTTCTTTTCCTTCACGACATAAGGCATGACGTCTTCATGCCAGGTCGGGATCTTCGCCTTTTCCATCACGACATCAAAAACCTGGGAGTAGACATCGAGCATGCCGTTCATGACGGTTTCGAGCGGGAAATACTGCTTCATCGCTTCCTTGTCGATGTCGAGAACGGTCTTGCGATACTGATTGTTCCAGTAGCGCCACTGCCAGATCATCATCGGCTCGGTGTCACGGATTCCGGCTTCCTTTGCGCGGAGAGCGATGCGGTCGGCGAGTTCTTTCTTCGCTTTGGGAAGAAGCTTGCCATGCAGGCGGTCAAGGAACTGGATGACCGTTTCGGGCTTCTTGGCCATGCGGTCGTCGAGTTGGTACTCGGCGTGGTTCTTGTATCCGAGCAGCTCTGCGAGCTGCTGACGAATCTGGAGAGCCTCTTCGAAGAGCTGGACGTTTTCACTGGCACAGCGGGTATCGAATTTGAACTCGAGCAGCCGGCGGGCTTCGTCGTTCTTTGCGTTGTCCATCATCGGGAAATAGTCGGGATAGTCGAGCGTGACGATGAATTTGCCTTCCGTCGTCGTGGCGAGGCGCGAAACGAAATCTCCGGGAAGTCCTTCCAGCTGATCTTTGGTGACTTCGAGCTGGTCCTTCCAGTCGCGGATGTTCTTTTCGAACTTGAGCTCGTCGGCGACGAGCTTCTGCTTGAGCTCTTTGTATCTGGCGAGATCAGCCTCGGAGAGCATGAGACCGTTGCGCTTGAAGCCGAGCATGATGCGGTCGAGCAGGAACTGCTCATCCTTTGCCAGCTGTGGCTTGGTCTGCACGAACTCGTTGATGGCGTTGTACAGATCGCGCCGGGTCATGATCTCGACGGTATACTTGCTCGACGCCTCTTCAAGAGCGGCTGCCGCATCACGAACGCCAGCATCCTTCGCGACATACGACATGAAGATCGGAAGGGTGATGACATCGCCGAAATCCGACAGGGCTGCTTCAAACTCCTTGACGGTATTCTCGAACGTGCGCTTGCCGGTGGGGATCTTCACGAGCCGTTCGAGGCGCGCATCGAGCTCTTTGCGCGAATCGGAAGCAACGGTGTCGATCTCTTCCCGGGTGAAATCGAAACGGGGCGCGAAGGGCATCCCCTCGACATTCGCGAGTTGTACCTTGCAGGATGGCGTTCCGGCGGCTGCTTTGGGCAGCTCGGCGAATGCCAGGCCGGCGCAGCAGACGACGGCCAGAACAGTGAACAGAGAACGTACAAACATGCCTGACTCCTTCCCTCGATTCCCGAGGATATGTTTTGTGGCGCCTATACTACCACGCTGCTATCGGGGATGCACCTGCGGGGTCCCGCTTAATGGGGCTCGATTTGCAAATTGTGAACGAAAATCAGATACTCCAGGACACTTCCGATTGCAGAGTGAACAGCGGATGCGCCTGGATATGTTTGTATATTAATGCATATTCATCATGCAAAAAGAGTATACAGGGAGTCTTCTTGAAGTCGAACATCTGGAAAGCGGATGCCATGCTGGTGCTGACGGCCGTGCTCTGGGGCGCGGCGTTCGTCGCTCAGCGTGTCGGCATGAACAGCGTCGGGCCTTTCACCTTCAACGGGGTGCGGTTTCTGCTCGGTGCGATGGCGCTTTTTCCGCTTGCCTGGCATCGGCGAAGGGAGACGCTCACGAGCGGGAGCGGGGTTGAACTCGCGTTCCCGGGGTATCTTCGGGCCTGTGGCATCGCGGGCCTTTTCCTGTTTACCGGCGCTTCTCTGCAGCAGATCGGCCTGCTGTGGACAACTGCCGGAAACGCCGGGTTCATCACCGGGCTGTATGTCGTGTTCGTCCCGCTGCTGGGACTTTTCGGCCGCAGCAGGCCCGATGCCGGGACCTCGGCTGGCGTGGTCATGGCGGCTGCCGGCCTGTATTTCCTGAGCGTGAACGAGGCATTCGTCATCGCGCCTGGCGATCTGCTGGAGCTGGCCGGGGCATTCTTCTGGGCCGGCCACGTGCTTCTGGTCGGAAGATACGCGGCGAGGCTGGAGCCGATCTCCTTTTCGATCGGGCAGTTTCTTGTCTGCGGCGTGCTGAGCCTCATGATGGCCGTCTGGCGTGAATCGATCACCACGGCAGGGATTGCGGGCGCCGTGATTCCGATCGCATACGGCGGATTAATATCTGTTGGTATAGGATATACGCTTCAGGTGGTCGCCCAAAAAGATGCTCTGCCGACGCATGCCGCGATCATTCTGAGCCTTGAGGCCGTCTTTGCCGCCTGGACGGGGCGACTTCTGCTTGGCGAGATGATGAGCTGGCGGGCGACGGGCGGCTGCGCACTGATGCTGGCGGGGTGCCTGCTGGCGCAGATATGGCCGATGATACGAACCAGAGCCGGGAATGCTTTGACCTGAATCCAGGCCGCCGGCGTCACTTTTCGATGTTGAAGGGGAAGGAGGCGACTTCTTTCCCGTCGAAAAGCATTTCGAGGCGGTAGGTGCCCACCGGGAGAGGCTTCTCGAGCGTGAGATCGGGAGTGAGATTGAATACCCCGACATCCTCGATTCGGCCTTCGGCCGTGGTGACTTCCCCGCTGCCTTTTTCCGTCTCGAGTCCACGCCAGATCCATTTCAGAAGCGTGCCGGGCTTGAGGCCTGAGGTGCGTACACTCAGATACAGATGGCGGTTCGCTGTTTTGAACAGATTCACCTCATCGCCGATATCCCCGTCTTTGTCCGGCAGATGGAGAGAATACCCGTAGATCCTGAAATTTTCAGGCTTTTCCATGACGCAGTAGTTGCCGGCGGTCACCGGCTTGCCGTTGATGTCGAGTTCGAACCGGTAATACCCGACGGGGAAATCTTTTTTCAGGGTGAGAGAACCTTTGAACTCATTGCCGACCAACGCCGTATCAGACTTGGACTCGACGATGAGCTTGTTGCGACCTGCTGCTGTATTAACAGATATAAAACGAATCGTCGGTTGAATCAGGCCGAATCTGAGCGATTTGAAGCGGGCAACGACATGGTGCGCGTGGTCTTCCGGGTAAAAGAATGCCGTTTCCTCACCCGGTTCGCCGTTTCCATCATCGCGATGCAGGGTGATTTTTTCGATTTCCCATTCGGATTTCGCGTCGGCCGACGCTGAAGCCGGTGCCATGGTTTCGGCACGGATGCCGGAGGTGAAACCGAAAACCAGGGTCGCGGAAAGAATGATCAGAATGAGATTTCTCACGTGAATCCTCCGAAAAAAATCTGGCGGACATGACCAGCTCGCAGCATACCTGAAACGACCGGGCTCCGCCAGAGACGGTTCCCATGCCGCCTCTGGTCATTAATCGATACGGATCGCCCGACCACCCATGCCGAAGGTCAGACCCAATTTGTTTTCACCGGGAAAGTCATCGATTTCGGGAACGTTCAGATACAAATGATCCCGGGTAAAAGTGGTACTCGTTTCGACTTGCCAGGGAACAATCACGCCGCTGGTATCGAGGACTTCAAAACTGGTGTTGGATGCGAGATTCTCAACCGCCCGCCAGAAAAGATCCTCCGATTCCGTTCCCCATCGGGTGTTGGGCACGTTTCTATCGCTCATCGTATCAGCGAAGAGGAAATTTTTTTCCGTGAGATCCTTCATTTCAACCGCAATGTCCGTTGAAGTTTTGAGATTCGGCTCATAGGGAACGGTGGAGCATGCCTCACGCATGGCAAAAGCCTGCCTGATATGTCCGAGTGCGAGTTTCAGCTGGACTTCTTTTTGGCGATGTTCCTGAACCTCGACGCTCGGAATCAACCTCATAGCGATAATCCCTCCGATCATCAAGGCAATCAACACCATCAAAAGTACGGTCCCCTGACGATTCATTGATTTCATGCTCCTCTCTCCCCATGCCTTCCGGAATGATCAATCTGTGGGAAACGGACTGGATTCGATGCGTCAATTCATCTTCGCTCACCATTCATAATACAGTTTCCCACCCTTCATGCTTTCGCCTTTCGAGGGGGAATGCAGCGTTGTCTTCGGGTGATAGGCCGTTGGTTTGAGCTGGCCGTTAAAAGCCCTTTCGAGCTTGATCCCGTCAAACCACACCGGCCGGCCCGCAACGCCCGATGAATTATGGAGGATCAGACGGGTGGAGCTCGCGGTCAAAGAATCGAAGGTCAGATTAAAGGCGAGATATATTCTGCAGTATTGATACGTCAACCCGTCACATGCAAAGGGGAACTGTTCTGCGATACCGGCATACTTGATCGGGAACGAGGGTGAATCGACTCTTGTGAGCTGGCCAGCCTGGTCAACTCCCACGGAAACAGTCGCAACAGGCATTCCGTCTTTGTCATATTGGATAAAAGCGATGTCGGCGCTGCCGGATCCAGGGCAGACCCAGGCGGAGAGAAAATACAGATCGGTCGCCGGAGGGGACTGAGCCTCGAAGGTTTCTGTCGCTATATCCTGATATATACTGCGAGGTTCGACATTGGCCGCATTCGAGCCACCGACCTCGACCCTGAAGGTGCATGGATCTTCACTCAGGCCTTTTTTGAGCTTTTGAGGGCCAGACGAGCCATAGAGCCCTTTCTTTTGTCCGACCGGAATAAACAATCTGACGGTTGCCGTACCGTATCCGCCAGGTAAAACCGGTGTAGAGAGATACCCCACGACATCGAGACCGTTCCACGGTACAAACTCAGCGGGATTCGACAAGGAGGCGATATCGCTGAACGACCACGAAAGATCCGCAGTATCGATATTGGCATTCCCGGTATTCCGGAATCCGATTTCAACCGTTTTCGATGAGCCGACGGCAATACTGCCGAAATCGATATCCGAAGCCAGAATATCGACACCATCGACCGGATTGACGGTAAGCAGCAGTTGGAATGTCGCAGACGCCTCAATGTTTGGCACAACCGAATCGATCACTTGATCATTATCCGTATCATCATAGAAGGCGGCCGTGGCCACATATGATCCGGCGTTCACAAAGCCGACCTCGATATTGGCCTGAAACGAACAATTGCTCAGACCGGGAATAGACTGGGACCCCGCCGGCGTAAAGGTCAGACTGGCGACAGGGAACGTATACGTGGAACTGGTAAACGGGGTGATGACCTTGCACCTGACACGATCCAGCGGTACCTGAGAACCGCTGTAAACAGTGACCGGAACACTGTAATTCCCGTTCACAGCACGGGATAGGCAATCGAGCGGCGGATTTCCCACGGCAGTTTCATAAAGAACCTTGTTCCCGACGCTGATAACCAGATCGAATGTATCAAAAACTTCGGTGGGATCCCAGACTCCGTTGACTGTCACATGATCTTCAAATATTCTCTGACTGCCGGTATACTCTGCTGAAGCCTGCACCGGACCGATGGTGACGGTGACCGTAGCGATTTTTGACTGGCCGACATCGAGAGTGAATGGCATGGCAGGGATGGTCTGGAAGGTGATGCTGGCCACGGGAATGTTGTTTGCCCCGAAAACAAGCGCGGATTTCAACGGATAGACGGCATTCAAATTCACATTGCCAACATTTCGTATCTCTATCTGCCCGGATTTCGAGGAACTCTTGGCTGTCCAGCCAAGATTCAGCTGAGTCGTTGTGATGTCGATTGCAGGCATGGCCAGCACCGTCAACTGAATGGGGCATTCGGAATAAGCTTCCCCGGTATCTTTCAGGTTATTGTTGTTCGCGTCCTCCCATACCGTCGCCGTGGCGATATATACCCCGGCAGATGCATTTGCAGGGATGTTGACGGACCAGTTGCTGGTTCGTTGCTGACCTGCGTTCGCACCGCCAATACTGGCCGGACTGAAAACGTTGCAGGTTGCCGGAATATTGATTGGCCCGGCCACGGTCGGAATCAGAACCGAACCGGTCGCTTTGATATTGCCAAGCGCCATGGAACCGGTATTCTTGGCCGTAAGCGTCTTCACCGTCGAAGTGTTGTTTGGAGCCCCGGAAACATCCAGACTGGACTCGACGATATCGATGAGGAGATCCCCGACTTCACAGCTGACCTTGAATGAGCATGAAGCTTCGCCTGCATCCCTGACGTTGTTCACCGGCATGTCGGCCCACAACCAGAAATGATTGGGAATACTCTCGTAACTCCCGTACGTGGTGGCCGCCGGGACAAACAGTTCGATCTGCCGCGTAAAGGTCGCGCCCGCCGGGATGGAAAACAGTTCAGAGGGGGGGAAACTGGCGTTGACGCCCGCAATGGTTCCGGGCCCTGCCAAGTCCACGTTTTCCCATCTCAGGCCTGTCAGAGTGACATTTCCCGTATTGCGGCAATTGAAGCTTACAATTTTCGAGGTGCCTGCCTGAATGCCTCCGAGGCCGACCGTCATTGTCATGACCTGCACCTTCGATACGGCAGGGACGGTTACCTTCAGAATGAACGAAGCCCTGAATTCACCGGCATTCCATTTTCCGTTGCCATTGTCGTCATGATAGATATACTGCGTTGCCGAATACGTCCCTGCCGCTTTGCCGGCCGGAATGAAGAGCGCCAGATCGATCGGAATGGTCTGACCGGCACCGACCGTCGACGGAATCGGGTTGTTCACGGTATAGATAGCAATATTTTCCGAAGCGATGGTATTGCCAAAACCATCCGTCAAACCCACATTGTCGAGTTTGAGTTTCGTGAGCGGCAAACCCGCCGGATCATTGGTCAGATTGAGTCCAAAGCCCAAATTCAATCCAGATGGCTCAACGGAACCGGCGTCAACCGTCGCTGGGCTGAGAGTGAAATTCATGATGCCAACCTGGACCCGCACCTGGAACGTATCGCTTGCCTCACCCGGATCGACAACCCCCGGATTCGCAACGTCATTCCAGATGGTCCAGGTGGCGATGTAAACCCCGGCAATGTCGACCAGATTCGCCACGATGCTGGCGACACCCGTATCGGTAATTCCCAGAGGCCCCGGATTGTTGGGAGTGGCGGAAATCGCGAAGGTATTGGTCCCGTTGGCCGCGCCAGGCAGTTGCATGAGCTTCACGTTATCGAGACCGGCATTGCCCCCATTGAAATAGCTCAGAAGGCATTCTTTGGAAGTCTGCCCAATGGGCCATGCTCCGAGATCGATGGATTCCTGAACGGTGAAAACCTTTTTACACGACGGAACCGTTACTTTGACATTGAACAGGTCATACGCTTCATCGATGTCGACGAGGTCATTGCTGTTGCGATCATTATAAACCGACATCGTCGCAACGTAATCGCCCGCCTCCTTATTGTAAGGAACGAAGAGCGTTACCGAGGCAGGCATGTTTGCCCCACCCGCCAGAGTGATCAGCGGATTCGCCGGGCTCATCGTCAGATTGGCCTTGCTTATTTTCTTGCCGCCCGGGCCATTCATATCGATGGTGATCCATTTGATCTTATCAAGTTGATAGTTACCGATATTCATCACCGATCCATCAGCCTTGGCCGTTTCACCACAGGAGAGCGTACCAAAATCCAATGAATCGGGGGACATCTGAATTCTCCGGCTGTAGATGATGAGTGGACTCGATACTCCGTAGTTCGAATACACCGCTGCACCGGAATTCAGATCGTAGCCGGCAGCATATGCGGCTGGCGCGACGGTCAACGCATAACTTGCCGTCAGGCCCGTATCGCTGTTCGCCTGATATGTCCATGAGAATATATCGCTCTGCAGCGCTTTGACGGAAAAACTGGCCGGACTCGGGCCGGAAAGTTTTGTCGCACTGCCGCCAAAATTCGGAAAAGCCGCTGCATCGATCAGATTCGAAGGCGAAGCATTTCGGATTGTCGAACCTGAGGTGACGGTATTCGTCGCTACCATGGTGACCGTGAAATTCTCACCGACAAAAACGAAGGCTGGCGAAATCGTTAACGAAGCAACAAGATCTCCGGGATATTGAACGCGGAAATACTGTAATGCCAGCATCGTCTCCCGAGAAGCGGCGGTGGAATCGGCATCGGTTTCAAGCACGGCACTCCAGGTGCCGATGGCACCTGCCGCCGGAATATCATAGTAGAAATCCACTTCACCCGCCTCATTCGCCATCAGCAGCGGCGATACGACGACAAAACCGGCCGGAACATTCGTCGTCTGGGCAATCTGACTGTTATAAACCCTGATTCGATACCATTTCGAACTCGGGGTTACTCCAAAAGCTCTGATAAACATGCGCTGGCTGCGGGAAAAATCAACCTGCTCGAAGTTGAAATCTTCGTCAGATGACAGTTTGATGCCAACCGCGTTGATGTCCCAATCGTCGCTCGGGTGTGCGCCGGTTATCCAGGTTGTGGAAGCCGGCCAGTTGTCATCATGCCAGTAAACATTGGACGTGAAAAGACTGTTCCCTGCGACAGAACTTGGCGACACGCCAATATCATAGACAAAATCCACGTTGGTGCCACCAGCAAGGGCATACGGCAACGCGGGGGAAGTCAGGCTCTGATCGAAGGTGCCGAGATTGAACGTCAGACTTGCGGTGTCGATGATCGCGGTTGCCTGACCGGTGTTCCGGATATTCACCGTAATCTTAAGATTCTTCTGGTTGAGATAAACCACGTCTGGAACAGCGGTCACAGAAACGACCTGAACGACCGGAGCCGTCTGAA
>CAZQYQ010000180.1:0-9690 GCA_964597625.1 uncultured bacterium
TTATGTGACAAACTATGACGGTACGAATGTCGCAACCTGTGTGGTGACCGGGGCCGAGAGTTTCACCTTCAGGATCAACCTCGCCACGGGGGGCATCGTCTCGGGTGACCAGGGAACGACCTCGATCCTGGGGACATGGAAACTGGAACAGGAGAGCGACGATGCAGTGGGGATGGTCCCGGTTCGGCCGAATGCAGCAGGCGGCGTCAGCACCGTGGCGTTCAACGCCGACGGCACGGGCCGTTCGGTCGAGTATGATCGGGAATACCGTTCGGAGTGGGGATACGCTTTGAGCGCGCCGACCGTTTCTGACACTGGCGATTTCACCTGGAGCCTTACCGGAACGACGCTCACGACGCGATCTGCCTATGGAACCTTCACGAACACCGTTCAGGTGATCGATGGAAAACTTCATCAGACCCTTTCGGACGGTTCGAAGGCAATCTGGGGAAAGTAATTCCCTTAAGCGCTGGGAGAGCAGGCTTCGAGGTGGGGACTATGGCTTTCCGCAGCCCTTTTTGATCTTCTTACTGCTGCCGCAGAGTGCCGGGCAGGTGACGGGCAAGGTCGGAATTCCCCGCGATCAATCCGGGAACGATCAGCAGGCAGCCCGGTTCGTGAAGTGAATCTTCCATCTCCGTGTCGTCTCCAGTAGGGAGACACGTCAAGATCATGCAATCGCAGAAGGGATCGTCACACACTTCATACTGAACCAGATATTCGCATTCCGCCGCGGTTCCGGCCTTCAGGTGTATAGCCTGATGGTCGGGATCGGGCATGAACGAAAGTCGCGGCTTTACCCGGCCATTGCCCGCGTCCGTGCGCAGGGAGGCCTCGTCGAAGGCGGGCCAGACGTCGGACAGAAGGCCGAGGGTTGCCTGGCGGGCGCGCTCGAAGCCCTCCCGTCCCAGCTCAATGCGTTGGGAGCCTCCGCGAGCGAAGCTCCGGCGGCAAGCGCCGCCAGCGGGGCTCTCCGTCTCCGAGGCCGTCGATCGTGGGATTCAGCCAGCTCATGCCGAATACCCAAAAACTCCCAGTGATCGGCTGAACGTGAACGTTTCCACCTGCCACGGATGAATCCCGCAACAGGGCAATGGTATACTGGAGTCGTATGATTGATCAGCATTGCCATACGAGATTTTCCGCCGATGGGACGGCGCTGCCCGAGACGATGCTCGAGGCCGCTGCCGCGGTCGGTATCCGGCATCTCGCCTTCACCGACCATGCCGATTTCGCCCCATCCGATCCCTGCATCGAACCCGAGTCCTACTTCCGGCAGCTTAACCGCTTCCGGGACAATGAGTGGGGAATACAGCTCGGCGTCGGGGTCGAGGTCGGCATCCAGGTCGGCCACGCGGCCTCGGTCGAAGCCTTTCTCAAAGGCCGGCCGTTCGACTTCGTCATCGCATCGATGCACCGCGCCTGCGGCCTGGATATCGCTGACGGATCCTTCCACCGAGGGCGATCCGTCGAAACCGCCTGGAGCGATTTCCTCGATGATACGCTTGCGAGCATGAAAGCCTGCCCCGACTTCGATACGCTCGGCCATTTCGACATCCTGACCCGCTACGATGCAACCCGCGGCACCAGGCCGACGGAGGCACATGCCGGCAAGCTCGACGCCGTTCTGACGTGGCTGATCAAACAGGAAAAATGCCTGGAGCTCAACACGTCCGCGAGACGGTATGATGTCGGCCGGATGCACCCTGCCGAGGATATTCTCCAAAGGTACGTCGCGCTGGGCGGAAGCCGCGTGACGATCGGCTCTGACGCGCACCGGCCGAACAGCGTGGGAGCCGGCGTTTCCGACGTGCTGCGGCTGTTGCTCTCACAGGGAATTGATGCCGTTTCCTTTTTCATCCGGAGGCGTTCTGTCGTTATCGATATAAAAAAGTGCGCGGAAGAGCTTTGACGTTCAGCTGAGGAGCGAGAATAACAGAGATGAACACTGGTGTTCGCAGCGGGCTGCACCCGCCGGATTTTCTGGCCGGCCGTTCCATACGCGATCTGACCATGCCGACTCCACCGGAACCGCTTCCCGTCGATGGGTATCGGTTTCCTGCCCTGATCGATCTGCATATCCACGGCGGATTCGGATGGGACTTCAGCTACGGCGATCCGGACCGCATTGAAGACATGCTCGATGCGTTCATTCCAACCGGCCTGACCGGTGTCGTCGCCACCCTGATCACCTGTGGCGAAGAGCAGCGCATGAAGGCGCTGGGCGATATCGCGACGGTTGCGATGAGACGCAGGAAGCCGCCTGCGATCATGGGAATCTGCCTCGAAGGCCCCTTTCTGTCGCCGGCGCGACGGGGTTCGCACTCTGAGGAACTGCTGATGGAGCCTGACTTCGATGCCGTCGTGCGATGGCAGCGCCAGGCATCCGGACTGATCAAACTGATTACGATTGCCCCCGAACTGCCGGGTGCCGGAGAACTGATCGCTGAGCTGCCGCGCCTGGGCATCAGGCCGGCGATTGGTCACACGGACGCGAACCACGAGACGACGCTGCGGGCACTGGAATCCGGCGTCGATCATGTCACGCACCTGTTCAATGCCATGCGGCCGTTCACGCATCGCGATCCGTCGCCTGTTTCAGCCGTCTTTACCTATCACGACGTCATGGTCGAACTGATCGCCGACGGGATTCACGTCGCCCCTGAAATCGTGGCCATGACGTCCAGCATTCTCGGACCTGAACGGCTGGTTTTCATATCCGACGGGGTTTGTCCGCTGGGCCTCCCGGATGGGGAGTATGACGCCTATGGAACCCGGCTCGATATTCGCGATGGCCGCTGCACCTATGTCGGCGGCCACCTGTTCGGCGGCGGGAAAAGCCTGTTGAACTGCCTCCCCGTTCTTCACGGGAAGGCCGGGCTGCCTCTCGACGAGATCGCCGACGGCGTCGGAGCGAACCCGTGCCGGGTGATCCGGGCGGAGATGCCATCCGGGGACGTCATTCTGGATATGCATCTTCGATGGCAGGCGACGCATTTCGGCGGTGTCTGGTACTGGCTGCCAAAAGAAGGCTGATGAAGGGCGGGCGCAGCTGCAGGCGAATGTTTCCGGCTGCAATACAGGACGATGATATATAATAAAAGATATATTATATTCGTTTCGCTGGCTCTTGCCGGCGTCTGTGCGGCGGCTGCGGGAGAAGACCCTGCGGCCACGGCCGAAAAAGAGGTGCCGGCAGGCGAACGGACACCGGGGTTTGCATCAGCCTCGACGATCTCGATCTGGGGCGAACGGATTGCCTCGTGGGCGCTTCCGGTTACGGACGGCATCTCATCGGGCGCCGGCACGATGCAGGATTGGGCGGGCCGCACCTGGACCGATCTGGGTGATAACGTCAGGAACGGCCGCTGCATCGATTGCGGCGCCCCGACGCTTCTGAATCGCGCACACTGTTTTCACTGCGTGCAGCGTGCCAGATCCGAAGAGGTTCTCACCTGGCTCAGCGAGACGAAGAATTCGGCTCGAGATTCGCTTCGGAAGCTCAGTGACCCGAAGCTGACCGAACCCGTCATCGATCGTCTGATTCAGGCCCGCGATTACTTCCGGGAACGGCAGAAAACCGACCCGACAATGATTCGAGAGCAGCGGCGGCAGATGCTCGAACTGCTTGGCCGCACGCCCCTCGGAAGCGGGGGCCGGACTCTCAATGAGATCGCGAAAGATACAATCAAGAATTATATGCCGGCTCTCGAGGATACCGATTACGCCGATGACCCGGCCCGGGCCATTTCATACTTCCTCATCCTCGACGGGAAAGGCTTCCTCGAACATGTGCGATGCGTGAAAATGAAGGATGGAAGAGTGCTGACCCCGATCGGGGCCTATCAGGAATATACGCACACCGATCCGGCCAGGGCGAAAGATATGCTTGAAGTCATCGAGGATATCCGCCGGTTGTCCGACCCGCTGAACACGAATGAAGATCGCCTGCCCGCCGCGCTCGATGCCCTCGCCCGCAGCCTGCGGCTCATGACGCCGTAACACGGAACGGAGAACGATTTATCTGGTTTGCTGTCGGATATCCTCACCGGGACTCTGCGTTTCTGTGGGTCGATGAACGTGCGGACTGTGCGTGGGCGGCAGGGAGGCTTCCCGCAGGAATGCGGCGCTGATTTCGGGGAGACTCGGGTTGACGTACATGCCGGTGCCGAGTTCAAAACCGGCGGCTTTCCCGACGCGGGGAATGATGGATATATACCAGTGAAAATATGTGGCTTTCACGTCTTTGACGGCCAGGGAACGAATGACGAAGTTGAATGACGGATTATCCAGGGATGTATATATTTTCCCGAGGATTGTTTGAAGAATGCCTGCGAGATGCTCGATATGACCGTCTTCGAGAGCCGCGAAACAGGCCGCGTGCGTTTTCGGGAAGATCCAGATGTGGAAGGGTGACAGGGCGGCGAACGGGATGAACGCGGTGAAAATCTCGTTTTCCGCAACCATGCGCGTGCCGGCGCGGGCTTCCTCGTCGATCATCCGGCAGACCAGGCACTCGCCATGCTCGAGCTGGTAATGCAGGGCCGCGTCGGCACGTTCGAGCACCTGGCCCGGAACGATCGGCAGGCCGACCACCTGGGAATGCGGGTGCTGAAGCGATGCGCCCGATTCTGCCCCGTGGTTTTTGAAAAGGATGACATGACGGATCCGTGGATCGGCATAGAAGGCTCGAACCCGTTCCCTGTACGTCCATATCAGCTTTTCCGCATGATGAGCGGGAAACAGCGCCAGAGGAAGATGGTGGGCCGGCGTCTCGATGATGACTTCATGGAGTCCGACGCCGCTGACGACGTCTCCGAGAACTTCGTTCCTGGGAGCGACTTCCCCGACCGATGAAAGGACGGAAAATTTGTTCGGTACCGATCTGATCAGCCAGGATCCATCATCTGCTGTCAGCCGGAACGTCTCTTCCACCGTTAAATGTTCATTCCCGCGGCAGAACGGACATGTTTCCTGATACACCGGAATCTCGGGCCGGTCTTTTCCCTTCGCCAGATCCCCTGGCCGCTTCGCTCTCTCAGGAGCGATCACGGCCCACTCTCCCGTCAGCAGATTATGACGAATCTCCGACATGCGCCTGCTCCTCTCGAACGACCTTCTCTTCTGTTTTCACCCAGCCTTCTGTGTGCGCCCTGAAGGTCAGCGGGCCTTCTTGATGAAGGTTCCGTTGTCGATCTCGGCGAAGGCCTGTTTGAGTTCTTCACGCGTGTTCATCACGATCGGGCCGCCCCAGGCGATCGGTTCGCGAAGCGGCCGGCCGGTGAACAGCATGAACCGGATCCCTTGCATGCCTGCCTTGGCGCGGAATTCGCTCCCTTCGCCGAACAGGACGGCCCGGTGGCTCTCCACATCTGTTGAGCCATCGGTTCCGAATGAACCAGAGCCTTCAAACAGGTAGATAAACGCCGTGGCTTCGGGGTCCGTCGGAAGGCTCCAGACGGCTCCCGGTTTCAGGTCGACATCGAGCGCGAGAACCGGGACGTAATCTCCCTTCGTCGCGCCTTCGGCTTCGCCGTAAGACCCGGAAATCACGGCGATCGTGGCATTCTGCTCCTGGATTTTCGGAATACGGGCCGCGGTGATGTCCCGATACTCCGGCCTGGCCATCTTGTCCTTCCGCGGCAGGTTCACCCAGAGCTGAAGGCCCAGCATCCGTTCCGATGGCTGAGGCATCTCCTGGTGGATGATGCCGCCTCCCGCCGTCATCCACTGGCAGCCGCCATTGAGAATGTGCCCCTTGTTGCCCAGACTGTCGCCATGTTCAATATCGCCAGATATAAGATAGGTCACCGTTTCGATACCGCGGTGCGGGTGCCACGGAAATCCCGCGATATACTCATCCGGATTGCGCGAGTCGAAGGCGTCGAGCATCAGGAACGGATCGAACTCCTCGACATCGGCATGGCCGATGACGCGTACAAGCTTGACCCCGGCTCCGTCTTCCTCTCGGCTGCCGGCAACGATCTTCCGGACTTCTCTTGTCGTGCTCATGAAAAGGATCCTCTCGTTCATTCTCTGCTCTGCCGGCCGCGGAGGGGCAATCACTGCCTTCATGAATACTAGTTCAAAAATGTGAGATGTGCAAATCAGCTTCCGGCTGATTCCGCCGCATTTGGCAGACGGAGGAGATTCGGGTATACTGATGCTAGAGATACGGCCGTATTCTTGACGGCTTACGACGTGAGAAGGTTCTTTCAGACGGAAATTCATCTGCGACGCAGTCCCCGGGCGATTGTGCGTGTATGCCCGGCGTGAGGCTGCGAGAGAAAAATCTGCAGTGATACCCGCCTGAAAACCCGAAGCAGATCGGGAGGATCGTATGTGGACGAAACTGACCCAGGCAATTGAACGATGTGATATCGAGGCTGTACGGCTTTTCCTGTCCCAGGAACCGGAAGCGGTGACGCTGCGCAATTATCAGGATGAAACTCTGCTGCATTTCGCGGCCGGAGTCGGCTCCCTGGAAATTGTCGAAGAACTTCTGAAACTGGGTGCTCAGGCTGATCTGCCCGACGAGTTCGGCTGGACTCCGCTTCACGAGGCCTGCGCGCATGGGCATACCAATATTGTGGCACGGTTCATCGATGTTCACTCCAACCTCGAGGGCATTTCAAAAAAACACGAAACCGCCCTTCATCTTGCTGCCCGCAGCGGCTTTGAAGAAATCGTGAAACTGCTTCTCGACGCCGGGGCGAACCGCGAAGTCCGGAACGTCCACGGCGAAACCCCGCTGCATGTGGCTACCGCAGATGGCAACAGGGCTATCATGCAGCTCCTGCTCGATGCCCGGGCTGATGTGAACGCCAGAAATTTCGCCGGGGAAACGCCTCTGCACCTGGCCGCCCGAGACGGAGACGTTGATGCGGCCGAGCTGTGCCTCAGTTTCCGGGCGAACCCGCGAGAAGAGGATAAACGCGGAAATAATTTCCTCGAAACGGCTGTGCGTGCCGGCAAGCGCCTGTTCATCGAACATTTTGCCGGACTCGGACTGAAGGATCCCGAGACGGAAACCCAGGTGACAGACGCGGACGGCGGCATCCGGAAAACGACCGTCATTCCGGCCATTCAGCACGACGAGGAGCCGCATCCCCAGGGGAGCGGGCCTCATCAGCTGAGGCCGAGCATCATCATGAAGGTCAAAGATGTTGTGGCCGACGTCATGAATCCGCGAAGGGGCCTCGTGAACGCATTCATCCTGGGAACGCCGAAACCGGGCGCCTGGCTTCTCTTCGAAATGCTCGACGCAGTTCTCTGGTTCATTGTTTTCCCCATGCTGATCTTCATCATCTGGATGGGCTTCCACCAGAACATCATACCGGGCCTCGTGACGCTCTCGGGCGCTGGTCAGGCCGATTCGATCGTGCTTCTGCTTCAGACGGCCCTCAACACGCTGATCGTCTTCGGCGCGACATCGCTTCTGGTCGAAACCGACAAGGCGTCACCCCCGTTGCATCACTACATGCATCATCTGCGGGACAACGTGCGCATCCGGGTCGTCCAGTTCGTCATCATCGATGCGTTCATCATTCAGAGAATCGCGTTCGGCCAGCTCTTCTGGGATACGTTTTTCCCATTCTGGGCGGGTTTCATGATGCTGTACTGCGCCTCGTTCATGTGCTGGTGGATCGATACCGGCGGCAAGGTGCATGTTCCGAAACAGCGCCGGGCCGAGATGAATCGTTCAGCCTGAAACGCCTTAACGAGCGACCATCAGCTTTGCAAGACCGATTTCGAGCAGAACGGCATTCATCACCGCCAGGTCGTCATCGAACCCGAGCGGGTCCTCGAGATCGTTCGCGGCGTCCGCGTTTTCGATGAAATACCTGACCGCGCCCACCAGCAGTCCCCGATGCCCTTCAGAAAGCGGCTCATACGAGTTGAGAGCCGCTTCCATGGCCGTCGTCATCCGTTCGATGAGCGGAAGGTTGATCGGCGCGGGCCCGAGATGCCGCTGCGCGGTGAGCAGATGAAGCCGCATCTCTTCCCGAAGTGCCGGTAAGGCATCGATCGGAAGCGGCTTTGCCAGTTTTTCAAAGATGGCGCGGCATTTTTTGGGAAACGCGGCTGGAATCACGGTTGTTGCGGGGCTGTCGATGCTGCTCATGATCTCTCTCCAGATGTTAGAATTTCGGGCGTCTCTCTCCGCGAAAACGGCCTGCCCGACTTGTTCTGACGGTTTTTGCCACCGGCAGTTCGATGCGCGGCTCGATGAGGGTGATGCCATTGTTATAGTTGTCGCTATATTTATCGAACCGAACCGCCGCGGGGTTCGAGGTGACTGCCGTGGATACGCCTGCCTCCGGACCTTCGACCCCTGCCGGAGCGGCAGGCCCGAGCGCATGGAGAAACTCCTCTGCCATCTCGACCAGGTGATCCCCTTCTTCACCCGTGAGCTGGAGCAGCACGGCCTGCGGATCGGCGGGGTTCAGGGCCATGCGTTTGAAGAAGACGGCCCGCGCATTGAGAAGAGCCTCCATGTCGGGCCTTCTGCCGGTGTCGAACTCGAATCTGAGCCGGTTCAGCACGCGTGATACCTTGCGGACACCCGCCATGCCGGCCAGCAGCCTGAGTTTCGTAATGGCGAACAGCCGCTCGCCCTCAACGGGAAGCTCGCCGAATCTGTCGGTGACTTCCTCCCGGAGAAGGTCGAGAAGCGCGAGATCGGCGCAGCGCGCAAGCCGCGCATACATCTCGATGCGCGTTTCCTCGTCGGGCATATAGATCGACGGAAACAGGGCCGAAACCGGAATCTCGATGGCCGCTTCCGGCGGCCTGGTCGATGCCCCTCCGCGCAGACGCTGAACGGCTTCCTCGAGAAGCTCGATGTAAAGGGCGAACCCGATGGCGGCGATATGGCCGCTCTGCTCCTCGCCGAGCACATTTCCGGCGCCGCGAATCTGCAGATCGCGCATCGCGATTTTGAAGCCCGAGCCGAGTGCCGTGTGCTCTTCGATCGTGGCAAGCCGCTCGGCGGCCTCCTGCGTCAGCCGCTTCCCTTTCGAGTAAAAGAAAAACGCGAACGCCTGCCTGCTTGACCGACCGACCCGCCCACGCAGCTGATACATCTGTGAAAGGCCCAGCCGTTCGGCTTCATCGACGATCAGCGTGTTGGCATTGGGAATGTCGAGGCCCGACTCGACGATCGTCGAGGCGAGGAGGACGTCGAACTCGCCCCTGATGAACGCGAGCATCGTTCGCTCGACTTCCTCTTCGGCCATCTGCCCGTGGGCGATGCCGACCCGCGCTTCGGGGACCAGATCGCGCAGGAACGCGGCTTTCCGATCTATCGTTTCAACCCGGTTGTAGACATAGAAAACCTGGCCGCCGCGCTTGAGCTCCTCGATGATCGCGCGTTTCGCCCAGCTCGGGTCGAGGGGCGCGACATAGGTCTGCACCGGCCGCCGCTGCTCGGGCGGCGTGTCGATGACGCTGATCTGGCGGATTCCCGAAAGAGCCATCTGCAGCGTGCGCGGAATCGGCGTCGCAGCCAGCGTCAGCACGTCGATACTCGATTTGAACTGTTTGAGCTTTTCCTTGTGCTTGACTCCGAAGCGCTGCTCTTCATCGACGACAAGCAGTCCGAGATCCTTGAATCTGACATCCGAGGAGAGGATGCGGTGCGTGCCGATCAGCACGTCGATGCGGCCGGCAGAGGCCTTTTTCAGCGTC
>CAZQYQ010000181.1:0-9681 GCA_964597625.1 uncultured bacterium
ACTGAGAATGTTCAGGGTCGTGGTTTTTCCGGAGCCGGTGCCGCCGGAAACCACGCAGTTCAGTCGGACCCTGATGCATGCTTCGAGGAATTTCGCCATGTCGTCCGTCAATGTGCCGAAGCGCACCAGATCCTGGATTCCGAGGGCTTCCTTCTTGAATTTCCGGATCGTGATCGTTGGGCCGTTCAGCGCCAGCGGGGGAATGATCGCATTCACGCGGGAGCCGTCGGGAAGACGGGCGTCGACATACGGAACGGATTCGTCGATGCGCCGGCCGATCGGAGCGACGATGCGTTCGATGATCCGCATCACGTGCTCGTTATCTTTGAACTTGACATCTGAAAGGATCAGCTTGCCTTTTTTTTCAAAATAGATCTGATACGGCCCATTGACCATGACTTCTGAAATATCGTCATCATCGAGGAGCTTCTGGATCGGTCCGAAACCGATCATGTCATCGAGCAGGACCTGGGTCATCGACTCCAGTTCGCGCGGCGCAAGAGAAAGGTTCAGCTTGTTGCCTTCCTCGGTTGCGACCTGACCGATGCGGTCTCGAAGCATTCCGCGCTTCTTTTCCTGGTTCTGCTCGGTCATGATTGCCTGCGGCATGTCGTCGATCAGCCGCGTGTGAACCTTTTCTCTGAGGCGTTCGAAACCGGTGATTTCGCGGGTTATGGCAGACTCGAGAATGCCGGATTTTTCGTTCGATTTCTTTTCTTCAGTCAGACGAGACAGTAAACCACCCATGAATTTTTACCTCCCTTGGTTCAAGACCCTAATAAGATGTTTTTCAATTGCGTGAGAACACCCTGCTTAGCGGCTGCCGGAGCCTCTCCTTCCGGACTTATGATCGTGCGAGCCATATTTTGCACGGCTTTCGCCAACGAACTTCCGGAAGATTTTACCACAAACGGTTCCCCTTGGTTAAGTGCCTGTTGCGCCGTTTCCGTTTCCATTGGTACCGTTGCGAAAAGAGGGATCGCAAGCCCGGCTTCGATGTCTTTGGCGCCGATTCCCGCATTGGGAAAATCTTTATTCAGAACAAGCTTGATTTTGTTGGTATCAAATTTAATATCTGAAAAAGTCTTCAGGCACAACTTGGTGTTTTTCAGTGAACTGATTTCGAGTGTTGCAACAAGCAGCACCAGATCGGTTCTGTCGAGGATGGCCAGCTCGAGATCGCCGATATGGGGCGCTGTGTCGAACAGAATGAACTGATAGGCGGGTGAAAGGCAATCGAGGATCTGCTTGATGTGCTGAGCCTTGATCGCCTCGGAAAACGCCGGTTCGATCGGTGCCAGCAGCAGATCGAGACCGCTGGGATGTTTCACGACATTCTTTTCGATCGTATCACTGGAAATCTCGTCGTGGCCGCCTTCAACAATGCAGTAGATGTTTTTATTGCTTTTCTGGTTCAGCGTGATCGCGACATCGCCGAACTGGAGCGAGGCATCGATCAGCAGCGTTTTCTTGCCGAGCTTCGCCAGGCTCACCGCGAGATTGGTTGAAAGAGTCGTTTTCCCGACGCCGCCTTTCGTCGAAAAAAACGTGAGTACCTGGGCTTTTTGTTCTTCGACGAAGGCCTCGGGCGTATCCTTGACCCATTTGTTGAAAACATTGAGGATCGTGTCGGCCAGATCATTGCTGGAAAAAGGCTTCGTCAGGAAATCTTTCGCCCCGGCCTTCATCGCGCGGCGAAAATACTCCTGCTCGCTCTGGATGGACATGATCACCACCTGGATATTCGGCCGCTCCTTGGCAAGCATTTCCGTGGCCTTCAGGCCATCCAGTTTGGGCATGTTGATATCCATCAGGACGATATGCGGAGAAACTTCACGGATCTGCGCGAGCGCTTCCTCGCCGTCTCCTGCCTCGCCCACCACGCGGATATTGTCAAAGTTACTCAACATCCGGCGCACATTCGAGCGCAGCTCGATCATGTCGTCGGCGATGAATACCTTGATTCGCTGTGCCATTCAGGTCTCCCGTGTGCAGTAGGCGGAAATGAGACAAAAACGATCAGGCAAGCCCATTCGTTCCAGAAATGAAGCCGTAAAAGAGCAAGGATATCATAGGAGGGTCCTGCCGGACAACGGGAAACCTGATTACCATCGAATCGGAATTTCGAGAAACGTTGCTATGAGGGCTCCAAGAAAAAGATCGATGCCAAGATAGAACTTGTATCCGGGTGATCCCTGCGTGTTGTGAATGGTTTTCGTTTTGTAGGCTCCGCTTGATATGCTCGTCATCAACATCGGTACTGCATTTTTTCCGTAGTTGAGCCACTGAATGATCACGGCATGCGGAATTCCAAGAACGCAGGAATACAGGAATGTGTTGACGACAAACCGTGTGCCGGCCAGGGCCGCCATGCCGCCCAGGAGTTTCACGTCACCCATGCCGATGATTCCGAGGGCCGCCGGACCGAGATAAAGTCCTGTTCCGGCAAGGGTTGCCAGAAAACTGTATCCGAAACCGGCCCAGCCGAACCAGTACAGATTCAGCAGCCAGCCGGAAAAAATCATCGGAAATGTCAGCCAGTTATAGATTCTGCCGCGGCGCATGTCTGTGTACATCCCGACAGCCGCTGCCGTGACCGCGATCAGTCTCAGCCACAGATCGGGCGGCTGCGGAACCGTTATCTCAAACATCGCCATTGCTCCTGAATGGCCAAAGAATACAGCATGCCGGCTTCATCTGCCAACCATATTAAATCGGCCGCCCCGAAATTCGGGACGGCCGGTGAGTATCCATCAGGAGTGAAGAGGATCAGGTCGTAACATATCCGAGAACGGTTGCGCGGATATTCTTCAGAAAATCCTGGCTTGCCTTCAGATCCGCTTCGGGTTCGCCTTCGCGATGCAGAAACACGACGCCGCCGGACTGTTCCGCGAGAATTCCGGCGTCCGGATACTCCAGGAGTGCCGGGGTATCGATAATGACCAGTTCGACTCTGCGCTTCAGGGTTTCCAGCAGTTCGATCATGGAAACCGAACCGATCAGCTCGACGGGATGCGGCGGAGTCGGGCCCGCGGTTATAAGCCCGAGATTCTTCATCATCGTGGGCTTGACGATATTCGCCGCGGGCTGGCCGCAAAGAGCCGTACTGAGGCCGTTGTGATTATCCGTGTCGAAAACCCGGTGCAGAACGGGGTGCCGGAAATTCGCATCGACGAGAACAACCGAATAGTTCGACTGGGCAAACAGGATCGCAAGATTCGCGACAAGCGTGCTGCGGCCCATTCCCGACCGCGACGAGCAGACCTGCACAATACGCGTGCCCGTTTCCGCCAGGGCGATCTGAAGATTCGATGCGAGTGCCTTGTATGGCTCGAGTCTTTTTGAATCGGGCTCATTCAGCACGATCAGGCGCTCGTCATACGAGGCATGCTGAACCGAGTCCGGCACCGGAAGCGCGAGCCGTGCGGATGACAGCTGATTCATCTCGATAAGCCGGGCGGGAGCAGGCGACTGGCCGCCGGGAGCGGGCAGCGCCGCGGCGAACATCTGGGGAGGAGCTCCGACGATCTCGGCCTTCATCGGGGCCGGGGTATACAGCAGGAATACGGCCAGAAGCGCACCGCTCAGCATGGCCGCCAGCTCACGCTGGAACAGGGACAGGCCGACGGGCCTGGGGGTGTCGAGATCCTTGCGGAGAACCTGGATGCGTCCGACCGCCGTCGATTGCGTGATTTGATACTCTTCAAGCCGCATCAGCACCTCGTTGTACAGACCTTCGAGAGATTTGATCCGGGTTGCCGCGATCGAGGCGGTTTCCGCAAAATTGCTGCCGGAAAAGGCGGTTGAGGGGGTGTGATTCGCTTCGATCCACCGGTTTTTCAGCTCTTCAAGCTTCGACTCGTTTTTAGAAATTTCCTGCTGGAGTTCTTCGAATTCGGGATTTGATTCCTTGCGGTCGCGCTGCGCGGACAGACGTCGCTGACGGGCCTGCAAGGCGCTGATCAGGCTGTTTGCCGCAATGATTTTCGGATGTTTCTCGCGATAGGTTTCGAGCAGCCGTTTGAGGTCGGCCCGCGCCGCCGCGAGGGAGTCGCGGATATCAGCAATGGAATTCTCTGTCGATGAGGACGGCACGACGCGAATTCTGGGCAGCGTCTGCAGCCGCTTTTTATCTTCCTGGATCTTTGTACCGACGAGCTGAATTTCTTCATCCAGCGCGAACGCATCGTTTTGGAGCAGATGGCTGCCGGAGATCTCGGTGGAAGCTCTGCGGGCTTCATCAAGCTTTTCGCGTAAAACGCTCTTCTTCTTTTCGAGCATTTCAATTTCGAAAACAGTTGTTTCGTTGGAGTAGCCCAGAAATCTTTCTGAAAGGGTTTTGATTACCGCATCGCCGAGTTCCGGCAGTCGGGTCGGATTCGGGTCGCGGACGATGAGCCTGACCAGTCCCTGACCTGCATCCTCGAGCGTGAAGGGCGAATACCGTGGCTCCGTTCCGAGGTCGAGCCCGCAGGTGCGCAGGACTTCGCTGACCACAATTTTCTGCGACATGATCCCGTTCATGGCTGCGGCCGGGCTGTCGCCCTGATGCAGTTCGCTCGTCATGACTCTCAGCAGAGACTGACTTTCATACAGCGTTGGAAAAACGCGGCTGACGAGCGCCGTGATCAGAAGTGTCGCGGCGATGATCGATACGGCCGCTCCCCGATGTCGGTCGAGGCTGCGGAGGATCCCTTCGAACAGGTTCTCCTGCGCCATTGCCTGATGCCTCCTCAATGTGAATCCTTCCCCGGCGTGTGTCGCACGGGGAGTCTGAGAGAACCATCGGCAAAACCCGTTCCAAATCGAAGGGGCGCGGCTGAATGCCACGCCCCTGAGAAGGTTGTCCGGTTGTGATCAGCGCTTCGTGAACTCGTTCACCGCCGCGGCGACATACTCGATTGCTCCGGGGGGGAGCTCGGAATAAATGGGAAGCGCCAGGGTATGCTGAGCGGCCGCTTCCGAGACCGGGAAGTCGCCGCGCCTGTAGCCGAGCGATTTGAAGCACTCCTGCTCATGCAGGCTCAGCGGATAATAAACCGCGCATCCGATCTCTTTTTCCGTAAGATACTGTTTCAGCTCGTCGCGCCGTTCCACGTTGATGATGTACTGGTTGTAAATGTGGTAGCGGCCAGGCTTTGCGACCGGGGTGCGAACGTTCGCGTTTCCTGCGAAAAGTTCGTTGTAGCGCGCGGCATTCTTTCGGCGGCCTTCCGTCCAGCCGGCGAGATGCGGCAGTTTCACGGAGATGACCGCGGCCTGAAGCGCGTCAAGACGGCCGTTTATGCCGACTTCGAGGTGATGATACTGCTTCTCGCCGCCGTGAACGCGAAGTTTTTTTACATGCTGGTACAGCTGTTCGTCGCTGGTCGTCACAAGGCCGCCGTCGCCGAAACAGCCGAGATTCTTGCTGGGGAAAAAGCTGAAACAGCCGAGATCACCGATCGTTCCGGCTTGTCGGTCGTTGAAGCGGGAACCGATCGACTGGCAGGCGTCTTCGATAACCGGCAGCTTGTGTCTCCGGGCGACCGCCATGATCGCGTCCATGTCGGCGCACTGACCATACAGATGCACCGGCAGAATTGCTTTGGTTCTCGGGGTCACGGCGGCTTCGATCTTCGTTGCATCGATGTTGTAGGTGTCGGCTTCGATATCGACAAAAACGGCTTTGGCGCCGACTCTGGCGATCGCTCCGGCGGTGGCGAAGAAGGAATACGTCGTTGTGATAACCTCGTCCCCGTGCCCGATGTTGAGTGCCATCAGGGACAGAAGCAGGGCATCTGTGCCTGAAGAAACGCCGACGGAAAATGTTGCGCCGGTATAAGCGGCAAGCTCCTGTTCCATCTTCTCGACACGCGGTCCGAGAATGAAACCCTGGCTTTCCATGACGGCAAGCACTTCAGGAACGACTTTATCCTTGATCTGGGCGAATTGCGGCTTGAGATCCAGCAGTGGCACCTTCATTGGCGAGTTGCCTCCTCGGCATCCGGCACGGTAGATTTTGACGCACGAACATATGCAAAAACCTATCACAACGGCGGATTTCGCGTCAATACAATACTGGTTTTATGCGGGGTTTCATGGTATAATCCACCCGTGAAATTCGTAGACGAATTAGTGATTGAAGTTGAATCCGGAAAAGGCGGCGATGGCATGATTGCCTTCCGCCGCGAGAAGTTCGTACCGTTCGGCGGCCCCTCCGGCGGCGACGGCGGTCGCGGCGGCGATGTTCTCATGATTGCCACCCGCGATTTAAACACGCTGTATGAACTGAGCTACAAGCGGATCTACCGCGCGAAACCCGGTGTGAAGGGCGGTCCGAAGGATATGTTCGGATCTGACGCCCTCGATGCCGTCATTCGTGTGCCGGTTGGTACGCTTGTGCATGACGCCGAAACGGGAGAGCTGCTCGCCGACCTGGCTCAGGCTGATGCGCGTTGCGTCGTTGCGCGTGGCGGCCGTGGCGGAAAGGGAAACGCCCGGTTCGCCAGTTCCGTACGACGCGCTCCGCGCATTGCCGAGAAGGGCGAGCCTGGCGAGATCAGGCATCTGCGTCTCGAACTGAAGCTGCTTGCCGATGTCGGCCTTGTCGGTCTGCCGAATGCCGGCAAGTCGACTCTCCTGCGCGCCATCAGCAATGCCCGCCCCAAGGTCGCCGATTACCCGTTTACAACGCTTGTGCCACACCTCGGAATTGTGAAGCCCGAGGGACTCCCCTCCTTCTGCGTCGCCGATCTGCCCGGCCTGATCGAAGGCGCGCATATGGGCGCCGGCCTTGGAGTGCAGTTCCTCAAACATATCGAGCGGACCCGGCTGCTTGTCCACCTCGTCGACCTCAGCGACATCGATTGCGACGAGCCTCTCGCGACCTTCGATGTCATCAGACAGGAACTTTCCGAGTTCGATCCGTCGCTGCTTGCCAGACCGGTGCTGGTCGTCGGCAACAAAATGGATCTGCCCGAGGCGCGTGAGGCCTGGCCGATTTTCACCAAAGCGCTGAAAAAGCGGAAACTTCCTGTCCTTGCCCTCTCCGGAGCGACAAAGGAAGGAACGAAGGAACTGGCCGAGCGCATCTGCGAGGAACTGGCGAAGCTGCCCCTGGCTGAAGTTGCAACACCCGTTTCGGCCGGCGAAAAGGTGTTTGCCTTCCTCCCGCCGTTCCAGATCGAGAAAATCAAGAAAGGCTACTGGGTCGTGAATGGCGCTGAAATCGAACGGCTCGTTGCGATGACGGACTTTTCGAGCGAAGAAGGCATCGCCCGCTTCCGCAAGAAAATCCAGAAAATGGGCCTGACCGACGAACTCTCGCGAATCGAGGCTGATGGAGATGATACCGTCGCCATCGGGGAAATGGAGTTCGCCTGGCGGGAGTTCTTCTCATGAAGATCGGCCTCTTCGGGGGCAGTTTCAACCCGGTCCACCGGCATCACGTGAAGATTGCCGAGGCCGTGCGTGATGTCTGCGGTCTCGATGAGGTGTGGTTCGTTCCCGTTCATCAGCCTGTCCATAAACTCTGTCTCGAGCTTCTGCCGTATCAGGACCGGCGGGTGATGCTGGAAACGGCTATCCGCCGCCTTCCCGGACTGCGGATCTGTGATATAGAGCGCGATATAGGCGGCCCGTCCTATACCATCCGCACCGTCAGGCGGCTGCGCGAAACATTCCCGGAAAACGAGTTTCTCCTGATTATCGGAGCGGATTCCCTGAGAGATCTCCCGGGCTGGAAAGCGTATGAGGATCTCGTGAGGGAAACGCGCTTCGCGGTTGTCGTGCGGCCTGGAATCGGTGACCAGCAGCCTCTCCCGAATCCCCGGAGCATCTGGGTTCCTCTCGAAGCTGATCCCGCCTCTTCGTCCGGCATCCGTGCCGCGATCAGCCGGGGGAGAATGAAGGGACTGCCCGTACAGCCGGGGGTCATGGCCCTGATCGTCGAAGCCGGCCATTACGGCTGCTGGAGCGGGCCATTCAGCTTCTGGCGCGAAGAGCTTCAAAAACAGGTTTCCAATCTCGTCCCCGGTCTGAGAGGGCATATCGAGAGCGTCGCGAAGCTGGCGGCCGAGTATGCCTGCGAGCTGGGGCTTGATGCCAGACTTGGCCTGCTCGCAGGGCTTGCGCATGATCTGTATCGCGCGGCCGACCCGGCGAAGATCCGGGCCATGACCGGCGAGGCCGGCATCCGCCTCAGTTCGGTTGAGCGGAGTATTCCGATGCTGGCTCACGGAGCGGCGGCGGCGGCATACCTGTCGACTCTGGATCCGGTTCCGCCCCTGTGTCTGCGGCGTGCCGTCAGGTGGCACACGTTCCCGCGGCAGGCCCATGCCCCCTTGACGCGGGCACTGATCATGGCTGACGCTCTGGACCCGTCCCGCGCCGAGCCTGAACGGAATCGCCTCCGGGAGTCGGATGAGCCCGTCGAGATGCGCTGGAAAAAAGTCATTTCGTTGAAGCGCGTCTGTGCCGATCGGGCTGAAAACGGTCGGCAGATGGGCGTCTGCCGGGCTGAACCCGCTGCCGGCAGCCCCGTATCAGCCTGAGCCGTGAAGCGGATGATGAAGCCATCCCCGGGAAATCGTCGCGGAAAAACCGTCTGGATGATTCTTGAACTTCTTTTCCTCACGATCACGATGCTGTTTTTCGTCGGCTGGATGCAGCGCTGGTTTTTGATGCGCATACCGACCGGCGAGGCGGGCGAGCGCACAGGTTCGGCTGCCGGCGAAACCGGGACCGACGCGGTGGCGGCACTCCGCCCCGGGCGCATGAATATTCTTTGCCTGGGTGTCGACTCCGTCGAGGGCACTCATCGCACGGATACCATTCTGCTGGTAGGCGTTGAACCGTTTGAGAAACGGGTCGTCGTGTTGTCGGTGCCTCGCGATACGCGGGTACTGGTGAACGGCTCCGCGCATAAAATCAACGAGATCTATGCGCGGTTCGGTGAATCCGTCCTGCGCGGAATGCTTGAAGAACTTCTTGAAATCCGTATCGACAGGTCCGTTCTGGTCGATTTCCAGGGATTCATCAACACGATCGACCTGCTCGATGGCATAGACATAGCTATAGAACAGCCGATGCATTACGATGACAACTGGGGGAACGTCCATATCCACTTCGATCCGGGAGCGACGCACCTGAACGGCAGGAAGGCTCTCGAGTATGTGCGTTTTCGCGCGGACTCCGCGGCCGATCTCGGCCGGATCAAGCGTCAGCAGAAGTTCATCAGTTCCATTCTTGAAAAAATAAAATCTCCCACGATCGTGGTCAGGCTGCCACAGCTCATCCAGGAATCCTATCGGAATATCCAGACCGACCTGCGCATTGCCGAGATCCTGGATCTCCTCTACTCTCTCAAGAGCGGCCAGATCTCGATTCAAACGATGTCTCTGCCCGGAGACGCCCGGTATATCGATAAAATCAGCTATTACCTTCCCTACAAGGACCAGGCGGTCGCGATCGGAGCGAAGCACTTCGCCACGCTTTCCCTGCTCGACCTCGAAGCCAGTTTCACCCCCCGCATCGCGTCGCATACGCCGTGACGAAGCCTTGAAAACCTCTCTTTTTGATTTCGAACTTCCTCCCGAGCTGATTGCTCAGACGCCGGCCTCCGAGCGGTCGGCCTCCCGGCTTCTCGCCTACAATCGGGCGAGGGAGACGGTTGAACACCTTGCGTTCAGGGACATCGCG
>CAZQYQ010000182.1:0-9647 GCA_964597625.1 uncultured bacterium
GGTTTCAACATCGAGCGCCACCGGCCATTCTCCGGCAAGCGGCTTCAGTTCCTGGGTCGACGTCGAGAGAAACATGCAGGAATAGGTTTTCTGCGTCGCGATTCCGCCTTCGGCCGGCAATGCCCGGATCGCGGCTGCGCGTTGTTCATGGAGCCCGTCCCGCATGCGTTCGACGATCGAGTCTGAAGCCCAGAGAACGACTGCCAGAACAGCTGCAGGCAGAAAACCCATGAAAAGCATGAGACTGATCTGCCGCATTCTGCCGTCCATCAGAATCGAACCGCTTCAGGCGGCGCCATCGGCGGGCCGGGAAGGCTCCTGCAGGGAAGGTTCCGCCGTTTCACCCGTCCGATCGAGACTCGTAAGCCCTTCGATGTGTGCAAACCGCCAGGTCAGCCAGAGGATACCCACCGCGCAGATCTTGTATGTGGCGGCGATTCCGATCTTGTCTGAAAGCGTTCCCGCGGCAGCCATTGCCAGGGGAATCAGGGCAAAACTGAGAACCTCGACGAGGGCGAAAAAACGGCCTTTCATGTCAGGGTCGACGGTCCGCTGGAACAGCGTGAGCACGGCCACATTCACAGCCGTGAAGCAGCCTCCCAGCAGAAACAACGCGATCAGATACAGGGGAAAGGATGCATTATAGGCAAAAAAGGCGAAAAGAAGCCCTGACAGGCCCAGCATCCGCACGAGCAGCACGGATGTGCGCACCGCGGAGAAAAGGCGGACGAACGCGAGCCCGGTCAGCACGGAACCGAACGCCAGCACTCCTTCGCTGACACCGAGTTCGAATGCGTTGAGGGCAAAGGTATTCCTTATGGAAAGCGGCAGCAGAACGACGATCGGCACGGCAAACAGATTCAGACTGCCGAACCCGATCAGAATATTCCGCAGAACACGACGTTCGCGGACATATCTGAGGCCCGCCGCAAGCTGGTGAAAAATGCTCTCCTGATCGGGGTTCACTTCCCGCGGCGCCATCGTCATGACGGCGATGCAGATCGATGACACGACAAGGCAGGCGGCATGCGTTGCGAATGCCTCGGCGACGGACCATCGGGCGATGATAGCCCCGCCGATCGCCGGCCCGGCCAGCTTTGATATATCCCTTACTATTGTATGGAGTGCCATGGCTTCTTCCATGCGCTCCGGCGGGACGACCCGGGGAATCACGGTAAGCGTGGTCGGGCTGTGAAAGACCCCGGCGGCGGCCAGAGTTGCACACATGAACAGCAGCACGGGGATGGAAAGCTGCTCATGCCAGGCCATGACGGCAACGGTTCCGACAAGACAGGCCCGAAACAGGTCGGCGCCGATGAGAAGCAGCTTTGCGGGCAGTCTGTCGGCGAGAGTCCCGGCGAACGGGCCGATCAGAACCGCCGGCAGAAAACTGACGCTCATGATGAACCCGACCGTCGTGCCCGAGCCGGTTTTGCTGATGACCCACCAGATCATCGCCGTCTGCATGATGCCTTCGCCAACGAACGAAACCAGCTGTGCAAGCCAAAGCAGGCCGAAATTGCGATGTTTTGTCAGAATGTCCAGAGCCATTCCGGTTATTATGGCCGATTACACTCTTAAAAACAACACCACCGGACACATTTCATCCGATGTTTCTCTTTCCGTGACGCATGCGCCCCTGGCCACCCTTCCCGATTCGGATGCGGATTTTGCGCAGGCCGTTCACCGCCCGTTCCCGATTGTGAGAGCCGTCAAACCGGGAAAAAGAAACGCCCCCGTCTGGCGGGAGCGTTCGCTGTCTGAGTTTTTTTGTTAATCGACGCTCAGGTGGATGACCGTGCTGCCATCGTCGACGCCTTCGACTCTGATGACTTTCAGAATGCCGGCCTTGGCCGTCTTGAACCGCTCCTGAAGCATCAGCAGGTCTTTATCGTAGTTCTTTGGGTTCCTGCCGAACATGACCAGCTCGGTCGAGAAGCGCTGGACCATGCGACGGACATCCTCGATATCGCTGGTGGTCAGGTTACTCTTCCTGATGACACGCGTCACGTTCGGCGACTGGCCGATTTCGATGATCGACCGGGCCATCTCTTCGACAAGCCGGACCGCGATATACTTGTCCATGGGACGGATCGAAGCGAGATTTTTCGAAGAGTAGCTTTTCAGCCAGCCTTTGCCGAGCATCGTATTAACAATCGTGATCAGCTCGTCATTATTCGCGAGCTTTGGGGACGGATTCGAATCCCACTTGACCAGACTGCGGACCGACGACATCTTGAGTTTTTCCTTCGGCCCCGTCACGGGTTCCGTATTGGGAGGAATTCTCAGAGACAACGTGACCTGTTTATCAAGCGCCGCTTTTTCAGGAACGGGAATCGTGATCGTCGAGTCGGCATTCACCGTATATGAGAACAGCCCGGCCAGGACGCCGACCATGCCAAGCGGTACAATCAGCCTCGAGCCGGGAAAAGAGCCTTTCATGAAAACACCTCCGATGTCCATCGATAAGGACTGCGTTCCCTCCCATCGGCATGAAACGGGCTTTCCCTTAGTCGAAACCCCCGACACGGAATACCATGCCGGGGGTTTCGAGGATTTCGCCGTTCAAAAAAAGCTTACGCGGGCAGCTCCAGGAGGTCGTTCGGGGTGGCCGTCAACCGCTCGGGTTCGACATCGACACGGTAGACGTCTTCAATGCGCACCCCGCCCCACCCCGGCAGATAAATTCCCGGCTCGACGGTGATGACCATGCCGGTCTTTATCACGTCGGTACACTTCGTCGAAAAGCCAGGCAGCTCGTGAATATCCAGACCGAGAGAGTGGCCAAGGCCGTGGCCGAAGTTGTCGCCATAGTTTTTCGAAGCGATGTGGTCCCGCGCGACTCTGTCGATGTCGACGCCGAGAACTCCGGGTTTGATCGCGGCTATTGCGCGCTTCTGCGCCTCAAGCACGATTCCGTAAATCTCACGGAATTTCGCATCCGCCTTTCCGATGAAAACCGTGCGGGTCATGTCGGAATGATACCCGTTCCAGATGGCGCCGAAATCGATTTTGACCATTTCGCCGGCTCTGATTTTCCGATCGGTCGGGTGCGCGTGAGGGCATGAGGCGCGTTCTCCCGAGGCGACGATGGTTGCGAAACTCGGGCCATCCGAGCCTTCCGTGCGCATGATGTATTCAAGCCGCGCCGCGATCTCGATTTCACGCTTGCCCGGTTTGATGTACCGCAGAAGTTTTGCGAAGCTGCGATCGGAAATGCGAAACGCCTTCCGCAGATCCTTCATTTCCTCGACGCCTTTGACCTGGCGCACCTTTTCAACGATCCCCCGGGTTGTCGTTATCTTTCCCTTGAAGCTTTTCTGATAGGCTTCATAGGTTCCGATCGCCAGGGTTGACTCAAGCCCGAGACTGGTGACGGAAGACCTGGCAAGATACTCCAGCACGGCTTCCGTCGCCGAGGTCTTGAAAACGACACGTTCAGCGGCATCTCCGACTTCCCGTTCAGACTGCTCCTGATAGCGGAAGTCGGTAAAAAACAAGGACGCTCTCTTTTCCAGAAGAAGCACGCCGGATGAGCCGGAGAAGCCCGTCAGATACCGCACATTCGAAAGATCCGTCACCAGAAGAGCATCAAGACCTTCGGGAAACGCCTCTACGACGCATTGCTGTCGAACCAGACAGGGGTTTTTCTTCACCGATTCGTTCTCCTTTTCACATCGCAAACTCGTTGAGCCGCATGTACGGCATGTCACTTTTTCGTGCCGGACTTGAGGGCGAAATGGTCGCCGAATTCCACCAGGCGTGGCGCTATAGAGCGGAAGGGACTCTTCGCGAGAATCTTCGTCACGTCATTCGAAGGGGAAATGACCGTCATTGCCATCCGGGACCGGTCGAGCAACATAGAAGCCGCCTTCCGGATGTCGTCCTGCGTCACCGAGAGATACGGCCGTATCGCCGCTTCCGCCTCCTGGGGATCGATCCCGTACAGGAAGCCGGTCGCAAGTCTGTTCATGCGGTTCGTCGTGCTTTCGAGGGCGATCAGCGTGTTGCCTTTGAGCTGCTGTTTCGCTTCTTCCAGTTCGACTTTCGAAAGGCCCTTCGCCAAAAGCCGCTCGATCTCTGTATGGATCAGATCGAGGACATTGGGCAGCTGATCGGGCGATGTTCCGGCGTAGATACTGAAAATGCCGGTGTCGCGGAAGGAGGTGTGGTATGAAAAAACGGAGTATGCCAGCCCCCGCTTTTCGCGTATCTCCTGGAAGAGCCGGCTGCTCATTCCGCCACCGAACGCTGCGTTCATCAGGGTAACGGCGAATCTCGATTCATCCCGGAAGGAGACGCCGGGCGTGCCGATCGCGATATGAACCTGCTCGATATCCTTCCGGAAGACGGTCGCGGCACTGTCCGGCTTCGGCAGGGTTTTGCGGTGCGCGAGCGTGCCGGTCTGCATGTCGCCGAGATGCGTTTCGAGCAGCGCGCTGAATTCGTCCATGTCGATGTTGCCGGCCGCGCAGATCGCGAGGTTTCCGGCGGCATATTGTTTTCGATATACATCGACAACTTCATCACGGGGCAGGTTCCCGACGGTTCCGCTGGTACCGAGAATCGGCCGGCCAAGCGGGGCCGACGGCCAGAGCGTCTGCCCGAGCAGCTCGTGAATGATCTCGTCGGGCGAGTCTTCGTACATCTTGATCTCTTCGAGAATGACCCGACGCTCACGTTCGAACTCTTCCGGGTCGAACATCGAGTTCCGGACCATGTCGGACAGCACTTCAACCGCGATCGGCAGCTGATCGCGCACAACCCGGGCATAGTAGCAGCAGTAATCCTTTGCGGTAAATGCATTCAGATACCCGCCAATACGGTCGAACGCGCGTGCGATATCCTTGGGCGAGCGCTTTTCCGTTCCCTTGAACATCATGTGTTCGATAAAATGGGAAACGCCGAGAAACCGCGGGTCTTCATAGAGAACGCCGCTCCGGAAAAAGAGGCCGATGGAAACGCTCTGAACGGTATCGAACGTTTCCGCGATGACTCGAACGCCGTTTTTGAGACGGGTCGTGTAAAATGGGGTCCTGGTCATTGATCTGGGGTCTCCCCGGCTGCGTCGGTAGATTTCTTTTCGCTGGTCATGGGCGTTTCATCAGGTGTCGCGGGTGGCTCGTCGGGTGCTGCGCAAGGATCATCGGGTGCTGCGCAAGGCTCATCGGGTGCTGCGGATGTCTCAACCTCCGTCTGCGAATCGACCGCGGGCGGTGCTTCGGCCAGGTCTGCCGTTTCCCCATTCATCGCGGCGGTGACATCGAGGCTTTCCGTCGGGGGCAGTTCCACCGGCAGGTCAACGTCCGGCAGGGCAAGCTCTTTCAGGCTCTTGAGGCCGAAATAATAGAGGAAATCCTGGGTCGTCGAGTATAATCTCGGTCTGCCAAGAACCGGTTTTTCACCGGAAACGTATATCAGCTTTTTCTCGAGCAGCGTGGAAACGACGCCGTCACAGTTCACGCCGCGAATCGCCTCCATTTCAGCCCGGGTGATGGGTTGTTTGAACGCGATGACGGCGAGGGTCTCGAGAGCCGGCAGCGAAAGGCTGACCAGTTTCTGGCCTTCAAGCCGCTGAATGAACTGGCTGATGCAGGCTTTCGTGGCAAGCTGCACTCCCTGCTCCGTGACGATCATCTGGAGGCCCGACGAGGGTGTTTCATCCATGTGCTGCTTGAACTCGAGAAGAAGGTGTTCTGTCTCGGAAAAGGGGAGTTCGAGAATTTCAGAAATGCGCTGGGTCGGAATCGGATGGTTGTGGACGAATAAAAGCCCCTGCAGCGCGGCCAGGAGCGTATCATGATCTGGACGGGGTCCGGATGGCAGCGGCAGTTGTTGCGGCTGGGCTTCGTTTGCCGAAATCAATTCCTGTTCTGGTTCCATGACGGTACAATGACTCTTTTCTGTCTTCAGCCGACGGCTGCGGCCTCTTCGACGGTCTCACCGGCATTCGCCGGCCTGATGGTGATCGGAGAAAAATTATCGGTCTGCATGATATCGCACTCGCCAAGCTTGAACATCTCCAGAAGGGCCATGAACGAGAGGACGACATCATACCGGTCGCGACGGCCGCGAACCAGATCGCGGAAGGGAATTTCATCCCGCCGCCGCATGCTGCTGAGGATGCGCCGAATCTCATCGATACGTGCTTCCAGACCGATCCGATCGACGACGACGCGGTGAATCGGTGGATTCAGACGGCGACGGACAAGCCCTTCATACATCGCCCTCAGATCGAAAGACGAGACATTGATCTGAAGAATCTGCTCCGGATGCGGCTCATAATCGGAAGCCCGGGTATAGAGGCGCGAACTCTTTCGTTCCATTTCGCGAAGATCGAGCGCCATCAGTTTGAATCTGCGATACTCGACAAGTTTGTCGACGAGCTGCTGTCGGGCGTCTTCCTCATAAGGTGCTCCGTCGAGATCCTCGTCACCCGTGCCGATTTCGCCGGGCTGCATCTTGTCGCGGGGAAGCAGCGTTCGGGACTTGATCTCGAGCAGGGTCGCAGCCATGACGAGAAAGCCTGAAGCGACTTCCATGTCGAGAATTTCCATCATGTGGAGATAATCGAGATACTGGGACGTGATGGTCGCGATCGGAATGTCGTAAATATTGACCTTCTGCTCCTCGATCAGGTGATACAAAAGATCGAAGGGGCCTTCGAAAGCCGGCAGTCTGACCTGGTATGCGCTCATCGTCGTTCCATTCCGCTCAAGCGATGAATCCCATGGCGCGGCGAACCTCGTTCATCGTCGCTTCAGCCGTTTCACGGGCCTTTGCCTCGCCCGAGGCGAGGACGTCTCTGACGAGCCCCGGCTGCTTCTCGATCCCGGCGCGCTTCTCGCGGATTCCGCCCAGAACGGCTTCGATCCGCTCGAACAGGATGTTCTTGCAGTCACGGCAGCCGATTCCGGCGGTGCGGCAGCCGTGAGCGATCTCATCCAGCCGGTCTTTCGTATATATCTTATGATATGAATAAACCGTGCAGACGTCGGGATTTCCCGTATCGCTGCGCCGAACGCGCTGCGGATCGGTGATCATGAGATGGATCTTCTGTTTGAGGGTTTCCGGCGTTTCGCGCAGTTCGATCGAGTTGTTGTACGACTTGCTCATCTTCCGGTTGTCAGTACCGAGCAGCACCGGAACATCCGAAAGAACTTCCGCGGGCTCCGGGAAAATATCCCCAAATATTCCGTTGAAGCGGCGGGCGATCTCCCGGGTCAGTTCCAGGTGCGGGAGCTGATCGCGGCCGACCGGAACGGCTTCAGCCTTGTAACAGATGATATCGGCGGTCATGAGGACCGGGTACATCAGCTTTCCGAGGGAAACACTGTCGCGGTTCGTCTCGTCGCGGATCTGGTCTTTGAACGTCGGGCATCGTTCAAGCCAGCCGAGGGGGGTATACATGCTCAGGATCGTGTTCAGCTCGGCATGTTGGGGCATCGCCGACTGCCGGAACAGGATCGACTTTTCGGGATCGATTCCGACACTCAGGAAATCGACGATCATGTCGTTGATATACCGGGGAAGATCGTCGATCTTCAGCCGATCCGTGAAGGCATGCCAGACGGCTGCGAAAAAGTAACAGTCATACTGTTCCTGAAGACGCACCCATGTTCTGAGGGTTCCTTCAAGGTGGCCCAGATGAAGGGAACCCGTTGTTCGCATGCCGCTGACAAGTCGTTTTTTAGCCATGATAAGATTCAGCTCCGTCGTGTCATAATGTGATGGTTCGTATTATTCGAGACTTTTGATGGCATCTTCCGCAGCCTGCCGCGTGTCGGGGTCCGGTTCGAGAAGAAGCACGCGCCGCCAGTGTTCGATCGCGCCCGGCCGGTCGTCGAGCTTGAAATGCCCAACCCCGATGTTGAACTCGGCTTCGTAATAGTTTTGATCAAGCTCGACCGCTTTTTCCCACCACCGGAGAGCTCCGCGCCAGTCATCGCGCTTTTCGAGAAGGTTTCCGAGGGTGAAAAACAGCGTGCGGTCCTGAAAGCCGCGGGCATTGAGATCGGTCAGAAGTTTTTCCGAGAGATCATACTGCCGATCAAAATACCAGCATCGAGCCAGAAACAGCATGTCCTTGTCGCTCAACCGGTCGCTGCCGGCGTACGGCTCAAGAATTCGCTGCGCTATAGAATATTGAGACAACTCGAAAGCCTGCCGGGCGAGCTCGAGCGCGTCGTCCTTGTTGAGACCGGAGTTTTCACTGATGCGCGCAACGGCTTCCGTCGCCCCTTCGCTGTCGCCGAGGCGCCGCTTCACCATTGCCGCGAGAAGCGTCACCCGCGCGTCACCGGGAAATTTTTCGATGCCTTTTTCGACGAGCTTCTGCGCAATATCAAGGCGCTCGGCTTCGATCATGAACTTGATCAGTTTGAGGGCCCCCTCGATTTCCGGAAAAGCGGAGCCGCTTTTCTCGAAAAGCTGCCCCAGCTCTGGGTCGCAGAGAATCGTCAGCTCCGGGTCCCGTCCGCGTCTGAAGACGAGCCTGGGAACGGCGGTATCAGAAGAATCGACCCTGAAGCACAGGGTACCGCGGCTCTGGGTGCCCGGATTCACGTTGAATGGTTTCGCAAGGCAGCTCGGCGAATCGAGTTCAACGGAAGGATACGAGCCGATGATCTGAAGCGAGTACTCGTGAAGCGGATCGACCGGAAAAACGGTTCGACCGGTATTCACGAACGTCAGCTGAATTTCCACCCGATCCTGTTTCGTGCTTCCGCCAAGTCCGCCTGTGAACGGCGTACGTCGGATTTCATTCACGGAAATGACCATTCCATCAGGTCCCATGACGTCTTCGCCCTGAAGGAACATCGGGGCACCGGACGCGGAACGCACCGCGCCGCAGGTGATGATGCACACCACCGCGGTGATGAAATACAGCCTGAAACACCCTCGGAAGAACATGCGGGGTATGGTATCACATTCGGCCCTGCCGTGGAATAGCCTAAGGCTGGTTTCTGACTCCGGTCGACGCATCGCCCTGTGGAAGTTCATACCCCGGCGCAGCCATGGTCAGCAGAAAATCGAAATCATCCCGTGCGGCATCGGATGTCTTGATGCGCAAAACGGATTTCGGAAACCGGGAAGCGAATGTCTTGCGCAGATGGCGCGCAATATGCTCTTCATGCCACTGAGGGGACAGATCCGCTCCCGACCAGGTGAAAGCAGCATAGGATGCTTTTCCGGCCTTGGACAGCATTGCCGGGGCATCACACCCTTCCCGCCACCTGTAGACCCAGCCTTTCCGGGCATCATCGATCTCGCCGACGGCAGCATGAAGATCGGGATTTCCGCGAAACCATGCATGAAACATCACGTCATGATCGGTTTCAAGGGGTTTTCTGCCCTGAAAAAGGAGAGGAACGATGAAAAGTTCGGCTTCAACTTCTTCGCCAAGTTCGTCGATCGGCATGTGCAACGGATACACTTTTTCCTGGCTCGGAATGAGCTGATCTTCACGGCGTTTGAGCATGCATCCGAGGAGTTCATCGGGGGGAAACGCGGACTCCATGCCTGTGACCGACATCGTCAGCCAGTATGCAATCACGCCGTAGACGGCACTCCAGAAAATTTCACGCTGCGATGTCTCGGAAATTTCGAATGCCGCTTCCCGCCAGTAAAAAAGATAATCGAGCTGG
>CAZQYQ010000183.1:0-9506 GCA_964597625.1 uncultured bacterium
AAGCCCATCTGGCGGTCATGCCGGAAATGTGGAGCTGCAGTTTCGCCGGCAGCGGCCTTGCGGCTGAAGCATCCCGGCTTTCAGAACGACTGGGCTGGATCGCGGACCGCGCGAAACGGGGCGGCCTGTGGATAGCCGCGGGTACCCTTCCCGAGCCGGCGCCGGATGGAAAAGCCTTCAACACGCTCCATCTTGTCGACCCGGCCGGAAACGTGCGATTAAAATATCGAAAGATACATTTGTTTCCCCTGACCGGCGAGCCGATGTATTTCGCCGGCGGGGAACACCCGGCAGAACCCCTTCGCCTGGGGCCCTGGACGTTCGGCGCGGCGATCTGCTTCGATCTGCGCTTTCCCGAACTGTTTCGCGCGATGATGAAACAGGGCGTCAACATCTTCGCGGTGCCGGCCCAGTTCCCCGCTGTGAGGCAGGACCAGTTCGCCCTGCTCGCCCGTGCCAGAGCCCTTGAAAACCAGGTCGCCCTCCTCGCGGTCAACAGGACCGGGCGCGAGGGCGGGCAGAGTTTTGCCGGCGGAAGCATCGCCGCCGACTGGTCTGGAAATATATCCTTCGGTTTAAATGCTGAATCCGGGTGCGGAATCGGCGAACTTGACGCGGCCGCGCTTGCAATGGAGAGAAATAAATATCCGTTCGTCGCATGCGCGAAGCTTTTGTGATGACGGACCCGGAAACGGTCCGGCTGCCGCCTCACTGGGACGAGCTCGCGGAGTTCATGAAAACCCTCCCGGCGTGGAAGAACCACCGCCTGGAATGGGTCGCCAGAACGGGATCGACCAGCGATGATCTGAAATCCGACTGGAAGGGAACTCCGGGAGCTGCGAGGCTGAGGGTCGCCGGATACCAGAGCGCGGGGCGTGGCCAGCGGGGCAGGCACTGGATAACTGCTCCGGGAGACGGACTGCTGTTTTCCTTTTCCTGGGACTGGCCCCATCCCGATTCCGCCTGGGAGATCCCCTTCAGAGCCGGTCTGGCGGTCAGAGATGCGCTGGTGCCCTTCGTCGATGACGGGCTCAGCCTGTGGCTGAAATGGCCGAACGATCTCTGCGCCGGTGCCGGTAAACTGGCGGGAATCCTGGTCGAGTCCACCTGGGTTGACGGGGCGCTGAAAATCATTGCCGGAATCGGCATCAATCTGCGCCGGCCGGAGGAACCCTTCGAGGATGCCGACGGACCGGGAATGCCTCCGGCATCGGTACTAAGGAAAAGAACGACGACGGCGGAAAGCGATATCCATGCCGGGATTCTGAAAAACTTCGTTTCCGCATGGGCCGCCGGACTGGATACCTCTCCCGATGCGCTGACGGCGGCCTATACGCAAGCCGCGTCTCCGTTCTGGGGGAGACGCGTGAGGATCATTCTGGGCGATGGGGAGATGATTGACGGGCGTGCGATGGGCCTCGCGGAACGAGGGGCGCTCGAAGTGACGGAAAAAACCGGCGGACGTCGGATCATATGCGACGCCCGCCGGTTGATACTGCAGGATTGAATCGTTACAGTCCCGTCACAGGGATCATCACCTTGCAGGAAAACGGGGCCTGGTCGGTTCGGCCATAGACCCAGATGTAGGCATCGGCGGTCTGGTTGGTGAAGATGTGCTCGACCAGATTGTTCTGTATTTTCGAAAGCGAGGTCGTGATTTTCTCGCGGCCGTCGAAGATCTCGATTTTCACGGAGTCCTGCTGGACGTTCTTTGCGCAGTCGAAGGTGAACGCCAGCGGGGTCTGCGGGGAGATCGACTGGGCGGTGGGGGCAGGGTCTTCCAGAAAATCGAAGGACTGCGCTCCGTCTGTTGCCCTGTTCTGAATCGAAATGCTGCACAGGTATGGCTTGGCCGCCTGCTGCACTGCCGCTGTCGTCACGCCGCCCTGAGGGGCCGTTCCGCTTTCATTGGCGGGGGTTGCCTGAGCCGGGGCGTCGCCGACCGCGACGGCACCCTGCGCCTGGAGAGAGGCGGTGTCCGCGCCGGAGCCGCCCGCTGTCGCCGCGGCGGTGCCTGCCGGGGAATCAGATCCGCCGGCCGCTGTTCCTTGCCCGGCTGCCGATTCTGAGCCTGATTGGTCTGGCTGGGCACCCGGAGTATCACCTGAATCGCCGGAAGCCGAGCCGCCCGGGGAGGCGCTGGTGGTGCGATCGGCATCTTCCCGGATGCCGGAAGGCGCTCCAGCGGAGACTGCACCTGCAGCGGCTGATGAATCGTTCCCGACCTGAGAGGCGGAGTCGGCTGCCGGATTTTTCTGCGCTCCAGGGGGAGTGCCCGCGATCGCGGCGGATGGAGCGGTACCGGCAGGTGACGACGGAGTGCGCGCAGCCGTTGAAGACTCGCCTCCGGCCACGGAGGGAGGATTTGTCGGGTCGGTATACAGATCGCTCATGTCGATCGTTGCACGATCTCCACTGTTCGAGAGCTCCTGGCGTGTGCTTCCCGTGCTTGCGCCCCAGCCTGTTGTTCCGCGCCCGGAAGGCGTTGCTCCACGCCCGGAAGCCGCGGTCGAACCGCTGCCGGAGGTGGACGATTCCGGGTCATCGGTTCTTCTGGTGGAATCTTCGACGGTCCGGTTTGCAAAAGACATTTTCAATACCGGAATCTGAACGTGGATGATTTCCTGACGTTCCTTGGAAATCGGATGTTCGTAGACGACGGCCGCCGTGTAGTCATGCTGGTTCGGAACCCGGAAGATGTGGCGGTAGTTTTCAGGGAAAGCGCCCCGCTCGAACGCATGATCGCCCTCGTTGTCGCGAATCGTTACGCTCAGTTCGCTGCGGTTGATGCCGGGCCCGAGATCCAGCGCCATTTTGACGCGGGTATCTTCATAGATGGGTCTGGAAATTGATGCCACAAGGGGAACCCGACCGGGTTTGGACGGGTTGACCGCCGCGGCGAAGCTGCTTTCCTGCTGTGAGACAGGGTCAAATATCGTAAGCAGTATAGGAGGTGGCGCGATCTTCACCGGAGCGACATCGACTCCTTTGGGAGCTGGTATCGCAGCGGTCTGAGACGGCTGGGATGGCTGTCCGGAGGCGGCCGGCTGCGGAGTGGCCGCCGCCGCGGTTTTGGCTGCGGTCGGAACCGGTTGCGCGGGCGATGAAGGGGGTGTGGCAGGATTTTTTGCGTTTGCCGACGTGCCGGTGGGTGCCGGTGTCTGGGGCGTTGCGGCGGCCGGTACGGGGGTGGAAGGAGCCGGTGACCCTGTTACCGCGGGCCTGGACTGAAGGCCGATGCTTCCATCGACCCAGGTTTCCTTCACTTCGTGAGGTTTCCCGTCGGGACCGATCTTCCACTTCTTTTCCCAGGACCAGGCCCAGCCTGATCCGCCGCCGGCTTCCTTGATCTTGGTGGCGGCATCGTTCAGAAAGCCGTTCACATAACTCTGCTGTGAAGAGGTGCCGGCCGTTGAAACCTGCGCGCCGTCCTCGCGGGTGCCCCCCGTTGTCTGGATGACCGTTTCGATTTTATCATGCCCGGTGGTGCCGGCCGGGGATATCGTGGAGTCCGGGGGTTTCTCCCAGGGTTTCTGATCTTCGGCGGGGAGAGACCACGGACAGGCCGCAAGAGAGCAAACGAGCAGCATGGCTGCTTTGTGGATCCTCATAGTAGTTCTGCCTCCTCACGCTCATGACACCGTATATGAATAGTATAGTTTGAGAGTAAAGCTCTTGTCAAAACTTAGACTCTCATTGTATGAATGAACAATGTACCCTCCGCCTTGCCGGCTGAAATTCGAGATCCGGAATTGGGCGGCAGTGTTGAGGTCAGGAGGAAAACAATGTCCGGCGGTGATTTAAGGCTTATCTCTTGCCGTATATGCGGCGCTATAATAATGCGACTTTCCCGGGATGTGTGCCCCCAATGCCATGTCGAAGAAGAGGAGCGGTTCCTCAAGGTGAAAGAATATCTGCGGATGCATCCGGGTGCCTCGGTGAAGGAAGTTGCCTGCGAAACGCTGATTGCCGAAAATCAGATCCAGTATTTTATTTCAAGCGGCCGTCTCGAGCGGGTGGGGGTGAATGTCGAGCATAAGTGTCAGACCTGCCACAAGCTCATTACGACCGGCATCATCTGCCCGGAATGCAAAAGAGATCTGAAGGCTCATGTAAAGCAGTTGAAGGAAGAAGTTTTAAAACCGACCCCGAAGAAAAACTCCGATGATGACAAGAAACCTGACCGAGATGGGAACGACGGCGGATTTCATGTCGGAAAATCTCGGCGATAGGAAATCTTGAATTGAGTTTCCCCCTGTGCTAGACTTTGTTGTTTGTTGGCCTCTATATTGGCTTCCGGTGCGGGTTAAGGATATTTCACCGCGCCAGACCGCGGCGGCGTTTAGCTGTGCGGCGTATTTTGCGGCAAATCATGGGCCTTGCCCGACACGGAGAGAATGCAGATGATTCCTGGTGAGGAAAAAGGCGAAATCAGTAACGAGTTTTTCAAGAAACTCAATCAGCAGATCGTCCAGAAGGACAACCTCATCAAGCTGCTGCAATTGCAGATCAAGACGCTGAAATCACAGGCTGATGAAACCGGCGAGGGACCTCGCAAGGCTGATCTGGAAAAAGCACTTGAGGCGAAAGAGACGGAAGTGAAGCGTCTCGAAGCCGGTCTGGCCGAACAGAAAGCGGAACTCGACCTGCGGCTTCGCGAAAAGGAAGAGCAGATCCAGTCTCTCCAGCAGCTCCTGGAGCAGCACCAGCAGAATTCCCAGGAAGCGCTTGCCGTGCCCGCCTCCGATCCTCGGGTGCCTGAGCTCGAAGCGCGGATTGTGGAGCTGCAGAGCCAGCTGGAAATGGAAACGCAGGCCCGCACTGCCGCTGAAACAGGCCTGGGTGCCGCCGGACAGGCTGCCGGCGAAGAAGTCCAGAAGCTGAAAGCCGATCTCGAGATCGCCCAGGCGATGGCGGTCGAGACCGAATCCCTGCGGGCGAATATCAAGAGGCTTGAAGGGGATCTTCAGCTGCGCGATTCAGAGCTGGCCCGACGCGATTCCCAGCTCGTCGAGCTGAAGGAAACAGCCGCGAAAGCGGCGGCAGGACCCGCCCCGGAACAACTGGTGCGCCTTTCCGAACTTGAGCAGGATGTCGTCACCCTGAAAACGCTGCTTGCGGAGAAGGATGAGCAGATCACCACGTTGACGAAGGGCGGCGGATCGATCATTTCAGATGAGGAGCTCCAGAGCCTCAAATCGGAACTGGCGGCCGCGCAGAAAGCTCTCACGGAACTGACGCCGCGGGCATCGCGCGCTGACCAGCTTGAAACGCTTATTCCCGAACTTGAGGGCCAGGTCGCGGAGGTGCAGCAACTGCGCCAGAAGGTCGCGGTGCTTGAAAACGAAAGCTCCGGGATGGCGGAAGCCTCGCTGAAGCTTGCGGCTGCCGAGTCCGAGCGCCAGGCGCTCCAGGATGAGCTCGCGGCTCTCCAGGCGAAACCGGCCGTTTCATCGGAGGATCTCGACAGGCTTCGGAAACTGAATGAAGAGCTTGGCAGACGCCTCACGCAGCGGGAAGACGAAAAATCGAAGCTGCAGGACGAGGTTGCCGAGCTTCGTGTTTCGCTCGATACGCACCGTGATCAGAGCGTCCAGGACCCCAAAGTCAGAGCCGAGGTCGAGCAGCTCACCAGCCAGGTTGCCGATCAGCTCGTGGCGATACAGAAGCTCGAAGGGCTGCTGACGCAGCAGAAACGCGAACTCACCACGAAAGAAGAGGAGATTGCGGTCCTCAGTCAGAAAGCTGCGCTGTCGGATGCCAACGCACCGATTATTTCCACCGATGGAAACAGCGAGATCATATCCGGCTTCATCGACTTTTTCGACGGCCTCGATTCGTTCCTGGTCAAGAACAAGATTCCCGAGCTGCAGAGCCTTCACAAAAAACTGCTCGACCGGCTGATCATCCCCAACGAGATCCATTATATGCCCGTCGTGTCCGAGATCTTCGATCCCCAGCGGCACATCGCCACCGATTACTTCCGTTCGAACAAGTTCCCGGAAAAGTGCATCGTCTTTGAAGTCGAAAAGGGCTACCGCAAGGGCGATTCGATCATTAAAAAGTCAAAGGTCTGGGTCGTCCAGAACCTGTACAACTGCGGTGGCTGCAATGCCCTTCAGGTCAACCCTGACAGCAGGTTCTGCAACCTGTGCGGCAAGAAAATCACCGCCCCGAACGACCTGCCGGTCGACAGCCTGCCGGTGTTCGAACCGACCGCGACCACGTATCTGCGGTTCGCCGAGCGGATGCTCGAGACAAACCAGCTTGAACAGGCCCGCGTGTATCTGAAGGAAGGCCTTGCGCTCGATCCGGAATCGGTGCCGATTCTTGTTCGCCTCGCCGATGTCTGCGCGCAGACGTCCGAGTATGCCGAGTCCCTCCTCCTGCTGCGCCAGGCCCAGTCTCTCAAACCCGATCCGCGCGTCGAGGACCGCATCAAGCAGCTCGAAGTCAAGAACACCATTTTCCAGCAGGCCCGCAACCTGAACCTGAGCCAGGATGAGTTCGACAAACTGGTCAATCTGATCCAGAAATAACAGAGTCAAAACAACAGAATATGAATACAACATCTGCAGCAGATCGGAACCCCCTGTCACCCGCTGAAACACTCGATAAAGCCTATAACCCGGCGAACGTCGAGGATCACATGTACAAAACCTGGGAGGAGGAAGGCAGCTTTCACGCGGATGAAGCTGTTTCGCGCCCCCGCTTCACCATCGTGATCCCTCCTCCGAACGTTACGGGCATGCTGACCATGGGCCACGTGCTGAACAATACTCTCCAGGATATATTGATCCGCTTCCACCGCATGGAGGGAAAAGAGGCTCTGTGGCTGCCCGGTACCGATCACGCCGGGATCGCGACGCAGAACGTCGTTGAGAAAGCCCTCGCGAAGGAAAAAACCTCTCGCCACGATCTCGGGCGTGAAAAATTTCTCGAAAAGGTCTGGGCCTGGAAGGAAAAATACGGCGGCATCATCATCGGCCAGCTCAAGAAACTCGGCTGCTCCTGCGACTGGGAACGCGAGCGGTTCACGATGGATGACGGCCTTTCCCGGGCCGTGCGCGAGGCCTTTGTACGGCTTTATAGAGATGGACTGATATATAAAGGTAAATATATCATCAACTGGTGCCCCCGCTGCCGCACCGCTCTTTCCGATGAAGAGAAGATCCCGGAAGAGAAGAAGGGCAGTCTCTGGTACATCCGATACGCGTTGAAAAACGGAAAGGGCCACGTGATTGTTGCCACGACCCGTCCGGAAACGATGCTCGGCGATACGGCCGTCGCGGTGAATCCCGATGACGATCGCTTCCGCGAGCTTGTCGGCCAGACCCTCGTTCTTCCGCTGATGAATCGCGAGATTCCGATCATCGCCGACGATTATGTCGATCCGAAATTCGGCACCGGGGCCGTCAAGGTGACTCCGGCTCACGATCCGAACGACTTCGAAATGGGCCGTCGCCACAGCCTGCAGCAGATCACCGTCATGGATGAAGGCGGCGTGATGAATGATCAGGCCGGCGCATACAAGGGCCTCGACCGTTTCGCCGCGCGTGAAAAGGTCATCGCTGATCTCCAGGAGCAGGGCCTGCTCGAAAAGACCGAAGACCATACGCTTGCCATCGGCCATTGCGAGCGGTGCAACACCGTTATCGAACCCTACCTCTCGGATCAGTGGTTCGTCCGCATGAAGCCGCTGGCCGAAAAGGCCATTGCCGCGGTCAAGGATGGCACGCTCCGGTTCACGCCGAACCGCTGGGTCGGCGTCTACCTGCACTGGATGGAAAATATCCGCGACTGGTGCATCAGCCGCCAGCTCTGGTGGGGACACCGGATTCCGGCCTATACCTGCGGGCATTGTGGAAATGTAACTGTAGATATGGATATGCCGGCCGCCTGTTCCTCCTGCGGGAAAACCGACCGCATCAGCCAGGATGAGGATGTTCTCGACACCTGGTTCAGCTCGTGGCTCTGGCCCTTCTCGACGATGGGCTGGCCCGATAAAACGAAGCTGCTGTCCTCGTTCTACCCGACCGATACGCTCGTCACCGGCCCCGACATCATCTTCTTCTGGGTCGCGCGCATGGTCATGTCGGGCTATTACTTCATGGACCAGTGCCCGTTCCACGATGTCTACTTCACCAGCATCGTGCGCGACATGAAGGGCCGCAAGATGAGCAAATCGCTCGGCAACTCGCCCGACCCGCTCGACATCATCGCCACCTATGGTGCCGACGCCCTGCGGTTCACGATTGTCTGGCTCGCCCCCGTCGGGCAGGATATCCGGTTCGCGGCGGACAAGGTCGAGATCGGCCGCAACTTCGCCAACAAGCTCTGGAATGCCTCCCGCTTCACGCTGATGAACATGACCGGCGCCAATTGCACGATCAGCGACCCGCTGCCGCCGGTGGAGAAGCTGACGGTCTGGGACCGCTGGATTCTCTCCCGCTACCATGGCGCGATCGAAGCCGCACGCCGCGAGCTTGCCGACGGTCAATACAAGTTCAACGAGGCTCTCAAGGCCGTATACGAGTTCATATGGAATGAACTGTGCGACTGGTACATCGAGATGAGCAAGTCGGTCCTGATGGGCCCGGACTGCCCTGAAAAGGAGCGCGTGCGCAAGGTGCTGCTGCATGTGCTCGACGGGGCGCTGCGGCTGCTTCATCCGTTCATGCCGTTCGTCACCGAGGAAATCTGGCGCAAACTGCCCGGGGCAAAGGGGCAGCTGATGCTTACCGGATACCCGGCCGTCTGCCCGGGGCTGGTCAACACACCTCTCGAGGCGGAAGTCGGCGAGGTCATGGAAGCGGTGCGCGTGATCCGCAACCTGCGCGCTTCGGCCAATATCGCCCCCGGAAAACGGGTCACCGTGCGTGCTATCCGGCATGAGGGACTGAGCGCCGTTCTCGAACGGCACAACGGCATGATCCGGTCGCTTGCGAATGTCGAGCTGCTCGAAGTGGTGGCGGCCAAGCCCGCGGGACACCTCGTCGGCCTGATGGGCGGCTCCGAAATCTGTCTCGACCTGGCCGGAATGGTCGACGTCGAAGCGGAGAAGAAGCGCATCGCTCTCGAGATCGCCAAGGTCGAAAAAGAACTCGCGAAGATCGCGGGGAAGCTCGAAGACAAGAACTTCGTTTCCAAGGCTCCCCCCGAAGTCGTGGAGCATATCCGCTCCGGCATCGATTCATACGGAATCCAAAAGTCCAAGCTCAACGAATACCTGGCCGAGCTGGGGAAGGTCTGATACCGTGAAATTCCAGGCAACGCCCAAAGAGCAGCTCGAAATCGTCGCGACCGGCACGGTCGATATCGTTTCCCGCGACGAGCTGCTGAAAAAGTTTGAAAAATCATACGCTACCGGCAAGCCTCTGGTGATCAAACTTGGCGCCGATCCGTCGGCCCCTGACATTCACCTCGGGCATACGGTTGTTCTGCAGAAAATGCGGCAGTTTCAGCAGCTCGGCACTCCCCAGCAAACGCGGTTCGCCGCAGCACCT
>CAZQYQ010000184.1:0-9479 GCA_964597625.1 uncultured bacterium
TTTCCTCGATGATGGAAATCTTCGAGGCGATCTCGTTCATCGCGGCGACGGTTTCGGCAACGGCCTTGCCGCCATCTCGAGCGTCTTCCGCGGCCTTTCTCGCTATTTTCTCGGTCTGCTGGGCGTTATCGGCATTCTGTTGGATGTTGGAGCTCATTTCCTCCATGGAAGAGGAGGCTTCCTCGGCGGCAGCCGCCTGCTGATTGGCGCCGGAAGACAACTGTTCGGCGCTGGAAGACAGTTCGCTGCTGCCGGAAGCGACATTGTTGGCGGCGCTCTGAATGTCGTTGGCCACGAGCGTCAGCTTGGCGACCATCGCCTTGAGAGCTCTCATGAGCTCGTCCTGTTCCGACCGCTCCTCGATCGTCAGGGCCAGGTCGCCTTCCGAGATGCTTTTCGCAACAACGGTGATATGGCGCATCGAGCCGATCAGAAGATTGAGATTCTCTTTGATCGTATGGAAGTCGCCTGCGTATGCCTCGGCAATTGGCGTGGGGAGGTCACCCTTGCTGATGCGGTCGACATACTCGGCAGCCACGTTGAGGGGGTTGATGACCGAGTCGAGGGTCATGTTGACGCCTTCGATGATTTTGCGGTAGTCGCCCCGATGCCTGGTCGCATCGGCACGGGTCGAGAGCCGGCCTTCCGAAGCAGCCTTGCTGAGCATATTGGCATCCGCGACCAGTGCCGTGAGATTCTCCATGACCGCAATGAATGCCGGAGTCAGGGTGTCATGTTCAGACCTGCGCCCAGCTCCGTTCCCTATCTTCTTGTAACTCTCAAGATCAGACAGATCGCCCTTGGCAAGCTTGTTCGTGGTTTCGATAATGTGGAGAACCCGCCCCTGGGCCGCATTCACATCCTGGGCCGTCTTGGCGAAAATGCCCTGGTAGGAGCCTTCAACCTTTGTCGTGTAGTCATTGAGGGTCATCCGCTGCAGGACCTGGCTGGATTCGACCAGTCCGCCCAGGCCATCGATACAGTTGTTGATGTTGACCTTGATCTCGTTGAAATCGCCATTGTAGGTATCAGTGATCTTCTTGGGGATATCGCCCTTGCTGATGCGGTCGATATACTCGGCGGCGACGTTGAGGGGCCCGATCACGGCGTCGAGAATCTGATTCATGCCAGCCAGTAACGGTCTGAACTCGAAATCGATGACCTCTGCCTTGCCGCGCGCCGAAAGGTTGCCGGAGACGGCCTCTTTCGTCAGGCGGCTCATTTCCTCGAGGAAGGTTTTAAGAATGCCGCTGATGTTCGAATCGATGAAATATCCGAAGAACAGGGCGAGAAGGAAGCCGGCCAGCATGCCGATCATATTGGCCCGGGAGACGAACTTCTCGTCTTCGCTGGCCTGGATCAAAGCCTGCGCGGTCAGTGTCGCATTCAGTTTCACCAGCTTATCGAGACTGCCGATGGCAAGGAGCTGTTTTTCATGACAGGGCCCCATGGCTTCCTGATACATCTTTGTGAAGAGATCTTTTGACTGTTGAGCCTGTTTTGATAACTCATCGAGTTCCGCGCCAATCTTCTCGGTGGAAGCCAGGAGTTCACTATTCATCGTTCTCGTCGCGGTCTCGGAATCACCCCGCGTGGCCATATCCCTGATCTTGCCGATGCTGGCGTGAAACTGCGCGTGAACCGGCTTGAGTTCGCCAACAACCCGCATCAGATCCTGGTTTTTGGAGGTGAAGGTTGAAAGCCATTTGCCCAGGGAACATGCGGAGCCGTCTTCACCGCCGTCGAAAGCAACGCCGTCGTGAACGAGCCGGGACACATTGTTCGCAAGCTTGTAATGATCGCTCCGGAATCCGTTCAGATCCTCCTCGAAGCCGGTCGGGTCGAAGATCGATGTGGCTGCGAGCGCGTCGGATGTCTGGAAAAAGACTTCGTTTTCCTTCTTCCAGGAGTCGACGTTCACGAGGAAGGCTTTCCATTCTTCCGTTTCCTCCTGGGTCTTGGAAAGAGCTTCAAAAGTTTTCTCTGCTTCAGCATACTGCTCCCGCGCGATTTTCACGGAATCAATCTGCTGCTGATGGACGCTCTGATCGATCATGGGGCTGAGAAGTGTGCGCTGGGCCGTCTTGATCCGTTCGAGCTGCATGGAAAGGTCCTGCAGGCTGTCCACGCTGGCCATCTTGTTCGTTCCGATATTGACCAGATGGCTTGAGAGGGTGCGAACACCCCAGAAGCCGGTCCAGCCCACGAACAGGGTGATTGCAGCCACAACGGTAAAACCAGTCATGAGCTTGTTGGTAATCGTCATTTTTCCAAACATGCTTGCCTCCACAGTTATCAATATATAAATATATGTATATAGTAAGAAATACGTATTTGCAGGGTGTGGAAACATCCCCATCAAACAAGCCGCGAAATGCGGTTGTTGAAACCCATACGGTGTCTGAAACCGAATGTTGGGGGTGAACGCTTTGTGTTGCCCGGATGGATCAGCGAGGTCGCGGAAACGTTCGGCTAACGTCTCTTATGGCAGCGAAAAATTCGGTAGCCGGTGCTGTGCCGGTTCCGGAGTGCTGCGTTCCTGATCCATCGCCTTTAGCATATCAACTGTCATGCTTATGCTCCTCTTGAGCAAAATAACTCTTCTGCAGTAGCAGTTCGGGGTATCCCGAAAGAGCACAGACAGATCGTAAAACACGTAACGAGAATTAATTCTCTATTAGCCCATACTCCTTGTTTTCTTTCCCGTCAAGATGATTCGCGAAATATTTCCTTTGTTATCAGGCTCCAGCAGAGATCATGCACATGTACTCATGACTTCCATGAACCGCTCCCGGAACGTTCTTGCACCGTTTCCCAGGGGCGATGTCGATATGCAAAGGCAACACACGATGAAATGACCGCCAACAGCAACGATGTTTCACAATATCTTTTCGGAATTCGGATGCATAGTTACAGCACGAAATAAACGACTTAGATGCTCGTAAATTGATGTTATGAGCGAGGAATATTTTGTGTGTTCTCTTAATGCAATGAATGTCTGTACTTATGAAATAACAATTGTATGCTCTTTTTATTTCACGAGTTGTTTTCTGAAAATGATTATATCTGATATCCTTGGAGTGTCCCGGATAATTAACATATGCTTTCGTAAAGCAATCTTTATGCACGCATTACGATTGCTTTGCAAAGGAATGCCGGAAGACGAGAGAATCCGTCGAATCATCGCTTTTGAGGGCAGGGTGTGAATCTTACAGATCGATCTCCCAGGAGGCGGCCAGCCGCCTGCCCGGCTCGCCGTAGCCGAAGATGCGTTGCGAGCGGTTGTTGGCAAGGTTCAAAAGCGCCAGCCGCAGGGTGCCGCCACGGTGACGGCTCGTGTATCCGAGATCCGATCGATTGGTCGGCGCGACGCAGCGGGTGTTGTTCGCGTCATCCCACGTCGCCCCCCACCGGGCATGTCGCAGATACACTTCGCCGTTTCCCACGGAATGGCTGATGGACAACGCCACGGCATGTTCCGGAACGCGCGGCAGGGTGTTTCCGGTGTTCAGAATCCGGGCCCGGGGAGTGCGGCTGTATTCGAGATCCATGCGACAGCGATGCCGGGAAAAATGCGCGGAGATCTCGTGTCCGGCGATTTCAGCCGTTTCCATGTTCGCCGCCTTGAATCCCCAGGCATAGGCCGGATCCGTCGTGGCGACGGTTCCGATAAGGTTGTCCGCCCGGGTCCGATAGCTGCGCGCTTCGATCTTCCCGCTTTTCCCCAAGTGATGAGCGACGGCCAGCGACAGAGTGCGGCCTGTCTCGGGCGCCAGATTTTCATCGCCGTAATTCGGATAAAACCGCTCATTGAGAGACGGGCGCCGGAACGAGTTGCCCCAGGACGCTTCCACGGACTGCCGGCCGAACTCCCTCGAAAGCGCAAGCTTGCCGGTTGCCGCCGAGTCATCGGGGTTGGAATACCGGTCGACCCGACTGATCGATCTGACGTGCCAGCCCGCGGCCGGGCTCCAGGAGATGCCGCCACGGAGGGCGTCGTCGGTTTCGTCGCGCTTGAGGATTCCGGCATTCGCGGCTTTCGTCTCCTGATGGGAAACGCCCAGGTCCAGCTCTCCCTTCGAGGTGAACCAGAATCGGTCGAATGACTGCTGATGGGTGACGGCATGCATGTCGTAGTCGTTCCAGGGCTCCGTCGGATCCGATCCGCTGATAACGGCATCCCGTCGTGCGGCGGAAAACTGCCATTCACCGTCCGGAAGCGGGTGCGTGGCATGAAGATTTGCCGTGGCCTCGGAACGGTGCTGCGTGAAATCCGGATCGTCGACCGGAGCCGAGGTAACCGGTGAAAATGTGTCCAGAGCCGTATCGGAGGAGTGCCATCCGCAGATGAACCTGACGGAGGTCCCATCTGCCGACTTGCTTTGCAGGCCGATATTGAGCCTCTCCTGCTCGAACGGATCCGTTTCGGAGTTGCCCTGACGGCCATCGGCAGCAGACCAGCCCTGCGTCCGGAAGGTCATCCCGGAAACGCCCAGATTGCAGCCTGGAAGCGTCAGGGCCGTATTCAGTTCGCGACCGCTGCCGCCGAGCCCGTCGGAGAAATGCCTGAACGTGGAAGTGGCGGGAATGGACGTCCGGAGATGGATGACCCCCCCGAGGGCATTGCTGCCCCACCAGGATGCGCCCGATCCGCGATACACCTCGACGGAATCGATGAGGCCCGTATCCAGGTCGCCCAGGTCCGGAATTCCGGTGAACGGATCATTCACCGGCATGTCATCCCGCAGAACGAGCACGCGTGCGCCGGTGAATCCGCCCAGCATCGGGCTGGAAAGTCGCCCCGGGCCGCCCTGGAGCGGAGTCACGAGCACGCCGCCTCCAAGCGCGTCGGGGCCGGTCGTTGGAAGAAACCGGCTGATTTCCTGGGCGCCGATCTCTGAAACCGCGTTGCCGATGAGTTCGCAGGGCGGTTTCCAGGCCGGTGCCGTCACGGTGACCACGGGCAGCTGCAGGATGGGGTGATCGTCTTCTGCTGCCTGGATAAAGCCGGGGAAAAGAGTCATGAAAGCGAATACCGGGAGGAGTGAAAGAGAAAACCGGGGAAGAAAACGCTGAAAAACGAGCATGGAGCCGCGCCACCTCTGAAGTAACAGTCACGCTCCCCGGGCCGGAGACGCCATGCGTCGTCAATACGGCACGATCTCCCTGTCCGCGAGGAGTCGCGTTCTCATCCGCCAGATATTCCGGCTCTCGGATCGTCCTCCCGCAGAGCCTTCCCACCCTTGCGGGCAGTGGCGTGTCAGCGGTTGTCCCCGATTACGGCGACGGGCTCGCGCAGGTTTTTCACCTGCTTCCCTGGTGACCTTCGATCAGGTCCTGATGATGAGGCATCTTGATTACCACAAAGCGGGGCGTCTGACAAGATTCGAAACGCGCTTTCCCCTCTTTTCTCATGCTCTTCAGAGCGAACCGTATAAAAGGGAATATTGAATATATTTAGTACTATTCAAAAAGGACCGTCGTGAAAAGGGACGGCGGGGGTGAACGAAGGAGCCTGCGGACGATTATGGAACAGGTGTGATAGCATTGTATGGGGAAAGAGAGGAACGTTCGAACCTGCATGCATTCCGTAACAGAAATTTCCGGCAAGGCCGGAGCCGGCGATGCCGCTGCGGCTGACTCCCTGCAGAGCGATGATCTGCTGTCCGAGGTTCGGCGTGAGATCAATGCGACGCTGAGACCGGCGTTTCTGGCTGGAGCGGTGTTCGGAATCGTGTCTGGCGTGGTGATGGCCGCAGCAGGCAGGGCTGGCCTCGTTCCGCATATGACGATCCCGGCCCTCTGGTCGATTCTGTGTGGAGTTTCCGTCCTCCTGCTGTATGTCATGGCGCGGCGCGATGCGATTCCGGCTGAGCGGCCCTGGGTCGTCGTGCTGCCTCTCGTGTCGCTGCCGACGATCATTTTCGTGGTTTCCTGGTTTTTTTTGCCCGCCGGATCGGCGACGTATCTGACCGGACCGCCGTCCTATCTGTATTTCTTCCTGGTCGTTTTGACCGGCTTCTGGATGCAGGCGCGGGTATCTATCGGAGCAAGTATATTTGCTTCGGCTCAGTTCATCATCGCGTATCAGTTTGCCCGCGCTCATCTGCAACATGTTTCCGGGACTGACGAGCTGTTTCTGCAGGACCTGAAAGACCCGATGCTCTGGGGCTTCAAGGCCCTGATCCTCATCTTGACCGGAATCGCGGTCGGCGTCCTGTCGCGGTCGGTGCGTCGCATGATCGGCCGCATGGTTGAGAAAGAGCGGGAACGGGCCTATCTGAACCGGCTGTTCGGCCAGTATGTCAGCCCGGAAGTCCGCGACCGGCTGATGTCATCGGAAGCCGCCCGCGGCGAGATGCGGGATGTCGCGATCCTGTTCTGCGATATCCGGTCGTTCACCACGTTGTGCGAGGGAATGGCGCCCGCCGCGGTCGTGGATCATCTCAACCGGTATCTCGACGAGATGGTCGCCTGCATCCAGGCCGAAGGCGGCGTCGTCGACAAGTTCATCGGGGATGCGATCATGGCGACGTTCGGCGGCCTTGCCCCGGTGGCCTCGCCCACGGAAGCTGCCGTGCGTGCGGCGTTACGCATGCAACGGGAGCTTGTGCTGCTGAGAACGGAATGGACGCTGCAGAAACTGCCGATCCTGCGTTCCGGCGTCGGCATCCATTTCGGACCGGTGCTTCTGGGCCCGATCGGCAGCGATCAGCGGCGCGAGTTCACCGTCATCGGCGATGTCGTGAATACCGCTTCACGCCTGGAGACACTGACGAAAGATCACGACTGCCCGGTCATCATTTCCGAGTCTGTCCATGCGGCATTGACACAGGATCTCAAAAATATCTTCGCCGAGCTGGGCACGGTTCCCGTGAAAGGCCGCGCCGCTCCGGTCCGCATCTTTGGTTGTAAAACGCTGCAAATATAAAATATAGTATATAATAACATATCTGAGGCGATGAACGGAATATGCAGAAGGAAAAGGAGAAATCAACGTGGCTCACATCGTGAAAAAGGCCGGACGCACCGGGTCTGCGTCGGTGATCAGACGGGCGGTTGTGAAGGGAGCCTGCGGAATCGTCGACCTGCTGCGGGACCTCGAGAATATTGCTTCCCCATCGGGATATACCGAGGAAATCGCCCAGCACCTTCTCGCCGTTGCGGCAAAAAAAGGCATTTCGGGGCGGCTGACCAACAAGGGCGGTGTCATCATCGGGAATCATCCGGCACCGACGCTCCTCGTTTCCGGCCATGTCGATACGCTCGGTGCGATGGTGTCGCATATCAATGGCGATGGAACCCTGGCGATGACGAAGATCGGCGGGCCGCTTCTGCCCTCCTTCGAGGGAAACTACCTCTCCGTCTGCACGGATGGCGGAATGCGCTACCGTGGGACGCTGCTTCTCAACAATCCGGCGGCGCATGTCAATCGCGCGGCCGAATCGACGGAGCGGAAGCCTGAGAGCATGCATGTGCGTCTCGATGTCGATGTGAAAACGGCTGCCGACGCCCGGAAGATCGGCATTGAAGTAGGTGATTTCGTCTGTTTCGACGCGCGTTTCGAACATACCGATACCGGGTTCGTCAAAGCGCACTTTCTCGACGATAAAGCCGGTTCCGCCGTCATGCTGTCGACACTCCTGGAACTCGGGCCGGCGAATCTGAAAAAGCTGCCGGTCTGTTTCTTCTTCACCACTTACGAGGAAGTCGGCCATGGCGCCTGCGCCGGGATTCCCGGTTCCGTGCGGGAAATGCTTGTCGTCGATATGGGCGTGGTGGGCGACCGCGTGGCCGGTGATGAATATTCCGTCTCGATCTGCGCGAAGGATTCATCGGGCCCGTATGATCTGGGGGTGCGCAGGAAGCTCGTGGAACTGGCGCGCAGACACGGGATTCCCCACAAGGTTGATGTGTTTCCATTCTACGGCTCCGACGGCTCTGCCGCGTTGCGCGCAGGTCACGATCTGCGTGTCGGCCTCATCGGGCCAGGCGTATCGGCATCGCACGGTTGCGAACGCACGCACGAAACCGGTTTGAACGCCACGCGCGATCTGCTGAAAGCATATCTGGAAACTCTCTCCTGAAGATGGAGTCCTCGCTGCGGAACGGCTCGGCAGTCGTGAGGTGCAATCATGAAAGCCATTTACAGGTTGAAGAACGATGAGTAGAATTAAAAAATTACCCTTGTAAAATAATTTTTGGGAGGTTTCTGAATCATGCCGACTCGAATCTTGTCTGTTGTCCTCCTGATCGGCCTTCTGTTCGTACAGACCGCTTTTGCCGGGTATGAACTGGATCGGGCGAAAGAGGCGATGAATCGCGGTGATTTCCGGCGGGCAATCGACCAATACCGCACGATTGCAGGCAGCTACTCATCAAGCGAGTATGATCGCCGTGAAGCGATGTACTTCACCGGCTTCTGTTTTGTGAAGCTCAGTGATCCATGGTCGGCCATCACAGCCTACGAAGCGTTTCTGAGCCGGTATGAAAACTCTTCCGACAGAGCCCTGGTTCCGGATGCCCTGTATGTTCTTGGCCGGACATACGAAGATGTCGGTCGTGCTTCACAGGCTGAACCTCTGTATCGACGCTGCATCAGCCGGTTTCCGGGGAGTGAGTTCGCCCGCAAATGCGAGGACAGGCTTCGCGTTATCGGCCACGGCGGCTCTCCCAATTATCCGGGCGGTCTGACGCAGCAGGTTGCCGACATGATCGAACTCTCGAAGATGGCGGGAACGTCCTACGAAGCTGATGAGATTCTCAAGAAGGCCGCCCGCCGCGCTCGGAGCGGTGCTGATTTCGTGGCCATTTCCCGGGCGGTCCGGAATGAGTATACCCGCTCAGAGATCAGCAGCATTCTGCAGGGTTCAGATGTGCTTCGTGCCATGACCACCTATGAGGCGGTTGATTTCGCCAGAACGATCAGCAACAGCTATACCCGGGATGAGTTCCTTCTTGCCTCTGCCCGCAAGAACGCCCGGACCATGGCTGATTTCCGCCTGCTCATGGATGCGACGACGAATTCCTACACGCGTAGTCAGATTCTTGAGATCGCGAACAAGGTCATCAGCTCCGGCAGAAACGTTGACTTGCAGATTGTCGCTTCCGTCGAAGCTGCTCCTGAGGCTCCCGCCAAGGCCGGAACGTCCGTCGCTGCTGCCTCTGATCCGTTTGCCGGCTTCTCTCCCGATCATAAACGCATTCGCCGCGTAAACTGGTTCGTCGAATCCGTCGCGGCCAAGAAGAACATGGGCGAGATGGCCCGTCAGCTCTCCCGTGAGGATATGTCCCTCGACGTCGTCAAACAGTCCCTGAAAGAATACTCGACGATGAAGAAGTTCGACGACCTTCATAAACAGGATCGCTGATCCTGTAAGCGTTTACGGCACCGGCCACCCTCCGTGGCCGGTGCCTTTTTCATGTGCGCCCGGCAGGGCGCACTTCCTAGGAGGTGCAAGTCCTCTGTGAGCCCGACA
>CAZQYQ010000185.1:0-9448 GCA_964597625.1 uncultured bacterium
TGAAAATCCCTGAACACGAAATGAGGTCTCAGGCGCAGCTCGATTTCATGCCCGCCGTTCATGACTTTATACGTGACGACGGTCGAGTTCCGGCCGTAGATCATGAAGAGGCTCTTGATCAGCAGGACATCGCCGATCTGCCATGTCCAGGTCGGTACGGGATCATTGGTAAACCGCTCCAGAAACAGATGCCCAAGCGGATGTGCTCCCCCCCCGGGGCGGGCCGTAAACAACGGATATTCGCAGCCGTCGATCAGAAGAGTTTCCGTCAGCCGAGAAACCAGGGCAATCCGCTCTACGGGAGGCCGTCGCGCGGCGATCAGGACACCATGATAGCGACGAGTATTTAAACCGATGACGGTCGAACCGGCGAACCCGCCCAGACCGTTGGTTACGAGCCATTCAAGTTTTGAAGCACGGGCCAGGTCTCCCAGTGTGCTGCGTCCGAACGCGCCCATTCCAGTTCCTCCTTCGCGACACGGCGAGTGACATTCTATATAGCCGGTTTCGGCTCGGTTTACCAGTCGATTGTCGAAGTTCGATTCCTGAATCGAGGCGGAGATATGAATATGTATGAATATAATAAGCCTCTTCTGTCCCTGCATGCTACATTGCAGGGGAGATGGCCAGACGGTGAAAATGGCCAGATAATACGCTGGCCTGAAGCGATATCACAGATGTTGCGCGACTGGATGACGTTTCATGCCGAAGGGGCTGAGAGATCGAATGAGCTATTCCTTTCCGCTCAGGAAACTGATGTTCGTTGTTTTCTTGTTCGGCGTTATCACGCTCGCGGCGGATGCCGGCCAGGTTTCGTCCATGCCCGCGATTCTCGGAATTCAGTTCAGGGCCATCCAGCGGATGGGGGACAGTGTCCGCGCCATAACCGCAAAAAATCTCGATGCGGCCCTTGGTGCCTCCCTGGATGTCGCCTCGCTTTCCCGTGATGCTCTTCTGGTATACGGGAAAATGTCGCCGGACGAGCGGAACTGGTATCGGTCGACCGCAAAGATGGCTTCAGACACACTGCTGTCCGCACTGCTCAACACTTCATCCATTTACTGCCAGCAGAAATCATTCGAAAAGGCGGAAGCCGTTCTCAATGAAGCGGGATTGATCGCGGAGATGAGTGACGATCGCCTGCTCAGGCGTGTGTGCGTCCTCAAACTCGCTGATTTCAAATGGTTGAGCCGCAGCTACGTCGCTGCCGGTCTCCTCTATGAACGGCTGTTGCGGGAACAGGAGCCGGAAATCATTGCTGATCCCCGCTGGGAAGTCCGGCCCGGTGCTGCGGGCATGACTGAGTCGGATCTGCCGGACCGGATGCAGACACTCAACGAGGCTTTAACATCATGGTCGGTCTATATGAGCCTTGCCAGTCTGTATACGTATATCAATGATCCCCGAAATGCTCTTCGCATTTATGATCTTCCTGGATTCGTCCGATTGCGGAAGTGGCTGGAGCACGTCGCCGATACCATTCCCGCGGTCGACGGGACGTCGCCGGATGCCATCCTTGGCTGGGCTGCGAAACTGTTTCCGGCGTTTTATTACATCGGCAGAGGCGGATTGATGCAGCAGTTCGAGCGTCATGCCGATGCGCTTGCCGAGTTCGCTTCGGCAGCCGCGCTGATCGGCGAAAACGGGTTTGCCGAGGTGCGATACTCGCTCCAGACCCTCCGGGGAGTGACGCTTCAGAAAACCGGACACCTGGATGATGCGATCGATCTGTATCATGACTCCATTGGCCTGACGGCAGCCATGACTCCCGGCATCCGCGAAATGGCCGAATGTTATGCGCATATCTATCTTGCCGATGCCCTGATCGAGCAGAAAAAACTCGATGAGGCCCGCGAGCAGATTGTCCGGGCGGAAAAGCTGGCACGGCTCATCGACGAACCCCGCCAGTTGTGGGACGTGCTCTTCCTGAAAGGCCGGGCATATCAGGCTCTCGGACAGCTTGAAGAGGCTCGAAATGCGTATGCCGAGTCGATCGAACAGGTTGAGAAGTTCCGCGCTCTGCTTTCCCTTGAACGCCTCAAACGCGATTACATGGCCACCAGGACCCGGGTCTACGAGGCCATGGTGCAGGTTCTTCTTGAGTTGAGCCGCCCCTACGAAGCGCTGGCGTATGTGGAACGCGCCAGAGCCCGCGCGTTTGTCGATCTTTTCGGCGGCATCGATAAAAAACGTCTCTTGAAGACCGGCATGCATGGTGGTCTTGAGCCTGAGTTCGAGCGTCTGGAGAAGCGACGGCGGGAGCTTGACGAGTCGCAGGAAGAGATAGACAGGCAGCTTCGCGGAGTTCCGGGAGCCCCTTCGGACCATCGCGGACTGGCGTTCATTCAGCGTATGGGCAGAGAGGCTGATGAACTGCAGAAAGAGGAAGACCGGCTTTACGGGCTTGCCGGGAGTGAGTTCGCGGATTTTTCGATCGTCAATCCTGTCCCGCTCGATGAAATCGAGGGACTGATCGATGACGAGACGGTGCTCATCGAATATTACAGAAGTCCGTCGCGAGATACCGCATGGATGTTCACTCTCGATTCGGCCGGACTGAAAGGGAAATCACCCGGCGTCGTTGCCCTGCCTGTTCCGGATACGCAGATCAACGCGAAAATCATCGCTTTTCGCAACCTCATCAATACCGATACCGGGTCCTGCACCGCCGCGCTTCATCTGAAGTCACGGGAACTCTATCATCTCCTCGTTGCACCCGCCGAGAAGGTGCTTGCCGGTAAAAAACGACTGGTGCTTGTTTTGCACGGCGCGCTCAACTTCCTGCCTTTTGCCGCGCTGGAAGGACCGGATGGGCGTTTCCTGATGGAGCGGTTTCGCCTTGTTCATCTCCCTTCTGCGAACAGTTTCCGATTCTGCCGCAGGAAAAATACCCACCGCCGTGAATCTCTGCTTGCCTTCGCCTTCGGCTCAAATCGGACGGCGACGCTGGGGCCGCTTCCGGGGACGATCCTGGAAGTCGACTCCGTCGGGGCTCTGTTTCCGTCGGAACAGCGGGTTCTTGTTTCGAGCGGCTCGATGACGGTTGCGGAATTTGCTGCCGAAGCGTCTGAGAAAGACGTCATTCATCTGGCGACTCATGGCGTGCTCGATCCGGCAGTACCGATGGAATCGGCAATCTTGCTTGGGTCCACGGCGATGCCGGTCAAGGAGGTCGCCGCTCTTGAGCTGCGGGCGGCCCTTGTAACGCTGAGTGCCTGTCAGACGGCGATCGGCAAGGTCTATGCCGGAGACGAGATCGTCGGGCTTACCCGTGCGTTCATGTATGCCGGGACGCCGACTGTGCTTTCGAGCCTGTGGCCGGTATCGGACGTATCCTGCGCGTTGCTGATGACGTCGTTTTACCGGCATTACACGAGTGGAGAGGCAAAGGATGAGGCGCTTCGTGCAGCTCAGATCGAGCTTTTGACGAAGTATCCGTCGCCCTTTCACTGGGCACCCTTCATTTTAACCGGCGACTGGGAGTAACGGCCGCTTTTGCTGCGCGCGAAGCGGACGGGTGGGGTATACTTGGCGCTGCGCCGCTGCGCTTCGGAGAAGAAACATGCCTGGTTGCCTGCTGATCGACGGGAACAACATCCTCTTCCGCGCATTCTATGCCTTCGACGGCAAGAACCTGCGAACCCGCTCGGGCTTGCCGACCGGCGCGCTTTTCGGATTTACGCGCATGCTTCTCAAGCTTCTGCGCGAGCGAAACCCCGAGTTTGTTTCCGTTGCCTTCGACGTGTCGCGCGAAACGTTCAGACATCGCCGGTATCCCGAATACAAGGCTCATCGGAGGCCGACTCCCGAAGAACTCCTGCGCCAGATGCCGCTGGCTCGAAAAATAGTCGAGGCTATGGGAATCGCCGTCTCTGCTGACCGGGAATACGAAGCCGACGACATGATCGGAACCCTGGCCGAACGGTTCAAACACGATACCGAAGTGACGATCGTAACGGGAGATCGCGATCTGCTGCAGCTGATCGACGAACGCGTCATCGTCCACCTCTGCGTGAAGGGAATTACGGAAACCGTTCCGATGGGCCCGTCTTCCTTCGTGAGTGAATACGGGTTTCCGCCCCGGAGGATTGTCGATCTGAAAGCGTTATGGGGGGACAGTTCCGACAATATCCCCGGCGTCGACGGAATTGGTGAAAAGAAGGCTCTGACGCTGATCCGCGAGTTCGGTTCGCTCGAAGAGGTGTATGCGAATCTCGAGAAGGTCAGCAATCTGCGCATGCGTGAAAACCTCGCCGCCGGAAAAGACTCGGCGCTGCTTTCGTATGAACTCGCGACCATCTGCCGGACGGTGCCCGAACTTGGCGATCCGGCTTCCTACAGGTGGGACGAGTCGAAACTGAAATGTGGCGGCCTGGCAGACCTGCTTCGCGAACTGGAGTTTACGAGCCTGGCCGCGAGTCTCGGAGAACCCGGCGTTCCCGCCGCGCTGCCGGCCACGGAACAAACCACGTCGTTCGAGACTGGCGCTCATGATGAGCCGCTGCCGGCTGCCGCCGGGTTGAAACCTCTCGAGGGCGAGAGACTTCTTCTGACGGATGTCGATTCAATCGCCGCATTCATTGCCGAGGCAGGGCCTGTTATCGCCTTCGATATCGAAACGGACGGGTTCGATCCACGGGCAAACCGGATCGTGGGAGTATCGCTTGCCGTGAGCGAAAGCCGGGCGGCTTATATCCCGCTGCGGCACTCGTATCTCGGTATCGATGCATCGATACAGCCGCCGGTCGAGCAGGTGTATCGACTCATTTCCGAAGCATGGCGTGACAGAACGGTTGCCGGTCACAACCTGAAATTCGATTTGTCGTTTCTGAAAACCGCGGGAGTGCCGCTTCCAGAAAAAATATTCGATACAATACTTGCAGCGTATGTTCTCGATCCAACCATGCCGAATGGCCTCAAGCCGCTTTCAGAAAAACTTTTCGGGGTGGAGACCGTCGATTTTGCGACCGTGGCCGGCAAACGGCCGTTTTCGGAGGTCATGATCGAGGATGCGGCTGTGTATGCCGGGCAGGACGCGCTTCTCACGATGCGCCTTTTCAATCTCTTTGTGGAGAAGCTGGGGAACGGTCCGCTCGGGAAGGTGTTTTTCGATCTTGAGCTGCCCCTTCTGCCTCTGCTTCTCGATATGGAAACGATCGGCATCGGTCTCAACCGTCCCTATCTCAAGGAACTTGCCATCGATATCAGGGGCCGGATGAAAGAGCTGGAAGCCTCCATCCATGCCCATGCCGGAACGGTGTTCAACGTCAACTCCGGCAAGCAGCTCCAGGATATCCTGTTCACGAAACTTGGCCTCACTCCGCCGAAAAAGACCAAGACGGGTTTTTCAACGGACAGTGAAGTGCTTCTGGAACTGGCCGCGGTTCATCCGATCTGTCGCGACCTGCTCGATTACCGCGAACTGGCGAAACTCGAAAACACCTATGTGGAAACGCTGGGGAGCCAGGTCGATCCGGAAACGGGCCTGATTCATACCAGCTTCAACCAGACGGTTACGGCGACCGGACGGCTGTCGAGCTCGAATCCGAATCTTCAGAATATCCCCATCAAGACCGAGCTGGGCCGCAAAGTCCGGCGGGCATTCATTCCGCCCCGACAGGGTGATCTGCTGCTGTCGATCGATTATTCGCAGATCGAATTGCGGCTTCTGGCACACTTTTCCAACGACGAGGCTCTTGTCGAAGCGTTCAAGAACAAACTCGACATCCACGCGATGACGGCCGGCCGCCTGTTCGGAAAGCAGGTCGGCGAGGTTTCCGATGCCGAACGGAAAATCGGCAAGACGGTGAACTTCGGTATCATTTATGGAATATCCGCTCATGGGCTTGCCGCGCAGCTCGGGATCTCCAGACCGGAAGCCCAGAAATATATCGATGGATTTTTTTCCGGGTATCCCGGAGTCATGAGGTTCTTCGAGGAAAATCTTGCGAAAGCGAAGGCGGAAGGCCGTGTTGAGACGATGACAGGCCGCGTGAGGCCCCTTCCCGAACTTCGCGAAAAAAGTCATGCGACAAGAACGTTCGGCGAGCGCGTTGCGCGGAATACGCCGCTTCAGGGAACGGCGGCCGACCTGGTCAAAAAAGCCATGCTTGAGGCTGATCAGGAACTTCGTTGCAGTGGATGCAACGCCAGATTGATTTTGCAGATCCATGATGAAATAGTGTTTACTATTCCTGCCGCTGAGCTTGCTGCCGTCGGCCCCCGATTACTTCATGTCATGGAACACGTTGTCGAACTCCGCGTGCCGCTGATCTGCGATGCCGCCGCCGGCACCAACCTCGCCGACCTCCATGAAATCGATTTCAGCCGGGACCAGGGTTGAATCCCTGATGTTCCATGCGGGACGAACCCACGGATTGACACGGATGAATGGGGATTTGATCCCGGTCCTGTGGATCAGCAGGCCGGATGAGAAAGCCGGTTTTCGGCAGGGATCATCGACTGGACAGCGGCAAGGTCGGTTTTGATCTGAGAGACCAGCATGTCCATGGAGGGAAATCGAATTTCATCCCGGAGCCGCTTCACGAAGCGTATCCGGAGTGTCCGGTGATACAGGTCTCCCGCGAACTCCAGAAGATGCGCTTCCAGAAGCAGAATGTTGCGTTCGAAGGTCGGCCTGGTCCCGATATTCACCATGGCGTTGAAGGCGCCCTGCGGCGTGTCGACGATGCAGTAATAAACGCCCTTTGGCGGCAGCACCTTGATCGAATTTTCAAGCAGCAGGTTTGCCGTCGGAAAGCCCATTTCACGCCCGCGGTGGTCGCCATGCACCACTTCGCCGCTGAATGCGGGTTGTCTGCCGAGCAGGTGAGTGGCAAGCTCGATGTCGCCGTCAGCGATCGCTTCACGAATGAGCGTGCTGCTGACCAGGTGTTTTTCTGCAGTGACCGGTGGAATGATCGTGCATTCCCGTCCGAGGCTCCGCAACTCTTTCTGCATGAACCCGGCGCTGCCGCGGCGGTGGAGCCCGAAACCGAAATTGAAGCCGACGTAAACGTGCCTGGCTTCGAGCTGTTCGAGAAGCACTTCCCGAATGAAATTTTCAGGCGTGGTTCGCGCAAACTCCTCATCAAAAGGGCGGAAAACGACCCCGTCGACTCCCGAGCAGAGCAGCAGCCTGAACTTCTCTTCGGGGGTTGTTATCTCCCCCGGAAAATTCACCGGGTCAAGCAGCCGGCGGGGAGGGTGGTCGAAGGTGAAAATCACCGCGGCCAGGCCGTCTTTCCTTGCTTCCCGGATGATTCCGGAAATCAGAGTCTGGTGGCCCAGATGAACTCCGTCAAAGGCTCCGAGCCCGACGACACATGGGCCGATTCCGACCGGGCCCGAGAGAAGATTGTACAGATTCATCGCTTCGCTCAGTAGAAAAAATCAGGAGAAGACGCGGATGGGAATGAGCTTCTGGCCGTTTTTCTGCTGTGTTGCAGCCGGAGGCCCGTACAGAGCCAGCAGTTCTCCGGAGCCGGAAATGATCTGAATGAAATTCTCCTGTCCGTTCTCGATGTGACCCGGCTCGACCTTCAGCAGATCTTTGGCTTCGAGGGCCATGCCGGTTTTGATACGCGCCTCAACGCCGGGCTGGACAGTCGCGCGGGCAAACGGCAGGATGGCCGAATACGGCATGAATGACGGTGTCGCATCAAACGGCAGCTGCTTTTCAACTTTCCAGGCCGGGAACGCCTGAAGATGCGTCCATGAGCCGACCCGTTCCCGGAGCAGATACGAGAGATGCGCGCCACAGCCGAGTTCCTGCCCAAGATCGTGCGCGACGGAACGGACATAGGTTCCCCGCGAACAGTGTATCCGCAGGACCAGGTGCCGGCTGCCGCCGGATTCAAAATCGCGCACGAGCCGGATGGATGTGACATGCACCTTGCGGCTTGCCAGTTCGACGGTTTCGCCGGCCCGGGCGAGCGCATACGCGCGTTTTCCCTGCACCTTGATGGCCGAGTAGGCGGGCGGCTTCTGGTCATAGGTGCCGACGAACCGGCGCAGCGACGACAGAATGACCTCGCGATCAGCGGTTACCGGCTCCGGATGCTCATAGGTCGCCTGGCCGGTCGCATCGTAGGTGTCGGTTGCCCGGCCCAGCGTGACGCGCATCAGATACGTCTTGTCGAGAAACGCGGGGGGAATGTACGGCAGAACTTTCAGGCTTTTATCCATGAAAACCAGAAGCACGCCCTGCGCCATCGGATCGAGCGTACCGCCATGTCCGGCCTTGACGCCGTAGGCTTTTCTGACCATCGCCACAACGTCGTGCGACGAGAGTCCGGCCGGTTTGTAGACCACGAGGCATCCGTCGCTGTTCACATGTGTTTCCTTCCTGCGTTCATAAGTCGGGCAGGGCCGAAATTGAGGTCTCGACCGCGGATATCACGCTCGTCATGACCGTCTGCAGATGAGTGTTTTCGAAATTGGCTCCGGCCGCGAGCTTGTGACCGCCGCCGCCGAACGTTTTGCAGATGGCCTGCACATCGACACGGCCGGTGGATCTGAAACTGACTTTAATCATCTTCGGGGTGAGCTCTCGAAACATGACGATCACTTCGGCGCCGGCAATCGTCGTGAGCGGGGCGACCGAACCGTCCGCATCGACTTCCGTCGCGCCGAGCCGGGAAAAATCATCCAGCGTCAGCCAGGAGGTGATCAGTGCTCCGCCGAAATGTCGGGTTGCGCGCTCCATCGAGATTCCATGCAATACAACGCGACGCCAGTCGTTTGACTCATAGACCCGCTTGAAGAGAGGGGCTACCTTCAATCCGTCGGCGATCATCCTCGCGGCAATTTCGTGCGAGCGGGGAGTCGTGCCCGGAAACCGGAAATTGCCCGTGTCCGTCATAATGCCGACATACAGCGCCGCCATGATGTCGTGATTGAGCGGAACTTCCAGCCCGCAAAATATATTATAGAGGATCTCACATGTGGAGCTGGCTGATGGATCGAGCAGGTTTATCTCGCCGAGCCCGGGCACGTCGAGGTGATGATCGAGATGGATGCAGCTTCGGGCATTTTTGAAAAAACGTGTCCGCTCGCCCATGCGCGACGCTTCGGTCGTTTCCATGAGGAACGCGAGATCGAACGTCCCGTCAGGGAGCTTGTCTGTCAGGGTTTCCGAGCCGGGCAGCCAGGATATCTGCTGGGGAACCGGATCGAAGTTCAGCGTGACGCATTCTTTCCCCGCCGCGCGGCACCAGTGATAAAGCGCCAGCTGCGACCCGAGCGCATCCCCGTCAGAGTAGGGGTGCGCGATCGAAAAGAGGCGCCGCGCTCCCAGAAGACGTTCGCGGATCTGCACGATTTTGGCATCATAGGCCGGAGTGCCCCAGGTATCGGTCATAAGACGATGCGTCAATCTTCGGTATCCGAAGAGGGAGTCGGAGGCTTGCCTCCGGCGCCTGGCGTGGATCGGACTGAAGACTTGCCG
>CAZQYQ010000186.1:0-9402 GCA_964597625.1 uncultured bacterium
TGCGGAGTAAAGTCCGAGGCTGGTTCCGAACCATGCCGACTCCTCATACGCCGTAACGGCCCCGAACCCTGTCGGCTGCCGATCCCCTTCGATTCTGCAGGGCACCAGCCTGTTGCCGGAAACGAACCCGGCGGTGCCGTCGGTGCCGGCCCAGATCTGCCTGCTATATAGTATAGCTGAAAGAATATTAGTCCCGGTCGGGTCGGGAGCGGTCACGGGCTCGAATCTGATTTCAGATGACAGGCCTGAAATCCGGATCAGTCCGTTTGGGGTGGCGGCCAGCACGGAGTCTGCCTCTTCCCCGCGGGAAAGCGAGGTTGCCGTCCAGGAGGGGAAGGCGGGCCTGGTTTCGGGGGAAAAGGTGCGCCACCCGCCTTCTTTCAGTATCATCAGACCGCCGCCTTCCGTGCCGGCGAGAACGGTATCGCCGGCCGTCAGGACTGATCTGATGCGGTTGCAGGGCAGGCCGTTGAGCGAGTTATGAACCTCGAAATATCCCGACTTGAACACCGGTTCAGGTGCCACGGGCGGAGGAAAATGGTGCGGGCCGGGTTCCGGATCACAGGCGGAAACTGCTGAAATCAGCAGAATGAGCAGGAATGTTGAGCTCAGAAGGAAAAATCCTGTCGGATCCTTCCTGAATCGAGCGGGACCAGTCATTCGATCCTCCCTCATGAAAAGCTGGTAATACTGAAATTATACATGAGATGCGGTTCGTGATACCCTTGCGCTGAAAATACATCGCGATACAGCGAAGAAGGTTCAAGGAGGGTGAAAGTGATGAAAATACTCATATCGCGTCCCATCCCCGGAGGCGCGGTGGAGCTTCTCAGGCAGGCCGGCCATGAAGTGAACGTGCTTGCGGCTGATCGTACCGATGAGGTGTTTCATGCCGCCCTGGCCGATGCCGACGGGGTCATCCCGCTGTTATCGGATGCGCTCGATGCCAGGATTATCAGGCAGGCAGGGCGTCTGCGGGCCATTGCCAATTACGCGGTCGGATACAACAATATCAACCTGGAAGCGGCGACCGGCGCTGGAATCGTTGTGACGAACACACCCGATGTGCTGACGGATGCCACCGCTGATACGGCGCTGATTCTCATGCTGATGGCGATGCGACGGGTCCGCGAATCAGAGAAACTGCTCCGCGACGGCCAGTTCACGGGCTGGAAGCCGGATGTGCTGCTTGGCCAGGATCTTGCCGGCAAGAACCTGGGCATTCTTGGAATGGGACGTATCGGCCGGGCCGTTGCAAGGCGCGCCGAAGCGTTTGGAATGAAGATCATGTATCACACGCGCTCGGGTGGCAAGCCCGAACTGGCGTATCCGCATGTTTCGTTCGAGACGCTGCTGACGGAAAGTGACGTGCTGAGTCTGCATCTGCCGCTGACGGATATGACGCGCCATCTGATCGGCAGAACCGAGATGAATCGCATGAAAAAAACGGCTGTTCTCATCAATACGGCGCGGGGGCCGATCATCGACGAAGCCGCTCTGGCCAAAGCATTGCATGATGGAACGATATTCGCCGCCGGTCTCGATGTGTTCGAAGGCGAGCCGGAAGTTCATCCCGAGCTGCTGAAAGCCCCGAATGCGGTTCTGCTGCCGCATATCGGCTCCCAGACGATCGAAACGCGCTCGGCGATGGCCGGAATGGCCGCAAGAGCACTGGCCGAAGCGCTGGCTGGAAAACGGCCGGCGCTGACGGTAAATCCGGCTGTGTTTGAAACACCGATCTGGCGCAGCCGCTACCCGGTCAGATAGCCGGGAGGGCCCGAAACGTCCCCCGCACGGACATACTCAAATACTCAAAGATGCCGTGCGGGAGCGGCAGGGGCTTTACGCTTCCTGCCGACGGATCAGAAGATCATATCCTCCATCGCCTCGTCGATGAGAGCGCGGGCTTCCTCATCGCCGACTTTCTTGGCGTAGACGACTTCAGAAATCAGAAGCTGTCTGGCTGTTTCGAACAGAGCCTTGTCTTTCGTGCCCAAAGGCTTGATCATGCTGCGGCGGTAAAGAAGCCGGTAGACATGAGCGACCTGGCGCAGATCTCCGCTCTGGATTTTCTCGAGATGCTCGCGATACCGCTGATGAAAGCTCTTGCTTTCCTCTTCATCACATTCGGTGAACCCTTCGCTGAGGGTCTGGAAGATGATGGCGATGTTCGAGTTGCCGTTGATGCTCCGAAGTCCGACTTTATCAGCCATGTCGATCGGAACCATGACCTGACCCAGATCACTGTAGGGAAAGTCGATGATGTAGTAGCTGGTGAGGCGGCCACGAACCTGGCGCTTTTCGATCTGCTTGAGGACGCCGGCGCCGTGGATCGGATGAACAATAGGGGAACCGATTTCAAAATTCATTCACGCTTACTCCTGTGTTTCAGGTACTAGCAGGAGGACAGAGCGCGGACAGGACAGAACTGATCAGGACAGAACAAAAGTATGTACAAACCGCTCCCGCCATATGGCGGAAGCGGTCGCGATGCTTCTGAAACAACCCCTCACTTGCCTTCCTTCTTGGCGTGAGCTGCTGCGGGAGCTGCACCGGCTGCGGGAGCCGCACCGGCTGCGGGAGCTGCACCGGCTGCGGGAGCTGCGGCACCCTCGGCGGGAGCTGCGGCACCTTCGGCGGTAACTGCGGCGACAGGAGCGACTTCGACTTCTTCCTTCACGATGGACATCTGGCAGACCGTGAACTTCGGGCTGGTGAGAATCTTATAATCGCCCTTCGGAAGATCAACGACGTGGAACGAGTCGCCGACGTCGAGCGGGGAAACATCGAGCGCCAGCTCGGTCGGAATCTTGGTGGGCAGACACTCGATGCGGACGGTCTTGAGCTGCGTCGTGAAAATCGCGCCGGACTTTTTGCCGACCGGGTCTCCGACGAACTTGAGATCGACATCGATCTTGATCGGGTGAGTCATATCGATGGCCTGGAAATCGATATGGGAGAAAAGACGGGTGATCGTGTGGCGCTGAATCTCGCGGACGATGACTTCGCGCTCCTGATCTTTGCCGCCGGCGAAAACGATCTTGTAGATGCTGTTGTGCGGCGCCTTGGTGATGATCGATTCGATATCCCGGCGATTCAGCGTGCAATGAACGGGCTTCTCGACGCCACGACCGTAGATGACGGCCGGAACCAGTCCGGAAACGCGGTCACGGCGGGAAGGACCCTGCCCTGTTTTTGTTCTTACTTCAGCGTTCAATGTTAACCCTGCCATAGAACCTCCTGTAAAAAGTTGAATTGAGGATTGCTCAGTATAGCACCAACGAGCCTTTCGGTCAATCCGGCATAATCCGGCACGGCAATTCCAGCCGCAGGGATCCCCTCGTGGCACCCCGATTTTGTGGTATATAATTCCATGGAATGAGTAATATCCGGGCAAAAAATGAATCTGTCCCGGCGGATATGCTTGCCGTCACAGGGACCAGCCGTTGTCTGTTCGGCGAAAATTCGCAGATCAGACAGATCTGCGATGTCGTTCGGAAAGTCGCCAGAAGCCGTGGGCCCGTTTTGCTCCGAGGCGAGTCCGGAACAGGAAAAGAAGTCCTTGCCAGGGCGATCCACATGCAGGGACCGAATGCCGACAGGCCATTTATCCCCGTGAATGCCGGCTCACTCCCGGGCGAGCTGGTCGAAAGCGAGCTGTTCGGTCATGTGAAAGGCGCTTTCACCGGCGCCGATCGCGACCGGGCCGGGCGGTTCGATGAAGCTGCCGGCGGCACGCTTTTCCTGGATGAGATCGGCGATATGCCCGTCACTCAGCAGGTGAAACTCCTGAGAGTGCTTCAGAGCGGTGAAGTGCAGCCTGTCGGCGCAGCACGTTCTCACAGAATCGATGCGCGGGTTGTTGCCGCCACCAATCGTGATCTCGAAACCCTCGTCAGGGAAGGCCGCTTCCGGGAAGATCTGTATTACCGGCTCGGGTTGTTCGTGATAACGATCCCGCCCCTGCGCGACCGGCATGAGGATATCCCGGCGCTTGCCGAGTCGTTTTTGCGGAGGTTTGCGAAGGAACAGCAACGTGAACCGCTGCGAATGGTCCATGAAACCGTTGATCTGCTCATTGAGTATGAATGGCCCGGGAACGTGCGCGAGCTTGAAAATGCCATGCATTATGCCGTCACCATGTGTGAAACGGATGTGATCGAGCCGGCTGATCTTCCCGGGAGCGTGAGAACCTGCATTCCGCCGTTTCGGACGAGCGGCGCCGGAAAGAATCCCGGCGGCGGAGCTGTTGAAGCGAATCGGGCCATCAGGCCGCTGGAAGCGGTCGAGCGCGAATACATCCTTGATGCGTACGCCAGACTCGGCCGACAAAAAGCCGGCACGGCCAGGGCTCTGGGAATATCCGTTCGGAGTCTTCAGATGAAACTCAAGGCCTGGGGCGTCGCCTGATGAACCGGTCCGGGATGCGTGCCATGGCGCGAGCAAATACTAAGAAGATCGATATATTTGTGTAATTATATAAATGTTTGTCTGAGAGGGCATTGAATAAGGCCATGCAAACGGAAACCGAACATGCAGGTCTGACGTTCCCGGGAATCCGATGGGCTGCATTCTCTCTGGTATTTTTTGGAATTCCGCTGATCCTGGTCTGGCTCGGATACAACAATATCTGGCGTGATCTCGAAGCGAAGGAACAGCGGCAGCTCGATGAACGACTGGAAAAAGTCGTGACGGGCTTCGACCAGTTCGGCGGAACGGACGCCTTTGTCGAACGCCTGTTCCGTCTTCTTGCTGCACGGGTTTTCAGCGGCAGCCAGGATGCCGCGAAGGTGTTTGCGTTGTACAGACGGCAGCTGCACCGCAGATTTCCGGGGCTTTTCGAGTTCACCTTCATCGACCGGCACGGGGAACCGCTTCCCGAACTGTGTGACCGGCCCCCGCCCGTCGCTGTTCTGCGCAGGCTTGCAGCGGCGATGAAGGCGAAAACGCTGATGGATGACAACTCGAAGCTCGTCAGCCAGTGGCGCCTGTTCCAGAGTTTTATCGGGTCCATGATGCAGCCCGAACAGATCAAGTTCGGAGCTCTGAGAATGGCCTCGCACAAAGAGGACCGCCACTTTGTCATCATGTCGGGCTGGTATAAAGGCGGGATGCTGATCGCCCATGTGAACTTTTCGCCGAACTGGGAGTCGATCGCCGTTCTCGACAGGGCGGCGTATTTTAACCGGCATTCGAGGCAGCTCAAGTCGCTTGTCGTCGATGAAACGAAAGAATGGCGCAGCCGCGCCAACGTCCAGGGTGCCGACCTGAGCGAAATTGAAAAAGCCCTGGCGGCTTTCAAGGCTGCTCCGCGTGCCGTTATGAAGATGGGCGATACGGTCTGGGCTCACACGGTCATCGGACCCACGGTCAAAGTGCTGGTCTGGTCACCCCGCAGAGCTGTGCCGAAGCATGCATCAAAAAAAATACAGGTATCAGTTCTCCTGGTTTCTGTTTTTCTGCTGCTTTCCATCCCGACCTGGATGGTCATGAGCGGCAGGTGGATTCCGTATATTTCGATTCGATGGAAGCTTGTCGGCCTGTTCCTGTACATGGTTGGCCTGCCGCTTGCTTTCATGAGCCTGGTTGCAAGCGATTATCTGGGCGAAAAACGGGTCGTTCTTGAAAAGCAGGTTCACGATGAAATGGAAAAATCGCTGCTGCTTTTCGACCGTCGGATGCCCATGATCATCGGCGAAATCGAGCGCCTGATCAAGAGCGTGCTCGGACCGATGATTCCGGCCGGCGCGGCACCCCGGGAAACGATGATTGCGCGCATGAGAAAGTTTCGTGAAATGACCGGACTGGATGCGGGTTTTCTGGTGAACGAAAACTGCGATATCGATTATATCGATGGGGCGTCCGGGTTTATCGACTCACGCAACAGAAAACTGCTCAAGCCGATTTATGCGAACCTGTTCCGTCAGTATAACCGCGAAGACAGCATGGATGACGTCAGAGAGTCCCAGGTTTTCAAAATCGGCGCGGCCGGCGGAATCGATGTCGAGGCGTTGTATGCAGATATCGCATCCTCGCTCGGCCGCGTCATTCAGTTCAACTTCACCGGCAGGCGATCCATTCAGATCATGCTTCCGGTCATGGACGCGGCCGGCAGGGTCCGATTTCTTCTGTCGACCGGCTGGCAGCGCGGGAGAGTCGAAGACAGATATCTGAAGAAGTATATGATCGCGACGTGCAGACAGCTCGAGGATACGAGATGGATAGCGGTTGAAAAATCGAACTCCCAGGTAATCGTTCCGGCTTCATTCAAACGGCTTCCCCAGATTTCCGCGTTCTCGGCGAGGGTCCGGAGCCAGGGCCAGACCGTCCGGGACAGCATGGACCTGTATGGGAACCGCTACCTCCTGACCGGCATCCCCGGGCAGGAGCTTTCGAATATCGACTTGATAGCGATCACGTCAGACAGGTTCATTCGTACCGAAATCGGGCGCCTGCAATGGATGGTTGGCATCGTCAGTCTTGCGATTCTTCTGACCGGGGCCACGGTCGGCACGCTTCTGGCCCGCAAATTTCTCGAACCGATCAGCAATCTCGCCGCGGGTGTGGCTTCATTGAGACGGCGCGAGTTCGAAAAAAGACTTCCGATTCTCGATCGTGACGAACTTGGCGACCTTTCCCAGACATTCAACGAAATGATGGAAGGCATGGCGGATCTGGAAGTTGCCCGCATTGTTCAGGAAAGCCTGTTCCCGACGAAATCGATTTCTGCGCCGCCGTTCGGCATTCACGGGACATGCGTTTCAGCCACACAGGCCGGCGGAGACTACTACGATTTCTTCCCGATGCCTGACGGAAAACTGATGCTCCTGGTGGGCGATGTTTCGGGGCACGGCGTCGGTGCCGCGATGGTCATGGCCATGGCAAAGGCTCTCGTGGCTCACATGGTTACCCAGTCGATCGATCCCGCCGCAATTCTCGGAAGTCTCAATACAACGCTTCTGAAGGTCCTGAATCGCAGAAGAATGATGTCCTGTTTCATCGCTTTTCTCGATGGAAAGGCCATGCGAATGGTGTTTGCCAACGCCGGGCACAATGATCCGTTCGTGGTTCGTGGACCGCAGACGATTCCGATTGTCGGCGAACGCTCTTTTCCGCTGGGTTCGTCGAAGCGCAACTCGTTTTCGTCGAGCGAGTTTGGGTTCGAAGCCGGCGATCAGCTCATTCTCTACACCGATGGCTTGATCGAAGCTGAAGCGCTCGACAATCAGGCTCTTGGATACAGCCGTTTCCTGGCGGCCCTGCCGGGGCTGATGGGCAGTTCTGCCGAAGCGACCGAACACTCGATCCGCAACTGGCACAGGCAGATGGCTAAACCCGGACCCCAGGCCGACGACATCACTGTCGTCGTCGCCAAAATCGGTTGATCGGAAAACAGCATGGGGGAAGAACTCGAAGCCGCTGTGACATTGAGCCGCCTGCCCGGGGTGGGGGCGCGCCGCTTCATCGAGCTGATTCGCGCCCACGGCCTCCCATCAGCGGCACTGGCGGCATGGAACGCTTCGAAGGAAAGCCGGGTTGCCCGGGTCGGTCCGACCCGGCAGAAACGGGCCGGACCGATTGCGGAGTGGGCCGGGCGAGCCCGACTGGCCGGGGCCACGACCCACTGGGCCGGTGGGCCCGGATACCCGGCGCGCCTGCTCGATCTGAGCGAACCACCCCCGATCGTCTTTCTGCGCGGATCCTGGCAGGAAAACCCGGATGGAGAAAATGTCCGGAGTTCTTCCGAGATCAATATTGACCCCGATAGAAATCTCTCGTCTGAAGATGACGTGAAAAAGAAGAATGCGATCCGGAAACCGTCGATCAAGCGCCTCTGCATTGTCGGATCGCGAGGGGCTGTGTCTGAAACGATACCCTGGCTGAGAAGCCTGGTTACCGGGATAGCCGATAATCAGCGGCATGCGGTGATCCGCTGGGAAATCCTCAGCGGTGCCGCTGTCGGTATCGACGCATCGGCTCATCGTGCGGCGCTTGAAAATGGCATGCGCACATCAGCCGTTCTGGCCAACGGGATCGACATCAGCTACCCGGCCTGCAACAACATTCTCATCGAGGAAATTGCCCGAAGCGGCGGTCTGATGACTGAACTTCTGCCCGGCGCCCCTCCGCGCCGAAGTTTTTTCCCGACCCGCAACAGGCTTCTGGCCGCTCTTGCCGACGCCGTCATCGTCGTCCAGGCTGGCGAAAACAGCGGCTCTCTCATCACCGCGAAATGGGCAATGAAACTCAGGCGGCCGCTGTTCGTTCTCAAGCCTTTCGCTGAAACCCCCGACTGGTCCGGAAATAAAGGGCTTCTGGCAGCTGGGGCAATCTGCCTCGAAGGCGATCTTCAAAAGCAAATCATAACCTGCGTTTCTTCTCGTTGATAGGCAATACAAAGAAAACGATCAGCTGAATTCAGCTGAGGGCTGGACGGGTGGAGGGGGGGCGGGCGTTTCGCCGAGGACGGAGAACGTCTTGAGAGGGTGGGAAATGCCCTTGATCGGGACCGGTTCGAGTTCACGGGTTTCGAACGCCGTATGCACCTCGTTCCAGGTGGATTCGCTGATGATGATCGTGTTCGCATCGCGGGCGAGCGAGCAGAGCCGGCTTGCGAGATTGACCGGGGCGCCGATGACGGTGTATTGAAGAGCTTTCGAGCTGCCGATGTAGCCGGCGACCACTTCCCCGGTGTTGATCCCGATGCCGGTTTTGATCGGCAGTTTCCCGGTGCGTTCCCGTTCGATGTTGAATTCGGCCAGCGCCTTCTGCATGCGGAGAGCGGTGCGAACGGCCCGCAGGGCGTCGTCGGGGCGGTTGGCCGGGGCGCCGAACAGCGCGATCATGCCGTCGCCGACGAACTTGTCGAGCGTGCCATCGAATGAGAACACGACGTCCACCATGCGCTCGAAATAGGCGTTCAGGAGACTGACGATCTCGCCGGCATCCATCGTTTCAGACATCGACGTGAAATTGCGGATATCGGAAAACAGCATCGTTGCCCGCATCGGCACGCCGCCCTGCTTCACTTCGAGCTTTCCGCTCGCGACGTATTCCGCGATGACAGGGGAGAATAACCTCTGCAGGCGCGCACGGGTTGTGGCCGCTTCCTCATTCTTGCGTGCCAGGCCTGCGTTTGCGACGAGAAGTGCCGCTTGGTTCGCCAGCGTGGTGAGAATCTGAAGATCCTTTTCGGAAAACGCGTGCGTGGCGATCTGCGAATCGATGATGATGATGCCGAGAAGCGTGTCGCTGTAGAGCAACGGCACAGCCATGGCGCTTCTGATGCCCTGGGCGATCACCGACCGGGCAACCTGGAAGCGCGGATCGCTGGCAGCGTCGAGCAGCAGAATACCGATCCGCTCTTCCTCGATCCGTTTCACCATCGATGTCGAGATCATG
>CAZQYQ010000187.1:0-9340 GCA_964597625.1 uncultured bacterium
AGCGCGCATGGTTCGGGACCATGAAGTCGCTGGTTCGAGTCCAGTCGCCCCGACCGGACAGACCCGCTCGGCAGAGATGTCGAGCGGGTTTTGTTTTTTCATGAGATTGTGGTACCATCCCTCCACATTCTGGAAACCTCAAGGAGACGGACATGAATCTTCGCTCCCGGCTGAACACAAACACGCTGCGCATCGGTTTTGCAGCCGTCATTTCGGCATCCATCGCGATCTCCGCGTGGGCTATGCCGGTCAGGGTCATCGGCAAAGTGGAATCGCTGTATCGCGACCGCGCTTCGCTCCTGATTCTCCAGGTTCCGAACGCCGCTTCGGCACCGGCACAGCTGACGGCCGGCAACTATATCAGCTTCAATCTTCCGAGCGCGAAACAGCAGAGCCGCCCGAAACGGCCCATTCAATACGGAAACATCATCGCCGTCGATCTTGAAGGGAATGTCGCCACCGAGTATGCCGACCAGGCTCAGGTCGCAAGCGGTGCCGCTCAGCAGGTCATGATCTGGAATGCCCTGTATGCAGATCGCGTGAAAAACCCGAAGCAGTATCTTCCCGAAGAGGAAGGAACATCGAAGGACAGAAAAGGCAAGGGCCGCAAGAAGCACGAGAAGGAACAGCCCCAGATCTGGACCCAGGAAGAGGCCGTGCGCGGCAAGGTCGTTCTCAAGAACAAGCGCATTTATATCAAGGAAGATTCGCTGCGACCCCGGGATCTCGGGCTCGACGTGCTCGATGATGCCTGGTATGAAAAGCTGAAACCCCTTCAGAACCAGCGGATCGTGATCTACGGAACGACGCATCGTGTCAGCGCGGCATCGGGCACCATGGAAGTGAAAAACGTCATCAAGATTTACCCGAAATAACAAAAAACACAGCGAGAAACAGACGACCGCCGGGGCTTTTCGAAGCTCCGGCGGTCGTTCTTTTCTTCGGTGGACGTATCTCCGGTCAGCCCTGCCTGAACCCTATGAATAACCCGGCGGCGAAAGCGCCGGCAAACGGGACGTTATAGGTAAACACGGACATCAGGCCCGCCCAGAGCTGCTGAACACCGCTCTCCGGAACCGTGTGCCGGACTTTTTCCCAGTCAACGGTCACGTAGTGATTATACGCCAGGTACTGAATAGCGATAAATATCGTTCCAATCAGGAGGGCGGCCATCTTCGCGAACTTTTTGAGCGTGAATCCGACGCACCAGCCGGCAATTCCGCCGAAGCCAAGCGTCGTCACGACGAAATTGACCTCCGGTGGAAGCTGTGAAAGGAGTCCCGCGCCACTGGCAACTCCCGACGGCACCGCGGTCGCCATGGCGGTCCCGGTCCCCGCGGCCCATGCTTCGGAAGCCAGGAAAACGGCCGACAGGCCGGCAATACAGCAGAGACGGGCCGTTCGGGCCGATCTCACAGGGCATCTGGCGTTCATTTCGTGCCTTCCGTTCCGATCAGGGCCGACAAGCCCGAAACGCGATAAAGCCCGTTCGGAGTGCCCACCCACAGCTGGTCTCCCTGAACAGCAACCGACGTAACCTGCCCGGACTTGAGCGCCGGGAGCTTGCCCGTGAGATCGACCCACGTCGCATCGCGCAGCACGGCAAGGCCGCGGTTCGTGCCGATCACAAGCCCGCTGTCCCCGGGCAGCACGGCTATCGACGTGACCAGATTGCCCGGCATCGGGCTGTTTCCGGGCATCGTCTCCTCGACGATGTTGTTGCCACGCTGAACCCATTCCTTGTGAGGCGCGGTGTAATTGGTCCAGCTCGAGCCCATATCGGTTATCGAAAGGCCTGAAGTCGTGCCGATAGCCATCATTCCATGATAAGGAACGATCGTGGTGATGTTGTTTCCGATGAGCTGGCAGGTCGCCGGGCTCGGCTTGATATCGACAAGCGAGTTGCCCATGACCGTTTTCGCGGGCCCGCTGTGATTGACGAACATCTGGCCGTTCAGCTGTCCCATGCCGAGCTGCATCCCAACCCAGAGATTGCCCTTCCCGTCGAACCCGACGCTCGTCGCCTCATCCGAGGTAAGCCCCGCATTCTCTTTGCCGAACGACTGAAACTGAGCACCGGTCGAGTATTCCAGCCCATGAGCCGTCGCGACGGCCATCAGGCCGTCTTTTGCGGCGACGGACCGCGCACGCGACCCCGACATGACCTGGCCCCAGTTGCTGCCGTCATACCGGGTCACGCCGTTGTCGGTGCCGATCAGAATGGAGCCGCCGGCCGACGTCAGCGAGGTTATTTCGTTGGAACCAAGCGCATTCGTGTTCTTCGTGACATGCACCTGCCAGTTCACGCCGTCATACCGTGCCAGTCCGCCCTTTGTGCCGGCCCAGAGCTGGTTGCCGAACACGGCGAGCGCGGTGATCGTATCGTGCGGCAGTCCTTCGCGAACGCCGAACTGGTCCACTTTCGGCGCTGCCGCCCCGGTGGCGGTGGAGGATTTGCCGCCGCAGCCCGTCACGAACGTCAGCAGCACCAGTCCCGTTATGGCAAGAAACAAGCACGTCGAACGTGTTGTCATCGAATTCATTCATGAAGCCTCCCGATGCGAATGAGCTCAACCATATCAGAGCACGGGGCTGCAGGTCAAGCCGCGAATCAGCATTGGAAGCCGCTTGACGACGCCCGCTGCCGGTGCTAGACTTCGTCGTCCAGCGACGGAGGCCGATGAAACCAATGACGACAGAACGCACAAAGCCGCATCTGACCTTCTATCCCATGGCCGAACGCCATAATCTGGTCACACGCGCCGATTTCGGCAACGTTCCGGCCGATCCGCCATCCATCCAGGGGCTGATCGAGTGTATCCCCGCCATTCACGCGGGAAAGACGTTTCTGCAGGCTGTCGACGCCATCGTGAATGCCCGCAGACATGGCAGGCCGGTCATGCTCGGCATGGGCGCTCATGTGATTAAATGCGGCCTTGCGCCTCTTCTGATCAAATTGATCGAAGCGAAGATCCTGACCGGAATCGCTTTGAACGGAGCGGGATCCATCCATGATTTCGAACTCGCCGCCTTCGGGGAAACGTCCGAGGATGTCGGAAAAGAGCTCGCGCGGGGCCGTTTCGGTTTTGTCGAGGAAACCGGCGCCTGGATGGGAAAAGCGATCCGGGAAGGCGCTGAACGGGGCATGGGCCTCGGCCAGAGTCTTTATGCCGCGATGGAAGCCGACCCCGGACGGTTCCCCTACCGTCAGGAAAGCCTCGTCTGGCAGTCGGGGAAGATGGGAATTCCCTGCACCGTTCACGTCGCGATCGGCACGGATTTCATCCATCTCCATCCCGAGGTTGACGGGGCAAGTATCGGTTCGACGAGCTTCCGGGATTTCGAGATCGTCTGCGACCAGGTCGGCGAACTCGAGGGCGGCGTCTACTGGAATCTCGGCTCGGCCGTCATCCTTCCGGAAGTGTTTCTCAAAGCGGTTTCCCGGGCTCACAATCTCGGCCGCCACCTGCAGGGCCTCACGACGATCGACATGGATATGCTGATCCAGTACCGGGCGACGACGAATGTCGTGAAACGGCCCAGCATCGGCATCGGACAAGGCTTCCACCTCACCGGCCATCACGAGATCATGGTTCCCCTGATCGCGCTGGCACTTTTCGAAAGGCTTCGCAACCGATGATCACCCGCGCGCGTCTCAAAAGCGTTCTGTCAAAATTTTCAAAAATCCACATCGCGGTGCTGGGCGACGTGATGCTCGACGAGTTCGTCTGGGGCAAGGTTGAACGCATTTCCCCCGAAGCTCCTGTTCCCATCGTTCAGATCAAAAGCGAAACATGGCGCCCGGGCGGAGCAGCGAACGTGGCAAGCAACCTGGTCGCGCTCGGCGCCAAAGCCGAGATTTTCGGCATCATCGGCGACGACGGCGCCGGAAGACGGCTGGCAGAATCGCTGAAATCAGACAATATCGGCACCACGGGGCTTATTGCGGATTCGGGACGCCGCACGACGGTAAAGACGCGCGTCCTCGGCCAGAATCAGCAGATGCTCCGCATCGACCGCGAATTCACAGATGCGATCGATTACCGGTGTCAAAAGCATCTTGCGGAAGCTCTCTGGAAAAAGGCCCCCGAGTTGAACGGCGTTGTCGTTTCCGATTACTCCAAAGGCGTCATCGTCGCCGAACTGCTCAGCCAGATCATCGAGCGGTTCAAGGGCGCCGGCAAGTTCGTGTCGATCGACCCGAGGCCCAAAAACGGTTTGCTGTATAAAGGCGCAACGATCATTACTCCGAATACGCGCGAAGCCGAAGAACTCCTCGGCCGGAAGTTCGAATCCGAGGATGATGTCATCAAAGCCGGCACCGACCTGTTGAAGCACCTCAAGCTCGATGCCGCGCTGATCACCCGTGGCGAACACGGAATGAGCCTGTTCGAGCGCGGAAGGAAGCCGATGACGATTCCGACGCGGGCCCTCGACGTGTTCGATGTGACCGGCGCCGGCGACACCGTCATCGCGACCTTCAGTCTGGCGCTCGCCGCCGGCTGCCCGATGTCCGAAGCCGCCGAAATCGCCAATCTGGCCGCGGGTGTCGTCGTGGCGATCGTGGGGACCGCCGTGGCGACTCCGAAAGCCGTTCTCGATCATTACGACCGGATCAATCTTCAGAGCGGTGAAAACCCGGTATCCGCATGAAACAGACAGCATCAGAGATGACGATATCCGCTGCCGCATCCTGCTGGAACGAGGATCTGGCGGCTCTTCGCCGAACCCTGGGCAGCGTATCGGACGGGCTGGGCGACCGGTTCGGCCAGGCCGCGATGCTGCTCTGCACCAGTCTTTCAACCGGTGGCCAGGTGCTCGTCTGCGGGAACGGCGGCTCCGCCTCCGATGCGGAGCATATGGTCGGCGAACTCACCGGACGCTTTCTGTATGACCGGCCACCGCTCGCCGGCATTGCGTTGACATGCGGCTCGGCCGCCATCACCGCGATCGGGAACGATTACGGCTATGAAGAGATTTTCCGGCGCCAGGTGCTGGCGCTCGGCCGCAGGGGAGATATACTCGTAGCTATATCTACAAGCGGCAACTCGAAAAATGCCGTGAAAGCAGCCGACGCAGCCCACGAGCGCGACATGCGGGTCATTGCCATCACCGGCCCCGCCGATTCTGCGCTTTCCGCCATCGCCGACGTCACGCTGCGCGCACCCAGCCCCGAGACGCCCCGAATTCAGGAAGTCCATGCCGCGCTGATCCACAGCCTGTGCCGGATCGTCGAGGCGACGCTGTTCCCAGAAAAGGCAAAGCCGGCCATGCCCGCCGGCCGCATTCTGAGCGGAACTGAAATCGACCGGCTCGCGAAGGCAACGGCGGCAGCGAAACTGCGCATGGTCTTCACGAACGGCTGTTTCGATATCCTGCACCCGGGTCACGTGGCTCTGCTCCAGTCTTCCCGGGCCGAAGGGGATCTGCTCGTGGTGGGGCTGAACACGGATGATTCCGTCCATCGCCTGAAAGGCCCGTCGCGGCCGTTCCACCCGTTCCATGACAGAGCCTCGGTGCTCTCGGCGCTTGCATGCGTTGACTATGTCATCGGCTTTGAGGAGGACACCCCTCTCGAGCTGATCACACGCATCGTTCCGAGCATCCTGGTCAAAGGCGGCGATTACACGCGGGACACGATCGTCGGCGCCGACGTCGTCGAGGCCGCGGGCGGGCGGGTCGTCGTGTATCCGCTGGTCGAGGGCCATTCCACGACAAGGATCCTGAATTCCCATGGGCACTGATCGAGGCTACACGGTTCTGGGCGTCGTTCCGGCACGCCTGGCTTCGACGCGGCTTCCCGAGAAGATGCTCGCGGATGTGGCAGGCAGACCGCTGATCGTGCGCACCGTCATGGCCGCCGCCGCCAGCGGTGCCTTCGACCGCGTCCTGGTCGCGACAGACAGTGAACGCATCGCGGCTGTCGTGACCCGTGCGGGATTCGAAGCCCGGCTGACCGACCCGGCTCTCCCCTCGGGAACCGCGCGGACCGCCATTATTGCCGATACCGTCGATGCCGACGTGTATGTCAACGTTCAGGGCGACGAACCGCTGATCGATGCGGAGGGCCTGAAACGACTGACCGCATCGTTCGCCGATCCCTCCGTGGAAATGGCCACCCTGTGGTATCCCCTCGCCGAGGCCGACCGCGCGAATCCCAACGCCGTCAAAGTCGTTGCGGATGCGTCCGGCAACGCACTTTTCTTCTCCCGCAGCCTTATTCCGTATCCGCGCACGTCCGACGGGTTCGCCCCAAGGAAACATATCGGCGTCTATGGATATCGTCGGGAAACCCTGCGCAGGCTCGTCTTGTTGCCGCCCTGCGACCTCGAGAAATGCGAAAGTCTCGAGCAGTTACGTGCTCTGTATCATGGTATCCGCATCCGGCTCGTGCCCGCTTCACGCGAGACCCTCGGCGTCGATACACCGGCCGATCTCGATCGTGTGCGGGCTGTCTTCAAAGAGAGGGCTCCCTGATGTCATACTTCGTATTCGTTACCGGTGGTGTTCTATCTTCGCTCGGCAAGGGAATTACCGCGGCGTCGCTCGGCTGCCTGCTCAAAGCGCGCGGCTTCAAGGTCACGATCATGAAGTGTGATCCGTATCTGAACGTGGATCCGGGCACGATGAGCCCCTATCAGCACGGCGAGGTCTACGTGACGGAAGACGGAGCCGAAACCGACCTCGATCTCGGCCATTACGAGCGTTTCATCGATGTAAATCTGACACGATACAACAGCATCACGACGGGCCAGATCTACTCGCAGGTCATCGCCAAGGAGCGCCGCGGCGATTATCTGGGTGCGACGGTCCAGGTGATTCCCCATATAACCAATGCGATCAAGGAAATGATCAACCGGGTTGCCCACATCAACGATGCCGACGTCACGATCGTCGAAGTCGGCGGCACGGTCGGGGACATCGAGGGGCAACCCTATCTCGAAGCGATCCGTCAGATGCGGAACGACATCGGGCGCGACAAAGTCTGTTACGTTCACGTCACGTTCATTCCGTACTCAAAGGTCATCGGTGAAATGAAGACGAAGCCGACGCAGCACTCGGTCCGCGAAATGCGCGCCATAGGCCTGTCTCCCGATGTCATTGTCTGCCGGACCCAGAAACCCCTCACGGTTGATGCCCGCGCCAAGCTTTCCTTGTTCTGCGACATCGATCAGGACCACGTCCTCGAAGCCAAAGACGTGGACTGCCTCTATGAAATTCCTCTTCTGATGGAGGAACAGGGCCTCGCGGATCTGGTTCTCAAGCGGCTCAACCTGACGGACAAGGCCCAGCCGCCAGCGACCGCTCTCGAGTCCTGGAAACAGACGATTGTCGACCGTTTCCGCCGCAAAAAACCGCGGAAAGTGCGCATCGGGCTTGTCGGCAAATACACGAGGATCGCCGACGCGTATCTGAGCGTCATCGAGTCGATCACCCATGCCGCTCTTCCCTCGGAGGATGCGGGTCTCGAGCTGGTCTGGATATCGGCGGAACAGATAGAGCAGGAAAGCGCGCCCGGACTCCTCGCGGGTCTGCACGGCGTCATCGTTCCGGGCGGGTTCGGAGATCGCGGCACCGAAGGCAAGATCCAGGCGATCCGGTACTGCCGCGAAAACCGCGTTCCATTTCTTGGAATATGTCTCGGAATGCAATGTGCCGTCATCGAGTTCGCGCGCACGGTCGCCGGCCTTGAAGGCGCCCATTCCAGCGAGATTGCGCCAGAGACCCCTCACCCCGTCATCAGCCTCATGCCGGACCAGGATGGCGTGCTCAAGGGCGGCACCATGCGTCTCGGAACGTATCCCTGCCGGCTCGCCGAAGGAACCCGCGCGGAGAAGCTGTACGGCACGACTCTCGTTTACGAGCGGCACCGCCACCGGTTCGAAGTGAACAACGAGTACCGGGCCAGGCTCGCCGGTAAGGGTCTGACGTTCTGCGGCACCAGCCCCGATCAGCGACTCGTCGAGATGATCGAACTGGCTGACCACCCGTTCTTCATGGCCTGCCAGTTCCACCCCGAGTTCAAATCCAGACCCGGCAAGCCGCATCCTCTGTTCGCCGGCCTTTTCGCGGCCGCTGCAGCGAAACTCGCCGAAGGGAAGTAACGGATATGGCCGACTTTTACAGGACATTCAGCCTGCGCGAGCATGCCGGCAACGCACCGTTTTTCGTCATTGCGGGCCCGTGCGTTCTTCAGGATCTCGACGAGGCGCTGCTGATCGCAGGCAGGCTGAAAGACGTCACGTCCAGGCTGGGTCTGCCGGCGATTTTCAAGGCAAGCTTCGACAAGGCGAACCGCACATCCGGCGAAGGGCAGCGTGGCCCCGGCATGGCCGCGGGCCTGGAGATCCTCGCCGAGGTCAAACGCCGCACCGGGCTGCCCCTTCTGACCGACATTCATCTGCCCGACCAGACGGACGCGGCCGCACGGGTGTGCGACGTTCTGCAGATTCCCGCGTTTCTGTGTCGACAGACGGATCTGCTGCAGGCCGCCGCACGGGTCTGCCGGACGATCAATGTGAAAAAAGGCCAGTTTCTGTCGCCCTGGGACACCCGCCACATCGTAACGAAAGTCAAAGCTGTCCGGCCGGACGCGGAGCTGATCCTGACCGAGCGGGGGACGTCGTTCGGCTACGGCAATCTCGTCGTGGACATGCGCTGCCTGCCGATCATGAGGCAATGGGCCGATGCGGTTGTCTTCGATGCGACACATTCGCTGCAGCTGCCGGGCGCGGCGGGTGATCGCACCGGCGGTCAGCGGGAGTATATCCCCTGTCTGTCACGGGCAGCGATGGCGACCGGGAGCATCGACGGCATTTTTCTGGAAGTTCATCCCGAACCATCCCGCTCGCCATCCGATGCCGATAATATTCTGCCTCTCGACCGCCTTGAACCGCTGCTGATCGAGCTGCTCGCCGTCCGCAACGCCGTCGGCCGCGCTGAACCGGCGCCATCCGGCACGGCAATGAGGTAACGGTCTTCCCTCATTCCACGCCGGGGTCGTCCAGACGTCCGGGGCTGCCGCTCCGACTCCTCTCGTCGGGAGCCGGCACGTTGGGCATGGAGCCGCCGGTGATTTCCTTCATGCCGGCGAGTTCCTCTTCGAGTGAGGTGAAGCCTTTTCCGATGACCCTTCGTGCATCGGTCACGATGATGAATGCCCTCGGATCGATCTCGTAGACCAGCTCTTCGAGCTGCGGAACCTGGTTGCGCCGGACCGCGGTCAACAGCACATCCAGCGGTTTGTTGGAATAGGCCCCGCGACCGTTGAGGTAGGTCACGCCCCGGTGAAGCTCCTCGATGATGCCCCAGCAGATGGTTTCCGAGTGTTTCGACATGA
>CAZQYQ010000188.1:0-9250 GCA_964597625.1 uncultured bacterium
AACAGGTTCGCAAGCTCTGTGGCGGCGTCTTGAAGAAACCGTTCTGTTGCCCTTCTGTCCTTGAATTCGGTCAGCCACGGCTTGATCGCACCAGCGAGGTTCCTTTCAAGTGCCAGAATGGTTTCTGCGACGAGCAGCATGTTTGCGGGTTCGCTGTCGATGCGCGACGACTCCGTTTTGAGAAGCAGCGAAACCCTGCCGATCAGTCTGGCGCGCGATTCCTGAAAACTGACGAGAAATCTGTGGCGCGCGGGCGAAGATTCGCGGCGTTCGCCGAAGCGCTCGAACTCGAGCCAGGACTCGATCTTGCCGATCGGGGACCGGTAGACGAAACGTCCATCGTGAATGATTCCGTCGATTTGCTCCGCGACCCGCGTCATCGGCGCCCCTGGAAATGGCTTCAGCTCATTCACGCGGCTTGACGATTCGAGATCGATTCTGAATCTGCGCAGGCTCAGGGCAAGTTTCGCGAGGTTGTAATACGTTTTCACCCGGTCGGCATCACTGACAAACGGGTTGTTCATCAGCAGAAAGCATCTGGACGACATCCCCTCGGCTTCTATCGCCGTCAGCACCGCCTCGATTTCATCGAACGTATAGGCCGGGTAGGCCGATTCCCCTTCAAGGGCGAGCCGCAGCGTATCTGTCTTGAGCAGCCGTATCGAGTCGTCGGTGAAAGAGTCAATACCAAGAACTATTTCATCTATCCCGAGATCGCGGTATGCCTTGACCAGGTCCGCACGCACCGTTCCCCGTTTTCCAGGCTCGCTTCGGCGAAGAAAACCCAGCAGCCCGCTGTGGCGCACATAGAATTCGAACCAGGGCCTGAGACCTTCTGAAGCGATCCCGGCAGCAAGCTGCACGATCCGTTCGGGGTCGCGGTTGAAGTAGGAATCCAGAAAAAAGACGTCGATGAACTCGCCGGGCTGCAGCAGCGCGATTTCCTTGATGCGCTTCAGCAGGTCGGTCACCAGCTCCGGCTTCAGCGCGGTAAAGGGCTGAAAACCGCCCGAGCAGCAGATGCTGCACCGGTTTCCGCAGCCGCGGCTCGAGAGAATCAGATAACTGAGCCTGGCCGGGGCTTCACGTCTGGGAGTGAAGTATCCGCGAAAGAATTTGTCATAGGCCGGCGAGTAGATGCGTCGCAGCGTGACCGGATCGAAACGGAGTGTATTCAGCCCGATCTGCGTCAGGAGACCACGACGGTCCAGCCGGCTCAGGACTGCCGCTTCACGGCCAAGCCGTTGCGCCACGCCGGGGTATCGGAACACATCGGCAGCGCCGAACGGCGCGGCACCGAGATCTTCCAGGTAGTTGATGAGCCTGCCGCACTGCTCGTCACCAAGCATGAGCACGTCGGCAGCCTCGCCGCCGGCGGCTTCGGGATCGATCGCCGGCCCGAGTCCCGTGGCGATAAGCGCCGTTCCGGGTGTCGGCGGGCCGGGAAAGCGCATCGGAAGTTCATACGGAGGTTCGAAATAGGATGTCGCATCGGCATTCGCGGTTCTGTAGATCCAGATGGTTGCATCGGCAGAATCGACGACCGGAAAGCCGTTTGCAAGACATTCTTCGAGGGTGGTCGCGGCAAGAAGCCCTTCTTCGGGTTCCGCCGATATCGAGTTCAGGCCTTGAACATGAACGCCCCGGGGCGCAGGCATACGCCCCTCCGGGGCGTCGGGGCCCTGTGCTGCCACATCGATGACGGCTGCATGCCGGACCACGGCGGCAAGAGCGGTGCCGGGCGGATCGTCAAGCGCATCCGGCCGAAGAATAAGCTTCGCGAACCGATCTTCCGCTGCGTGGAGAAACACCCAGCCGGCCGTTTCAACAACCGCCGCGCGCCCGCCCGGGACCGCACTCCAGGCGGAGAGCGGCCCCTCAGGCAGAATCACGATTTCGAGCCTGGTATCGTCAGAGAGAATCCGGCCCAGCGCAAAGCCGCGAACCGCTTTCCGGGCTGTCCGAACGGCCGCCGGCAGCGTCATTTCCCTGCCGGGCGTGCGCAGGAGGATGCGGTAGGGAATCTCCAGAGTTGGCGGGTTTGAAAGGAAAGACAGCCGCCGCTCCATCGAGAGCTGCCTGAGCAGGCGTCTTGCCAGAAGCAGCGTCCGATCGATCGCAAGCCCGAGATTGTCGAGATGATCGCCGAAGTCACCCCGGTCGGTAACGGCACGAAGGCTTATGAAACCAATTCCCGCCGCCTTGAAAAGCCCGGCGAGATGAAAATCCTCCATCTCGAGCATGTCGGCATCCGGGTGCTCGGCACGAAGACGCTCTCTGTCAGCCTGTGAGCCGACGAAACGGCGCACGGTAAGGGTCGTCCCCTCCCTGACGTTCATCTGGTGGGGAACCGCCCGCCAGAGCGCTTCAATCTGTGGAATCGGGGGAATTTCGATGCGTTCGGAGCCGCAGATCGCCTGGCGCGTGACGAGCACGTCGCCCGGCTCGAGATCCTCGGCAAATGCCATGCACGAGCCGAGCGCCACGATATACCGGGGATGCACGGCGGCGATGTGCTCCTGAACGACCTGGCGGAGGAGCGCCGGGTTGTCTCCGAATGGCAGGCGCAGCAGCGTCACTTCCCGATCGTCGATCGTCCCCTGAAATACCGGCGAAGGGGAACCGGGCAGCTCTTTCCGACCGCGAACGGTCATATGCCTGAGAATTGTTTCCCGCTCGCTCGCATCGAAACAGACGAGATGAACCGGCTCATCAGACTCGGGAAGCTGGACCGGCTGAGTCGAATCAAGCCAGGGTCCGCGAACTCCCTGGACTCCTCTGCCTGGCCGGAAACGGCCTCCGGGCTCGTCGCACCTCATCGGTCACCCTCCGGGATGCGGTCAAAACCTTTTATACCTAACGTTATAGAAAGACTCGCGATGACGCGGCGGCCGGCCGGCTCGGATGCGATATTCAAAAAAAGGTCGCTGAGCGACGCAACAGCGAGGCCGGCAGCGCCTTCCCGAAAAACGATCGGGTCGGTCAGAATCGCCGCGGTCGTCGCGATCACTACAAGCCTGTCGGCGATGGAAGCGGACTCGGAGCCGTTTCTCATGACGAGCGACGTGACGGCGGCAGCCGTCCATCGCCCGTCCAGCACTCCCTGGATACATTTTTCATGATTGCCCGCCCAGTGGATGCCGTTAAAAAACCGCAGTGGATCGATGCCCTGCTCGGCAAACAGGAGATTCGGATACAAGAAGCCGCTTTTCGAGCCCCTGTCGACGTAGGCGAAACTGCCCGAGGCGAGATCGGAAAGGGTGTGAACGCCGGAACCGCGCTTTGCAACGATGACGCCGTGATAGCTTCCGGCCGATGTCCGCGGTCGGCAGATCGGGATCATCACGCCCTGCGCCCCCCCCTGCCTGGATCTTGGGGAAAACCAGCCGATATCGATCCGCCGCTGCCTGACCAGGCGTTCGAGATCGGTATAGTCGGCAACGACATTGATTTTGACTTCACGGCCGAGCCGGCCGGCGAGGTAGTTCATCAGGGGTGACAGCGCTCGTTCGAGTTCGCCCCGTTCGAGAAACGGGAAAACGCCGAAGCGAAGCGGGGGCCGTTCATCGATTTCGAGTCTGAGCGACTCGACGTTGCGCTCCGCGCCGCAGCCCGCGAACGCTGCCGCGAGGGCAATGGCCGCGAAAAGCATCACCGGTCGCATTCTGTTTCGTTTTCGATCATTCATCCGGATTATTCCCTGATTGTAGCAGATGCGGCCGGGCCGCTGCCGCCGTTTTCACCAGCCGGGCGAGACGCCCGACGACCGGCTTGCCAAGCTGGAGTTCGAGATATTCCCAGGAAAGCGAGGCAGTAAACCGGTCGCCGCGCAGGGCACGATCGAGAGCGTCCACGACCCCGGCGGAATCGGTCGCCCGGGTTGAAGCGACGGTCACGGCGAGTTTGAAGCGCAGATCAGATTCGGGCGCCCGGGTCGGCGGAGTCGCGGTGATATCGCGCTCGATACGGTCCAGGAGCGGAAGCAGCAGAACTTCGATGCATTCAGACGTTCCATGCTCGCGCATCAGCCGGAGAAGCAGCGCGATATCGGGCAGATCGCTGACGGCCAGGTCACTGATCCCGGCGGCAAACTGCTCCGCGTGCCAGATAACCGCACTCCCACTCTGGCCGAAGGCGCGGGTCATCAGGCCGCGAACCGGCTGAGACTCGATTTTTTCGATCGAGGCGACAAGCGCCGCGCGAAGCTGGGCCGGCTCGATCTGCAATGCTCTGATGAGCAGGTAGACCCGCGAGTCATGCCGCCAGTCGCCGAGCCTGGCCACGACTTTTGCCCGTTCCAGCGGTTCCAGACCTTCAAGGACCTGGGAAATACCACTGCAGGTAAGCATCTCGACCGACTCCGCGGCGGCTTCGGCTTCGGCGGCAAGCCTCTTCGGAAGCTTTCCCGCCGCGTTTCTGAGCGCCTGCGCAGCCTCGGGAAGCAAAAGCCGCTGCAGGGCCGCAACCGCCTGGCCCGCAACGCGTTCATCCGCATCGTCGAGACCGACACGCAGTTCGTCGAGGAACGCCTCATGCTGAAGCCGGCCCAGAACCGCTATGGCAGCCGCACGTTCAAACGAGTCGGCAGAGACCCGCATCCCGCACAGACTGCGCAGGGCGGTTTCAATGTCGTCGGGAGCCTCGCTCAGGCGGATAACCGCTTCGGCAGCAGCTGAGCGCACTCGATGATGAGCATGAGACAGGCAGTTCCGGATTCCCGGCAGAAATGATCCGCCGATGTCAAGCTCCGCAAGCCCTTCCAGAAGATTCGCCAGAACTCTCGGGTCGGCTTCCCCGGATGCCAGCAGATCCGCTCCGGCCCACCGGGAGGCTGCCGCTCCATGGGTCACAAGCCGGCGGACGGCGCCGGCCCGGACTTTCGGGGATGACTCCCTTCGCAGTAAATCTATCAATATACGTTCGCTGCCGGCGCGGGGCACGTCATCCAGCAGATCCAGGGCCGCCAGATGATCCTCTTCGCTTCCGCGAAGCAGAAATTCAAGCCTGCGAAGCCGTTCCGCGGGCGATACCGCTCGCAGGGAGTCGATGGCGACGATCCGGTCCCCGGTGGACGTCACCGCCGCATGTTCGAGCACGCGGCTCAGTTCCTGCTGCCAGACAAGCTCGAGGGGCTTCACACAGACGGCCATGACGCCGAGAAAGACAGCCAGCACCGTGAATGCCGCGGGCAAACCGAGAGTATCCTGCACAACCATCAGAATGACGGCAGAGGCCAGGGAGCCGGCCGATGCGGCGATTCCGATGCCGCTCATCACGCGAAGCCGCGGACCTGCCGGCAAAATACCGATCACCAGCGCAACAGCGGAATGATGGAAGGATTTGGCAATCCAGGTGAACAGAAACTGCGTCGCCAGAACCGCCGCGAATCCGCCGCTGAAGATGGTGATGACGGCGGCGATCCCGACCGAAACCGGCAGGATCAGGAGAATACGCGTCAGCCTGACCAGCTTCATGACGGAACCGGCGACGGCAAGCTGCGTCAACAATACCAGCGCATCGGTGCAGGAGGTGAACACGGCGATGAATGAAGCGAGTTGTTCCGCCGTGCCGCACTCGATGTTGATGACCCGCGAATACTGGTAATCAAGCCAGTATTTCGAAATCGTGAAGAGAAACCCGAAAAGCCCAAGCCAGAAACCAAGCAAGCCGGTAGTTGCCGATGCATCCGATGCGCCCTGCCGCGGCTGCTTCAAAACCGGTTCCGCGGATTCAGCCCGCTCGGAGAACCGCCTCCGGACCAGTCCGAACGAGGCTGCGGCGACGGCGAACGCAAGGGTATCGGCCGCGATAACGGTCGGCAGATCCGTGACGGAGAGGGCAAGCTTCATGAACACGCCGCTGAAGATGAAGCTGAGGCTTCCGCACCCGTTGATGAACGGCAGATGCCGTTTGCCTTCCTGAAGCGGCAGGATTTCGTTCAGCCAGTGGGTGAAAAACTGGTTGAAAAACAGTTCGTAGACCATGACCGCAAGCAGAAACCCGATGCCGGCCCAGGCGGCTTCGTTCAGAGGCAGAACAACGCGGGCGGCGGCGACGGCGAAAAATACGGCGGAGAGCCGCTGCAAATACGTTCCCGATGAGCCGTTGAGGTGCCGCACCGCACCGGTCTGAATGGTGATGTAGATGATGTTCATCGCCGCGTACACATACGGCAGGCCGGTGATACCGACGGTTTTGAAAAACATCGTCTGGCCGGCGATGAAGAAGATATTGATCGATGCGCGCAGAAGCAGGTTGAAAAGCCCGACCAGCAGCACGCCCGCGGGTGGAAGCAGTTCGATCATTTCCTGTCGCCGGTCGAGGATTTCGATTCACCGCGTATACGCTCCCATATAGAACCGATCAGGAGCTTTTTCTGCAGAACCGCTGCGAGCGCATTGAGTCCTCTGCCGGCCTCGTCAAGCTCGTCGCCGGTTCCGATCGAAACGCGATGCGAGAATTCTCCGTCACGAAGCTTCGCCAGCCCCTGCACCAGGATCGCGATCGGCCGGGTGACGGATGCGGCGACCAGTGCACCGGCAAGGACGGCGATAAGGGCTGCTGCCAGAAGCACGACGCCGAAATTGGTTCTGAGGCTCGCAAGCAGCCTGAAGGCATCCGTAACCGGCGTTCCGGCGACGACCCAGCCATTCAGAGAAGGCCTCCAGGTCAGCGAAACCAGATCGGTTCGGCCGCCGTGTTCGAGGGGCAGCGTGTAGGTCGGCTCGGGAAGCGCTTCTGATGATGTCGCAAGCGACGCGGGCAGCACAATTCGCCGCGCCGCCTGCGGCAGGCCAGCCCCACGAAGAGCCGTGATTTCACCATTCCTGTCAAGGAGGCAGACATACTCAGCCTCCGGCACCGGCAGCGTGTCGAGAATGTCCTGAATATCCGGGCCGGTCAGAGTTCCCCTGGCAAGCAGGGTCCCGATGCGTACATCGTCGTTCATGAACGATGTCACCGGCACCTGGATCAGCAGAATGCCGGCTTCCGTCGATGCGATGGCTGAACGGGCGCCGGTCCCGGCATCCGGCAGAGCAAGGATTTTCTCCCCGTCGTTCCATGACGTTTCTCTCACATCGCGGCTGAAACTGCCACGAATGATCGAAGCGGTATCGATGAGCGCGGCACCCCGGAAAAAGGGCTCTTCGCCGATGAATTCGGCCAGACCGGCGTGTACCCGCTCGGGATCGAGGCTCTGAATGCCCGGGTTTCTGGCCAGCGCTTCAAGCCGCGCCCGCCGTGCATCGATATACAGCTCGACTCCAGACGTCACCCCGCGCAGAATCGCCTGGTGCAGCGCAACCGCGTCATTCCTCACGGACCGCTCAACAAGCAGCCAGGTAACCGCCCCGAACAACAGCAACGGAACCAGCCCTGCCAGCAGCAGTGCCCCGACAACCTTTGTTCGAAATTTTCCCGCACTCATGCCGGACAGTGTACACTATCTTCGGTATCCTGCAACACCATCCCGGAATCCGCCATGACAATCTATAAGACTGGCACAACAGATCGGGAAACGGTATGCTTGTGTGCATCAGAAAATTGCAGGAAGAGGACTCCTCCCATGAGTGAACGACAGGCCCCTTCTCCCGGGGAAGGTGCATCGAACCGACCGCTGATCGGACTTTTGCTGGCCGAGTTTCTCGGGGCGTTCAACGACCATGCCTGGAAAATGGTGGTCGCGCTGCTTTCCATCCGGGCGGCCACGGCCGGCATTGCGCCGGGCACACCGGCATTCGAAACAGTCTCCCAGTCGCAGGCGACGATTGCGTTCGTCGTGTACACCCTGCCGCTCGCGATCTTTTCGCTGCCGGCCGGGCCGCTCGCCGACAGACTCAGCAAGCGGTCCGTCATCGTCTGGCTGAAAATGTTCGAGGTGCTCGTTCTCCTGGGCGGAACTCTCTCTCTGGCTTTTGGCGGGTCGATCTGGCCGCTGTTCGCTGCGCTGGGGCTGATGTCGTTCCAGTCGGCGCTGTACAGCCCGTCGAAATACGGCATCATCCCGGAGCTTGTTCCGCACGAGAAACTGGCGCACGCCAACGGACTGCTCGAAATGTGGACGTTCCTGGCGATCATCGTCGGCACGGCGCTCGGCGGGCTGCTGCTCGATGTTTCGGGAAACACGCCCTGGATCGCCGGAGCCGTGTTGACGCTGTGCGCAACCGGCGGCTGGGCGGCTTCGCTGATGATTCCGAAGGTTCAACCGGCGACGACGGAATCCGTCGGCATTGTCGAGTCGATTCGCGACGCCTGGGCGATCATCTCTGCCGATCGTGTTCTTCGGCTGTCGGTCATGGGTTCGATCCTCTTCTGGGGTATCGTCAGCCTGCTTGGCCAGGATATCCTGGTCTATGCGAAGGCAATCACGGCCGGAAGCGCCAATTCCGACACCATTTCGGGACTTCCGATGGCGTTTTACGGAATCGGCGTCGCCGGTGGCAGCATGCTCGCCGCGCGGCTTTCGAGGCAGATGGTCGAGTATGGCCTGATCCCGCTCGGTTCCCTCGGCATCGCGCTGTTCACGCTGCTCTTCGGTCTGTTCGGCCCGGGCATCGCCGGAACGCTGCTGGTCATGATGCTCCTGGGCATTTCAAGCGGTCTCATTCTTGTTCCGCTCGACTCGATCATGCAGTGGCGCTCGCCTGCTCATCGGCGTGGTGCGGTGATCGCGCTCGCGAACGTCTTTATTTTCGGCGGCACGGTTGCGGGTTCGCTCGGTGCCGGAGTTCTCGCCCAGAGCGGGCTCGATGCCCGCCAGATCATTCTCGCCACCGCCATTCTCACGACCGGCGGCACGCTCTGGGCCCTGTGGCTGCTGCCGGACTTCCTGCTCCGCCTGATTATCGTCATAACGACAAATATTTTCTACAGGCTTACGATCGTCGACGGCAGGCATGTTCCACTGACCGGCGGCGCGCTGCTGGTCTCGAACCATGTCTCGTTCATCGACGGGTTCCTGGTCATCGCCTCGACGGACCGGCCGGTGCGTTTCATCGTCGATGAACTGTATTACAATCATTGGCTGCTCAACCCCGCCATGAAAGCGCTGCATGTCATTCCGGTATCGGGTACCGGAGGTCTGAGAGTGGTGCTCAAAGCTCTGCGCGATGCCGGTTCGGCGCTCGACGAAGGCGAGCTGGTCTGTATTTTTCCCGAAGGCGAAGTGACGCGCACCGGAATGATGCTGCCGTTCAGGCGCGGTCTCGAGCGCATCATCAAGGGCCGCTCCGCACCGATCATTCCCGTG
>CAZQYQ010000189.1:0-9244 GCA_964597625.1 uncultured bacterium
ATCTCGAAACGCTTCGGGTATATTCAGGCCAACCAGTCGATTGACCTTTCCCTTCATGCCGGGGAAGTGGTCGGTCTTCTCGGTGAAAACGGCGCCGGGAAAAGCACGCTGATGAATATCCTGTATGGCCTGTACCAGCCTGATGACGGTGAAATCAGGATAGACGAGGTCCCGGTGGATATTTCTTCACCCCGCGTCGCCCACGAACACGGCATCGGCATGGTCCATCAGCATTTCATGCTTGTGCAGACGCACTCGGTTGCCGAAAACGTCGCGCTTGCGCTGCCGGATGCGCCGTTCTGGAACCCCGTTCCTTTTGCCCGCGAGCAGATACGTCTGTTTGGTGAGCGGTATGGCCTGAAGGTTGATCCTGACGCTCTCATCAGCGACCTCTCCGCCGGCGAGCAGCAGCGGGTCGAACTCTTGAAAGCCCTCATGGCCGGGGCACAATGGCTCGTGCTCGATGAGCCGACATCCGTCCTGACCCCGCGCGAAGCGGAAGAGCTGTTCGGTCTGCTCAAGCGCATGACTGCGGAAGGGCATGGCGTCATCTTCATCAGTCACAAGCTCGACGAAGTCATCACCGTTACCGACAGAGTCGTCGTGCTCAGGCATGGCAGACCTGCCGGGGAGTGCCCCACGCAGAATACCGATCAGCCCACTCTCGCACGCATGATGATCGGTCGCCAGATCGAGCCTCCGCCGACCCCCAGTTCTGTCACGCCGGGGAACGTCGTTCTCGAGATAACCGGCTTGTCCGCAGCCGGAAATCGCGGATCCGAAGCGGTTCGCCGTGCGAGTATCCGCGTTCATGAACGCGAGATCGTCGGTCTGGCCGGCATTGCAGGCAACGGACAGCGGGAGCTCCTCGAGACAATCGCCGGTCTCAGACCGGCTGCAGCGGGTTCCATCAGAATCGCCGGTGTCGATATCACGAACCTGGACATTCGATCACGCACGACTGCCGGAATTGCATTCATCCCTGAAGATCGTCTGCACACCGGCACGATTCCGTCCTTAACCCTTGTCGACAATGCGATTCTTCGCGATGCTCACCGCAGGCCGTTTTCTCATTTCGGTCTGCTTGCCCCGCATGAAGCAAGGAAACGCGCCGAGCGGCTGATCAGCGACTACGAAATAGCGACCCCCGGGCCGGACGCGGCTTTACGCACCTTATCCGGAGGCAATATTCAAAAATTTCTTCTGGGCCGCGAACTTGACTCGTCTCCCCGTGTCCTCCTCGCCGCACATCCGACCTACGGCGTTGATATATCGGCAGCGGATCTCATTCACAGGGTTCTTCTCGATCGCCGCGCAGCCGGAGCGGCGCTCCTGATCGTCTCTGAAGATCTCGATGAGCTGCTTTTTCTTTGCGACAGAATCGGCGTGATGTTCAGAGGGGAGATCCGCGCCCTGCTCCCCAGGAACAGAGTCACCCGCGACAGGCTTGGCATGCTGATGGGCGGAGCCGCACCAACGGAAGAGGAAATCCAATGAGCGCTGGCAGATGGCGTTTTGAGCCGATTCCAAACCCGGGCAGCCTCCGAACAGGGCTGATCATGGTCTTATCGATCATCTCGGGCCTTCTGCTCGGCTGCCTGTTGTTTGTATTGATGGGAGTGTCGCCGGTTACCGCCGTTTCAAAAATGCTCAGCGGCTCGTTCGGCAGCTGGTATGGCTTCAAGGAAACGGCCGCCAAAGCTGTGCCGCTGACCCTGATCGGTGCGGGACTCGCCCTTTGTTTCAAAGCCCGCGTGTGGAACATCGGCGCGGAAGGCCAGCTTCTCTTCGGAGCCGTCGCCGCCACCTGGACCGGCCTTCACATCAGTCCATCCATTCCAGGCTGGCTTGGAATCGCCGCCATGTTCACAGCCGGAACCGTTGCCGGAGGCGCCTGGGCCGTGGTCCCGGCCTTCATGCGGATCAGGTGGGGCGTGAACGAGGCCGTCAGCTCTCTGCTTTTAAACTATGTTGCAGCCGAGTTCGTTCAGTTCCTGATTTACGGCCCATGGAAAGGCAAGACTCAGTTCGGTTTTCCCTACTCGGATGATCTGCCAGGGCACCTCTGGCTGCCGACATTCTACGGCTCGCGTCTTTCCTGGTTCCCGCTGGTCCTGGCGGGGATCGCTGTTATTGTTTTATCTATTTTATCTGCAAAAACAAGATTCGGGTATGATGTCCGCATGATCGGTGAAAGCTCCGAGGCGGCTGCCTATGCCGGGATACCATTTTCACGGACGATCCTTTTCATCATGGTATTGAGCGGAGCTCTTGCCGGCGTGGCGGGCGCAACAGAAATATCTGGCATTCATCACCATCTCACCTACCCGTGGTCGATCTCAGCCGGGTATGGATTTACGGCCATCCTCACCGCTTTTCTTGCACGGCTGAACCCTGCATGGACCTGGCTTTCGGCGCTGCTGTTCGGCGGACTTCTGGTCGGGGGAGACGTGATTCAGACATCGCTCGGGTTGCCATTCGCAACGGTCAACATCTTTAACGGCCTCGTGCTGATCTCCATCCTGGCCGGCGAGTTTCTGATCCTGAACCGCCTGGTCCGCATCGAATCGCCAGGAGAAAGCCGATGACCGAGTTGCTCACCTCCATCTTCGGCCGCAGCCTGGCAGCCAGCACCCCCCTGCTGCTCGGCACGCTGGGAGAAATTCTTGCGGAACGGGCCGGTGTCATGAATCTCGGCGTCGAGGGGATGATGGCGGTGGGAGCGGTAACCGGGTTTGCCGTCGCTCTTTCCACCCAGAGTCCATGGCTGGGGTTCCTGGCGGCCGTTGCGGCTGGAACGCTGATGGCTCTCATCCATGCGGCTCTGACCGTCTGGCTGCGCGCAAATCAGGTCGTATCGGGACTGGCGTTAACGACCCTCGGCCTCGGACTCAGCGGAATCATCGGCCGGCAGCTGATCGGAAAGCCGCTTCCGGAAAAATTTTCGGGAGTATCCATTCCGGTGCTCCGGGACATCCCCATTCTGGGCACGGCCATCTTCGGCCAGGATATTCTGGTCTACCTCTCCATCGCCGCCGCGATCATGATGTGGCTCCTGCTGTACAGAACACGATTCGGTCTCGCGATCAGATCGGTGGGGGAGAACCCTCTCGCGGCTGAAACCATGAGCATTCATATTCTTCGCTATCGAACATTCTGCGTCATGACGGGAGGGGCATTTGCCGGAGCTGCCGGCGGGTATCTGTCGCTCGCGTACATTCCTGCCTGGATCGAAGGGATGACAGCCGGACGCGGCTGGATCGTGGTCGCTCTCACGATGTTTTCCTTATGGAACCCGGCCAGGGCCTTTGTCGGCGCGCTGCTGTTCGGAGGTCTTTTTGTCGGCCAGTATTTTCTGCAACCGTACGGCATTTCCCCGAATCTGCTGATGATGCTGCCCTATCTGGCGACTCTCGTGGCGCTGATCCAGGGGGCAGTGGCATCGAAGAACCGCGGTCAGTGCGCTCCTGCGGCTCTTGGAATCCCATACGAACGTGGCATGCGCTGAACGACGGGCGGCATGTCGCCCGTGCGTAATTGTTGCAGATCCATCAGAACTTGTGTAGGATTTTCACGCGCACGTTTCGCATACGGTCAGAGATGACTTTTCCAGGAAGAGAGAGAGAGGAAGCACTCGCGCGGCTCTTTATCATGGAACTGGCGGTATGCGTGTAAGCAACTATATCCTTCTTCAGGAGCCGATGCATCATGCCGCACAAGGAAAAAGCAAAGACCCCGGGCACGGAGCCGATCCCTTCAACCGGTGGTGAAGCAGGAAAAACCAGAGAGCATTGGGGTTCCCGGATAGGCCTGGTCCTGGCCATGGCCGGAAACGCGGTGGGTCTCGGCAATTTCCTCCGTTTTCCGGCAAAGGCCGCTGCAAACGGTGGCGGCGCGTTCATGATCCCGTATTTCATCGCCTTTCTCATTCTCGGCATTCCACTGATGTGGATCGAATGGGGTATCGGCCGGTACGGCGGCTCGATCGGGCACGGCACGATGCCCGGCGTCATGCATCGCATCGTGAAAAACCCCATTGCCAAGTATCTGGGCGTTCTCAGCATCGTTCTGGGGCTGCTTACCGCCGTCTACTACTGTTATATCGAGTCCTGGACGCTTTCGTTCAGCTATTTTTCCGTGTCTGGGAGATACAATGAGATTCCCGGCTCAGACATGGTCGAGAAGCGCCAGGAGATGGGCCGCTTCTTCAAGGAATTCCTCGGCGTACATGAAAAACTCAAGATCACCAGGGCCGCAACCGTCCAGGAAATCGCCGCCGTCGCCGAATGCACCAATGCTTCAGAGGTCGCGCCCCTGCTGAAATATGATGCAAAACGTGATGGGGAATGGAATCCATTCGACTCCCGGCTTGATCAGTCGAGGCGCCCCTATACCGAAGTAAAGCTTAAGAACAAGTATTTCAGCAACAGTAGCACCGCATATATATTTTTCTTCATTACATTCACTCTGAACTTCTACTTTTTATACCGCGGATTATCAGCAGGCATCGAGCAGCTGGGCAAGATCGGCATGCCCATTCTCTTTGTCTTTGCCATCATTCTTGCCATCCGGGTTCTGACGATGGGGCAGCCTGAAGGCTGCAATTGGAGCGTCATCGATGGAATGAACTTTCTGTGGGTGCCTAAATTCGACCAGCTTGGCCAGGCGGCCGTCTGGCTTGCGGCCGCCGGACAGATCTTCTTCACGCTGTCGCTCGGACAGGGCGCGATCCAGGCCTACGCAAGTTATCTTTCGAACAAAGACGACGTCGTTCTGACCGGTCTTTCCACGGCATCGCTGAATGAGTTTGCCGAAGTCGTTCTGGGCGGATCGATCGCAATTCCGGCTGCCGTTGCGTTCTTCGGCCCGGCGGTCACCACCGATATCGCCCGCGCAGGCGCCTTTGATCTCGGCTTCCAGTGCATGCCGCTGATTTTCACGAAAATCACGGCGGGCTGGTTCTTCGGAACGATCTGGTTCGGCCTTCTGTTCATTGCCGGCATCACCTCCTCCGTTGCGCTGCTGACGCCGCCGGTCACCTTCCTCAAGGATGAGCTGAAATTTTCGCATGGCAAGGCTGTCGTGGCGGTAACCGCCATCACCGTCATCTTCTCGCACGCATGCGTCTTTTTCTTCGAGCAGGGACTTGTCGACGAGATGGACTACTGGGTGGGCACTCTCGGCCTCGTCGTTTACGCGCTCATGGAGGTCATTGTCTTCATGTGGATCTTCGGCGGCGAAAACGCGTGGAAAGAGATTCACAAGGGTTGCGACATGAAGATTCCCCGGGTGTTTTACTACATCATGCGCTATATCACCCCCCTGTATATTCTCGGCCTGCTGTTTGCCTGGGGTATTCAGGACGGCTGGGGCATCCTCGTCATGCAGGGCATTCCCGTCGAGAACCGGCCCTACATCTGGGCCTGCCGGGTCGGCATGCTTGCCGTGACGGCGCTGTTCCTCCACTTCATCTGGAAACGTTTTCACGATGAGGACAAAGACTCTTACTGGCTCCCAACAGTATTCTGGGGCTACCCGCTGATTATCCTCATTGCATCGTATCCCGGCCTGCTGGGTATCGATACGAACGGCCTTCTTTTCCTTGCGGTGTCCTGGTCTGCCGTTTTGATCCTCTGTATATTTGCGGTTTGCAAGATGTGCTTCATCCCGCCGAAACGCCACGATGACTTCCCGGAAGAAATCGAAACCGCCGACGAACCGGTCAGCTGACGAGGGCAGGCAACGGGGCCATTCATGCCATTCTCAAACCATGACCGCGAGCAGCTGCTGGCCCTCTTCGACGCTGAAGAGGGCCGGCAGGATACTCAGCTGCTCCTGAAGAGGGCGGGGCGTCTTCTTGGCAACGATGGGTTCATAACCGAACTTATCCTGACCACCTGGCAGGAACGACTGATGAGCGAAATCGCGAAAGGGCAGGAAGCTTGGTTTTCCGCCCTGGGCTGGTGGCTTGCCCGGGTATTGATCTGGACATCCCTTGCCACAGGGCTTTTCGGCGTGTATTTCTGGGGAGCCCCTGCCGCGGACGCGCTTACCTGGGCTCTTCTGGGTGCGACCGGCTATTATATCGTCATACAGGTATTGACTCCCCTGAGGCTGAAAAAAGAGCGCCGCCATCTTGAAGCGGCTCTCGCAGCCCGCCGGGAAGCCATCGCGGAAATTCTCAGGCAGGAACGGGCAAAGTCCTCTTCACTCAGGCCATAGCCAATCCGCTTCCCGAAAAGATCCTCACAGACGATCGCTCTGCCCTTGACCCTCAAACGGGGGTGCGGTACACTCTCTATATGCGTGTTTCCCGCCTTCTCTCCATTCTTCTCACATCCCTGCTTCTGATCGCTTTCAATCATCCGCTCTGTGCCGCATCCCCCTGGAAGCGCCAGATGCGGATCGGTTTGTATCATCTCGGCGTTCCGCGCCAGTTCCAGGTGTTTTCCGTCGACGGACCGCTCGAGGTGTATGATCCGTTCAGTCGCAAAGTTCTGCTGTCCGGCCCTGCGTCTTCCGCGACCCTCATCTGCCGGGACGGCGGAATGCAGGTTTTCATGGAACCCCAGGGCTGCGTGACCGCGCCGTATCCGCTTGTTTTCACATCTCTCGGCGCAAAGAATCCGTTTCTGCACATCCGCACCCCACCCTACCGTGGTGAAACCTACAGAGGCTCGCTTGCCGTCGCTCCCTGGCGCGACCGTCTTTTCGCGGTCAACCTGGTCGACCTCGAAGAGTATCTGCGCTCCGTGGTTCCGGCGGAAATCGGCGGAAACGCGCCAGCCTCGGCCCTGGAAGCACAGGCGGTTGCCGCACGTTCCTACGCCCTGCGGAATCACCAGCGCCATTCCCCGAACGGCTTCGATCTCTGCGATGAGGTTCACTGCCAGGTTTACCGTGGACTACGCACCGAGACTCTCTCTTCGAGTAAATCCGTTCTTCGCACTGCAGGCTGGGTGCTGGCTCACTCCTCCTTTCTCGCGAATACCGTTTATCACGCGAACTGCGGCGGTCATCTCGCATCGTCCCAGGATGTCTGGAAAGGCGCGGCCGTGCCGTATCTGACCGCCCATCCGGATCGGGTCGGCGACAGCCCGTTTTTCTGCGCGCCTGATGAGCGAAAGCCGTCTTCACAACGCAAGACAGCCTCATCAACGAAGTCTCTCGCCAAAAACACAGGAAGCGCTGCACGGGCATCCGTCGGCGTGATAAGCCACCACCCGAGCCGCGGGCACCGGGTCGGACTGTGCCAGGACGGAGCGATCGGCATGGCGAAGCGCGGCTACAATGCCGTCGCGATCATGAACTTCTATTATCCGGGTACCACACTCTGTTCAATTCAATCAAACTCGCAGCTCGCTCACCTGACAAGGAGTCCCGGCAGCGGCACGCCCCAGATCGCCGCGCCCAGATTCGGTTCGGGCCCCGTCAGAATCGTTTCTTCGAGCATCAGACGCGCACCGATAAAACTGGTGACAGCCCATGAAAAGCGGGTTCATGCACAAATAGCCTCCAAACCCGGTGAACCTTCCGCTTTCACGCTGAATCTTCGCAAATGGTTCTGGACCGCACTTTCGCCACACGGATCGCCCGGCGATATTCAGCTCGTGTCGTCACCGGTGAAGGTTGCACTCAAGACCGGCAAACAAAAAACCAAGGAAGGAACAAAGAAAAAGAGCGCCGTCTCATCCGCTCCCAAAGTGGCGAAACGGGGCAGTGAGACGACCGCTTCACGAAAATCAACCCGCAGGAACGCACGCCGATGATCACTGAGCTACAGCTGGAACAGTTCCTCTTCATGCCCGACACACACATTGAATTCACCCCCGGTCTCAACGTCATTACGGGTGAAACCGGCGCCGGCAAGAGCATTCTGCTCGAAGCGGTCAAGCTCATTCTCGGAAAGAAGGCCCGCAGCGGTCTCGTTCTTCCGGGGCGTTCGACGGCCCGTCTTCAGGCCAGATTTGATATATCCGCTCTGCCATCGGTTCAAAGCAGGCTTTCGAATTCCGGCCTGCAGAACGAGGACGATCCGGATACGCTTCTGATTTCACGGAGTTTCAAAACCGAGGGAAGCGACAAGGTCCTGATTAATGGCATCATGACCACGGCTTCGGCGCTTCGTGATCTGGGCGGGTTCCTGATGGAGATTCATGGGCAGAACGAGCACCAGACGCTGTTGTTGCCCGAGGTTCAGCGGCATCTGCTCGACCGAATGGGCGGCGAACCCCACCAAAAGCTGCTGAACACCCTTGCAGCAACGTATTCAGAGCATGAGCGGCTGCATACCGAAGTCGAAGCGCTTGAACAGAGGCTTGCATCCGGGGAGGCCCGTCTGGATCACCTGACTGCCACCCTCCAGGATCTCGAATCCCTGCAAATAGTCTCGCCCGACGAGGAACAGCAGCTGATAGACGAGTCCCATCGCCTGGCGCATGCGGAACAGCTCTCTGAAACGATATCTTCCGCTCTTCAAGCCCTGGAGGGCGGCGATGAGGATGACGGGGCAATCAGACTTCTGCATCGCGCCAGAGATGCGTCTCAGCAGGCCGGGCTGATCGATCAGCGCCTTCTCCCGTTTTCCGAGCGTCTCGAAGCCCTGTATTATGAAGCGGCTGATATAGCAAGCGGCTTCCGGCATGAAGCCGATGTCGAGTATGATCCGAAGCGTCTTTCCCTGGTTCAGGCCAGGCTTTCGGCGTTCCAACAGGCCTGCAGACGCCATAGAACCGATTTCGCCGGACTTTTCGCTCTCATTGAAGGCATGAAGCGCGAAATCGCGGAACTCACGGCCCCTGATACGAGCCGCGGCAAGCTTCGCAAGGCACTCGGAGAGGCAGAGGCTCGCCTATCCGCCGCCGCCGCGGATGTCTCCGCCGCGCGATCGTCGATCGCCGCCCGGCTGGAAAAGCAGATCGCAACCGTCATGGAACAGCTTGGATTCAATGCCGCACGGTTTCTGATCGAAAAGAAGCCGATACCGGTCGGCCCCTCCGGCCAGGAGACGATCGAGTTTCTCGTCTCTCTCAACCCGGGGGTCCCGGGCGGCCCCCTTCGCCGGATCGCCTCAGGCGGTGAGCTATCGCGTGTCGCTCTCGCGCTTAAGCAGGTCCTCGCCGAGGGTGACGATCTGCCGACCCTGCTCTTTGACGAGATCGACGCCGGAATCGGCGGTACAACGGCAGAGGCGGTTGCAGCCAGTCTGGAACGGCTTTCCCGAAAGAAACAGGTCGTTCTGGTC
>CAZQYQ010000190.1:0-9186 GCA_964597625.1 uncultured bacterium
TGGGAAGCGCACCGATCGTCGCCGCGGCGGCCCAGACGAAGAATCCGGTGCGTCAGGCACTTGTCTCATCGACTGGCACTTTCTGGGATACGGTCGTTGTCTGTGCCATTACCGGCCTTGTTATCGTCAATTCTGGCGACTGGGCCAATCCGCAGTGCCGAATCGACCGTCTCACGTCGCCGCACAGGGCAACACTCGAGAAGGCAAAACTCATTACCTCTTCCGGCAAGATCGAGTTATCCAGGCTCTCGATCGAACAGAAAACGGAAATCGCCGTCGAAGGCGGTTTCGATACAATAAAGATTGATATGGAAAAACTTTCGGCGGTGCTTGCTGCGAAACTAAACCAGGCAGGCATCCAGGCAGAGACCTTGAATTCATTCGACAATGTACCTGAGAATCTCCGGCGTGAACTTGCGACATCGGATGTCTGGCGGCCTCTCGCCCCGAAGGGGGCTGAGTTAACCAAGGCCGCATTTGCGGAAATCCCGGTGATTGGCCCACTCGTTCTGGCGATCGGACTGCTGACGTTCGTGTTTTCGACAATCCTTGGCTGGTCCTATTACGGCGAGAAAGCGATAGAATATCTGTTCGGCAGCGGAGCCATCAGGCCCTATCGATATGCCTGGGTCGTTGCCGTCATGCTCGGCTCTGTTCTCAAGTTGAATATCGTCTGGGATTTCGCCGACGCTGCAAACGGCATGATGGCCGTACCGAACCTTATTTCCCTGCTCGCCCTCAGCTCTATCATCGTCGGAGACACGCGCAAATACTTATGGGAGGGGAATCTGGACGCTGAAGTGCGACTCGATTCAAAACTAGAGGAGTAACTATGGATAAATCCAGGGTCATACTTCGTCATCCGGAAAAACAGAAGCTTGATACAGGCAGCAGCTCAAGTGTCTGCTCCCGTGAGCGGCGACGCGTGCAGTTGCTTCAGGCCATTCTGGTCGGCGGTATTGCCGGGTTGGTGGCTGTTGCCTTTCAGCAGACTCTGTTCGAAATCGATGATGTACGGACACGGCTTCTTCGCCCGTTTCTTGAATACAGCTGGTGGGCGGTTCCGGTCGTTCTTGCGGCCTGTATCTCTCTTGTGACCCTGGTTGCACGTATGACGGCACGCTTCTGCCCCGAAGCATCGGGAAGCGGCATCCCTCATCTCAAAGGCGTCCTCATGAATCTTCGCGATTTGCGCTGGTGGAGGCTTGTGCCCGTGAAATTCCTTGGAGGCGTTCTCGCGATCGGTTCAGGTCTTTCTCTTGGCCGGGAAGGACCGACGGTCCAGATGGGTGGTGCAATCGGGAAAATGGTTGCTGACCGGCTTGGTCTCTCGGCGAAGGCGGCACCGCTCATGATATCCGTCGGAGCTGGAGCCGGCCTTTCAGCCGCATTCAACGCGCCTCTGGCTGGGTTCCTGTTCGTCATAGAGGAGCTGCACTTCGAACTGACGCCGGTTCCCTACATCACGGCTCTTGCTGCTTCGATCACGGCGGACACCCTGACACGCTATTTTTCGAGCCAGTTGCCATCATTTCGAGTGTTCACTCACGCAACGCCGTCGCTTTCCATACTGCCCCTGTTTATCCTGCTTGGCATCGTTGCAGGCATTGCAGCCGTCTTTTTCAAGAGGACCCTCATCGGTGGTATCCGGCGTGAAAGTGTTATGAAGTATATACCGGATAAGTTCGTTCCAGCCCTGGCCGGCCTCGCCGGGGGCGCGGCGCTTCTCCTTCTTCCCGAAATCTCAGGCGGTGGGCAAAGCACGGCGGAAATGATCCTCAACGAATACAACCCGGCAAAACTCGGAATGGGCTTCGTTCTTCTGCTGCTTGCCGGAAAATTTCTTCTGACCGTCATCAGCTACCTCGCAAAAGTGCCCGGAGGCATTTTCGCGCCGATGCTTGTCATCGGGAGCCTGATCGGATATGCCATCGGGCTGGTAGAGGCTTGGCTCATCCCCAGTGGAGGGATTTCTCCGTCACTTTTCGCCGTCATCGGCATGGCGAGCTTTTTTTCGGGTGTTGTTCATGCGCCGCTGACGGGCATCGTGCTGATTCTGGAAATGACCGCCAACTTCAAACTGCTTTTCCCGATGATGATAGCCTCGCTCGTCGCCTTCAATATCTCGGAATGGCTCGGGGGAAAACCTGTCTACGAAGCACTCCTGAACGAAGACCTTGCAAAACACGGCCCGCCACCTATCCTGTTCAGTGAGCCGTCCGTGCTGCACATGGTTGTCGAAGAAGGTTCCGAGATCGAGAGCCGGGAAATTCGCTCGCTCGGCCTCCCGGAGGGCATTCTTATCGTCAGCATCAAGCGTCTCGGCCATCGTATCGTTCCTTCGGGGGCAACGGTCATTATGGCCGGTGATGGGCTTGAGTTGCTTATTTCTGGCGATGTGAGCCTCTTTTCTCAAGAAATTCGCGACCTTGTCTCGAAGAAGGGAGGTTCGTGAAATCCGCAACTCATCTGGGGTTCGAGCTGTATCTACGTGAAGGAACCGACCTGCCCACCAACCATGTTTAACTTCTCTGGAGGTTCAATGGCGCGACTACTGATTGTATCAAATCGACTTCCGGTGACACTTCATCACGAACATTCAAAGATTTCCGTAATCCCTTCGGCGGGGGGGCTTGCCACGGCGATGAAAGGTCCACACCGCGATTCGGATGCCCTGTGGATCGGCTGGCCGGGTGAACTCGCCCGAATTCCAGAAGAACAGCTTCGGTTGATCGAAAAAGAGTTCGAGAAAAAGCGTCTGGTGCCAGTACATCTTTCGTCGAACCAGGTGAAGCGATTCTATGAAGGGTTTTCGAACGGCGTTCTGTGGCCGTTGTATCATTACGATACCGAAAAAGTGCAGCGCGATGCCTGGGCAAACTGGAACACGTTCGTCGAGGTCAACCGTCTTTATGCGGAAACGACTGCCGCAAATGCTTCGCCCGGCGACCTGGTCTGGATTCACGATTACCAGCTGTCGCTCATGCCGGCAATGCTTCGTCGCCTTCGCCCCGATGTCACGATCGGTTTTTTCCTGCATATCCCGTTCCCCTCCTCGGAAGTCTTCCGCATCCTCCCGTGGCGGAACGAAATTCTCGAAGGCATGCTAGGCTCCGATCTGATCGGATTTCACACGTTTTCCTATCTGCGCCACTTCCGTCAGACGCTTACAAGCGTGCTTCGCCTCCCCACCCGAGGTGAGACCGTCATGATATCCGATCGGGAAGTCCAGCTCGGCGTGTTTCCGATCGGCATCGATGCGGACTATTTCGCGGGCATGGCCGCCGATCCGGCGATTCAGCGGGAAGCGAATCGCCTTATCTCGGAAGCTGGGGAGCGTCGCATTCTTCTCGGTGTTGACCGACTCGACTATACGAAGGGCCTGCCACGACGTCTATTGGCGGTTGAGCGATTTCTGGAACGGCATCCGGAGTGGCGCGATAAGATCCGTTTTCTTCAGCTCACGGTTCCCTCGCGTTCGCAGGTTGAATCGTATGCGAGGCTCCGGAAGGAACTCAATGAAATAGCTGGCCGTATTAATGCTGCGCACGGCACGGTCGGGGCGCTTCCCGTGCATTATCTTGTCAGAAGCGTGGATGATAAAGCCCTTGCGGCCCTGTATGCGGCCGCGGATGTGATGCTCGTCACGCCGCTTCGCGACGGAATGAACCTCGTAGCCAAAGAATACGTGGCCATGCGCGCACATAACGACGGTGTGCTGATATTAAGCGAGTTTGCTGGCGCCGCGGCGGAAATGACCGAAGCGCTGATCGTGAATCCGTTCGATATCGACCAACTCGCCCAATATATCAAGCGGGCGCTGACGATGCCGAAAAACGAGGTTCAACGGCGCATGAAACAGCTTCGCCAGTGCGTGATCGGAAACGATGCCTTCATGTGGACCGAAGATTTCATCAGTTCCCTGAAGGAAATAGCTGCGTCCACGACGCCTTCCCGACCAAGCATGACCACGCCGGGCGACCTGGAAGCCCTTGCGGCAAGACTGAAAGCGTTGCCGGCACTTACAATCCTGCTGGATTACGACGGGACGCTGGTTCCGTTCTCGGATGATCCCGAGTTATCCGTGCCCGATGAAGAACTGCTGCAGCTGTTGATGAAGCTCTCTCAGCGGCCTGAAACCTGCGTTCACATCGTAAGTGGCCGGGAACACAGGCAGCTCGAAGAGTGGCTGGGCCACCTTCCGCTCTGTCTTCACGCCGAGCACGGACTCTGGACAAAGCCTTCTCCGGCCAACGAATGGAAGTCCCGGACGGCAATCGACGAATCGACGAAAAATCTGCTGAGACCTCTGTTCAAGAGGTTCACACGCAACACGCCGGGAAGCCGGCTCGAAGAGAAGGCTGCCGGATTCTGCTGGCATTACCGATCGGCCGAACCGGATTTCGGTCTGGAGCAGGCACAAAGGCTCGCCGAAGCGATCGACCATCTGCTCACCAGCAACGATCTCAAGTCCCGCCAGGAGATCCTGAGAGGTGCATTGGTCATCGAAACGAGACCGGCAGGTCTGAACAAAGGGCTCGTTTTGAAAGATCTTATATCAAATAATATCGGAAGCTGCAGAATGCTTGTCATGGGCGACGATCGAACCGATGAAGACATGTTCATGGCTCTTCCGCCAGATGGCACGGCGGTGCACATCGGCCCCTCGAAAAGTATTGCAAGTTGGCGCATTCCCGATCCGGAAGCAGCCCGTGACCTGTTGCGCAAACTGGTCGAGTAATCCCCGTTCAGCGGAGGTGGCATCATGACCGAAGGACCACTCTGGTACAAGGATTCAGTATTCTACGAGTTGCATGTCCGAGGTTATTCCGACGGAAACGGTGACGGTATCGGTGATTTCGCCGGCCTTACCACGAAACTCCCCTATATCCGGGACTTGGGCGTCGACTGCATCTGGTTGCTGCCTTTTTTCTCCTCACCGTTGCGGGATGACGGATACGACATTGCTGATTTCATGAGCGTGCATCCCGATTATGGGACTCTCGATGATTTTCGCAGGTTTCTCGACAAGGCTCATTCGATGGGATTGCGGGTGCTGGCCGACCTGGTTATGAATCACACCTCCGATCAGCATTCCTGGTTCAAACAGGCCCGGCAGGACCCGGCATCGCCTTTCCGCGGCTGGTATGTCTGGAGCGATACTCCCGACAGGTTTAGGGACACGAGAATTATATTTAAAGATACAGAAACATCGAACTGGACATGGGATCCTGTTGCAAAACAGTATTTTTGGCACAGGTTCTTCAGCCACCAGCCCGATCTGAATTTTGATAACCCCGCCGTCAGGCAGGCCATGCTCGAAGTCGTCGCGTTCTGGATGAACCTCGGTCTCGACGGCTTCCGAGTTGACGCTGTTCCCTACCTGTTCGAGCGCGAAGGCACAAACTGCGAAAACCTTCCGGAGACCCATGCGTTCTGCAAAGAGCTGAGGCATTTCGTCGATGCGCAGTGGCCGAACCGTCTTCTGCTTGCCGAGGCGAACCAGTGGCCACAAGACCTGGTATCCTACTTTGGGAATGGCAGCGACGAGTTCCAGATGGCCTTTCACTTTCCGCTGATGCCGCGCCTGTTCATGGGCCTGCGCCGCGAGGAAAAAAAACCGGTCGAAGAGATACTGCAGAGCTTGCCGTATCTCAAAGAATCTTGCCAGTGGGCTATTTTCCTCAGAAATCATGATGAGCTGACGCTCGAAATGGTCTCTGACGCCGAACGAGATTATATGTATCACGAATACGCCACCGACCCGCGTATGCGTCTCAATCTTGGAATCAGGCGCAGATTGGCTCCGCTTCTGGAAAATGGCCGTCGCCAGATCGAACTGCTCTATGGGCTGCTTCTCTCGCTTCCCGGTTCGCCGGTCATTTATTATGGTGATGAGCTTGGTATGGGTGATAACATCTACCTGGGTGACCGGAACGGCGTTCGCACTCCGATGCAGTGGACGATGGACCGCAATGCGGGCTTTTCCCAGGCTGATGCGGCGCAATTATATGCCCCCGTCATCGTCGACCCGGTTTACAGCTATCATCACCTCAATGTCGAAGCCCAGAATCGTGTTCCGACATCGCTTCTCAACTGGGTTCGCCGGTTGATCCGCATCCGGGGCAGACACAAGCTGTTCGGTCGCGGAACGTTGCGGTTGATTCCCAATTCGAATTCGCGTGTCATCAGTTTTCTGCGGGAATTGGGAATGCAGAAAATGATGGTCATCGCGAATCTTTCCCGCTTTGCCCAACCGTGCGAGATGCAGCTGGCTGCGCTCAACGGATGGACGCCTCGGGAGCCGTTCGGCAACGTGATATTCCCGAAAATCGGGAACCTGCCATACTTCCTGACCCTCGGGCCACACACGTTCTTCTGGTTCGAACTGCTTCCGCCGGAAGCGACCCGGCCTCAATGACCAAATACAATTAACTCGGCTGGCATGAGAATCAAAGTGAGTCTTGGTGATGGAGATTATCGCCGGGATCGAGGTCGGATGGTATTCACCACCATCTTGGGAAATTGATACCAGCTTGACCGGTATGGAAATGTAGGTTCAAGAGCTTTTCGCGGATCTTTGGCCAATACTTCCAAAGATCTTTCGGGAGTTGATTGACCGTAATTCCGTTGGGCCCCGTGCTTCCTCTGTTCGAATGAACACGTCACAGATTTCCTCTTTTGAGCGGTCGATGGTCGGCGGGTTTGAGATCTTGCATTTTGTCTCGAATGATTCGACCCCTCTGCGAGTACCTTTGCGGGACTTCAACCTTATCTTCAACCCGCAAAGGCCAGGAACATTGAAATTTCGGCAGCTTGTTACCCATGAGAAACGTTTTCCACTTGCCCTTCCATTTTCCCCTACGTTGTCCGCTGTGGACTTTTGCAGGGTGATCAGGAGCCCTCACCGTTTCCTTCGTCACGACTTTGTGACAACGGCAGATCTTTCGAGATAAGTCCGACAGCCTTTCATACACGACCGCTGGTACCCTTGAAGAATACGGACTTGAGAATTCTTTGCTTTCTTGTCCAGCTCCGTAGGCCTCAGTGTTCGATTCCTGTTCTTTGTCCCTTGTGTTTGCTCCATGCTTCCATCAGGCCATCTCTTCCTCGCGGTGATGCCCTTGGGCTTTGCTGATCATTTTCCCCAATCACGATGACCATGCTTGGCACAAAGCAAAATCTCCGAACCTCGACAACCGATGTCCGGGGATTGGCAGACAAAAATAGTTCAAAACTTGCTTCGGATGGGCCAGACAGAGCAAGTGTTCGGGTAATTATTCTTGTAAACTGGATGGCAAGTCCGTTTAAGGTTTAGGGGATAGTGGTTTCGGCGAGTGGATTATGGCAGCTCGAGAGGATAACGAGGCAAACGGGTTTAATACCGCCTTCCTCAAGGACCGCTGCGGACGGGCAACACATATGCCGTGTTCATGTTGAGACATTTGGTGCGCTGGCCCGTCAAAGTCACATCAACCAGATTAAGGCAGGTTACCTCGGAGGTCGCCCCTCCGCCCCCCGACGATGTCCAGTAATAAAAGCTGTTGTTGATGTTCGAGAAAAATTGCATGGAGGAATAACTAACGGGCTCGGTTCCCACCGTCAATCTCTTCAATTCCGTCAGGGTCGGCAACCGCCAGTCCCCTTTGGCTGAGCCATCGGTCAAGCCATTCGCGCCATTTTCCAGGGAGCCCAGAAACGAAAAGACATCAGCGCTGTTGGAAGCGCAAAAAACCTTGGCCCCACTCAACCCGGCATCCTTGAACCAGATCAGTCCGGTGGTGGTATCGGTGATGGTGCCGTTGCCGTTGTCACACCAGCGGCCCAGCGTGCTGAACGTGCATGTGGCCGGGCAGGAAACGCCGCCGGCGAGGGTTCCGGTCACTTCTTCGCCGCCGACCCAGGCCTTCTTGCCTCGCGACAGGTTGGTCGCAAGGGCATTGCCGGAGGTGGTGTCGACCACTTGCGTCTTGCCTGAAATACCGAAGATCGCGGTTCCGGCCCTGATGTTGCCGGTCACGAGGTCTGCATCGACGGCGGAAAGCGTTGTTGCCGCGTAGTTGCCCGCGGCGACCGTGCCTGTTGCCGCCGAGAGGGTTTTTGTTTCGAGGGTGCCGGTGATTTCGGAACCTGCGACCCATGCTTTCTTTCCGGCCAGCAACTCACCCGCAGCCGCATTGCCCGATGTGGTGTCGACCACTTCTGTTTTGCCCGAAATACCGAAGATCGCGGTTCCGGCCCTGATGTTGCCGGTCACGAGGTCTGCATCGACGGCGGAAAGCGTTGTTGCCGCGTAGTTGCCCGCGGCGACCGTGCCTGTTGCCGCCGAGAGGGTTTTTGTTTCGAGGGTGCCGGTGATTTCGGAACCTGCGACCCATGCTTTCTTTCCGGCCATCAGCTCGCCAGCGGCCGCATTGCCAGATGAGGTGTCGACCACTTGCGTCTTGCCCGAAATACCGAAAATTGTGGTTCCGGCCCTGATGTTGCCGGTCACGAGGTTTGCATCGCCGGCCACGGTGCCGGTGCCGTCGTGATAGCCCTGGAAAATCACTTGCGATGAGCTGCCTGGGGTGATGGTCTGGGCTCCGACGTTGGGCATCGTGCCGATGCGGGGGCCCCAGCTTCCGGAGACGAGACCCCAGAATTTCTTTCCGGCCACGACCTCGGAAGAGGAGGCTCCCTGGGCATCGATGGCCGGAGCCTTATTCATAATATCATTGAGGGTATGCATGGTGGAGCCGGGTGCAGCGCCCGGTTCGGTGAAGGCGCCGCTCCGCCTGATTCCGGCAGTGCCGAGGTTCAGACGGTTGTAAATATCCTCGAGGGTGAACATGGCGCTGCCGGCATCGGTCGGAGCAGCGGGGGAGTTCAGGTCACCCGCGAATGCCGTGACTGCTAATGCCACCATGAACATGGCCAATGAACGTGCTGCGTGATTATTTATTCATTCCATCACTGTCTCCCTGACTGGTTCTGATGCTGGTTTAGACATCGGGTTCATGCTCCGCATCTTGCTTTGCATGGTCGTCATTATCTTGCTACCTCGTTGTGATCATCGTGATCGAGACCCATTGGCTAATTCCGGGATCACAGTTGAAACCGAACCCCGTAGGAATCCCCTGAAAACTTGACCCAGCCGATGTTTTCGCTCCAGGCAAATCCTGTCAGCGAGCCAGTTGTGCCGAG
>CAZQYQ010000191.1:0-9162 GCA_964597625.1 uncultured bacterium
TTTCAATGAGGGAATGGCGCGGGTCGAGAAGCTTTATGGGCTGATGGATCCGTGCCGGCTCTGCCCGCGTGAATGCGGAGCGCGGCGGCGCTCGGGTGAAACGGGATTCTGCGGCGCCGGCCCCATACTGAAACTCGCCTCCTGGAACGCGCATCACGGCGAGGAGCCGCCGATCTCGGGCACGCGCGGCTCGGGGACGCTGTTCACCTCTCACTGCACGCTCGGCTGCCTGTTCTGCCAGAACTTTCCCTTTTCACAGCTCCACAACGGGCAGGAAATCGATACTGGGAGGCTCGTGAAGCTTCTGACACAGCTTGCCCGGCGCGGCGTTCACAATTTCAATCTGGTCACGCCGGCGCATTTCAATCCTCAGCTGTTCGAGGGAATCCTGCGCGCGAGAGAAACCACCGAACCGCTGCCTGTCGTATACAACACTTCAGGCTATGAAAGCCTCGAAACTCTCGAGCTTCTCGACGGTCTGGTCGACGTCTGGCTTCCCGACATCAAGTATTCAGACGATGAGATCGCGATGAGGCTCTCGCGCTGCGGCGATTATGTCGGACACAACCGGTCGGCTTTGAAGGCGATGTTCCGCATGACGAACGGCGGGAAGCTTGTGCTCGACGATGAGGGCATCGCTACCTCGGGCATGATCATCCGTCATCTCGTGCTTCCGGAACGACTGTCCGGAACACGCGCATCTTTTGAATGGTTGAAATCCGAGCTGGGCACGAAAATCAACATCAGTCTCATGTGTCAGTATTTTCCGGCCTACAAAGCGCACGGCATGCCTCCGCTTGACCGGGAAATCACGCACGAGGAGTATCTCGACGCAATCGAGACGGTCGAAGCCCTCGGATTCGAGAGCGTCCTGGCCCAGGATCCGGAAGAATACGGCGGCGCCTGACCTCAACAGTTTTTTAGCTTGCAGCGATGGTGTTTGTCCGTGTATACTCGCCGCACGAGTTTCGACTCCCAGTTCTCTACCTTTTCAGGAGGCTTGAATGTCTGGTCATAATAAATGGGCCAAGGTGAAGCACGTAAAGGGCAAGCTCGACGCAATCCGCGGGCGCCTCTTCACCAAGATCATCAAAGAAATCACCATTGCGGCACGGAACGGTGGCGGCGATCCGGACAGCAACCCGAAGCTTCGGGCGGCGATTCAGATCGCAAAAGACGCCAACATGCCCCGTGACAACGTTGACCGCGCCGTCAAAAAAGGCACCGGTGAACTGGAAGGCGTCAGCTACGAAGAAATCACGTATGAGGGATATGCCCCGGGCGGCGTCGCCGTTCTCGTGCGCACTCTGACCGACAACAAAAACCGCACCGTCGCTGAAGTCCAGAAGATCTTCAGCAAGGGCGGCGGCAATATGGGCACCCCCGGCTGCGTTTCCTTCATGTTCGAGAACAAGGGCTTCTTCTTCCTCTCCCAGGAAGACAATCCGAAGGCCACGGAAGACAGCCTGATGGAAATCGTTCTCGACACCGGCTGCGAAGATCTCAAGACACTCGACGACGGGTTTGAGATTTACTGCAATCCCAGTGCTTTTCTCGACATTCGTCCGAAGCTCGAAGAGAAAGGCCTCAAGATCAGCGAAGCCCAGGTTTCGATGATTCCGAAGACGACCGTCAAGGTTGCCGGCAACGACGCTCCCAAGCTGCTCAGACTGATCGACCAGTTCGAAGAGCATGATGACGTCCAGAACGTCTATCACAACGGCGACATCGACGACGCCGATCTCGAAGCCGCGGCAGCCGAGTAATTCACCCAGAAGCGATCGAGCGGGTTTTCCGCCCTGGAAGACCCGCTCGGTTTTTTTCGCAAAAGATGTATCGCACGCCAGAAACACAAAGACACTAGGAAGTGCAAGCTCTTCGTGTCTTTGTGTTTAATTATATCAATGAATATTTTCATCCGTTCAAACAGGAAGTTCCGACATGATTGAAATGCTGCGGGGAAGGCTCGTTTCAAAGTTTCCGCACAAGGCTGTCGTCGACTGGAACGGGCTGGCATTTGAAGTTTTGGTGCCGTTCACCACATCAAAAGCCATCGGAGAGCCCGGCGAGACGGTGACGCTGCAGTGCCACCTGCACTGGCGGGAAGAAGGGCCGCAACTGTTCGGCTTTTCAACCGAGGCTGAACGGTCTTTTTTCCGTCTGTTAACCCGTGTGAACAAAATCGGCCCCAAGCTGGCCGTGAACATCATGTCGGCGGCATCCGTCGAAAAACTTGCCGGGATGATCCTGAGCGAGGATCTTCACGGCCTGACCTCGCTGAAAGGCGTCGGGCAGAAGCTTGCTTCGCGGCTCGTCATCGAGTTGAAGGAAAACATCGCAAAAATGGGAATCGGCGGCGGGGAAGCGGATCTGGCGCGTGCCGCCGCGGGCCAGAAACCGGGCATTACGGCGCTGGCATGTGAGCGCGATGCCCGCGATGCTCTTGAAAATCTCGGGTACACCGTCAAGGAGATCGATCGCGCCATCCGGGATGTTGCCACCACTCTTCCTTCTGATGCCGGCCTGCAGATGGTCGTCGAGGCCGTGCTGAGGTTCTTCTCCTGAAAAACATGCGTAAGGGTTCGAAAAGCGGCGATTCGATCCTTCCGACCGACACGCCGTTTCCCGATGAAGAGATGATCGGCGCAGTGCCGATCGAGCCGTCGGTGCTCACGCCGAAGCCGATCGCCGAAGACGAGATCATCATGCCGACGCTGCGGCCGAAAAGGTTCAACGAGTTCATCGGACAGCCCGAGATCGTCGAGAAGCTGAGAGTCTTCATCTCCGCCGCCAAACAGCGGGGAGAGCCCCTTGATCACACTCTCCTCCTCGGGCCACCCGGCCTCGGAAAAACCACGCTTGCCAGCGTGATCGCCGCCGAGATGGGCGTGCAGATCCGCATCACCTCAGGCCCGGTGCTGACCCGCGCCGGCGATGTGGCCGCACTTCTGACAGGCCTGCGGGCGGGTGATGTGCTGTTCATCGATGAGATCCACCGGCTCAGTAAAACGGTCGAAGAAGTTCTGTATCCGGCCATGGAGGATTACCATTTCGACGTACTGGTCGGGAAAGGGCCGACGGCGCGCAGCCTGCGGCTGAAAGTGCAGCCGTTCACTCTTGTGGGTGCGACCACACGCGAAGGCGATGTTGCGGCGCCGCTCAGAGGGCGGTTCGGCGTTGTTTCACGTATCGACTACTATTCCACCGAAGAGCTGACAGCCTTGATTCATACCGTCTCCAGGAGGCTCTCTTACCCTGTCAACGGGGACGCCGCCGCCGAGATAGCCAAACGCGCCCGCGGCACGCCGCGTGTCGCGATCCGGCTGTTCAAGCGGATGCGGGACTTCGCGCAGGTGGAGAACATTCCGACGATCGACGCAACCACGGTCGAACGGGGGATGGCACTTCTCAAAGTCGACCGGCTCGGCCTTGATTATGTAGACAGGCGTATTCTTGAAGTGCTTTTGCGTCGTTTCGATGGAGGGCCAGTGAGTCTTGACACGCTCGCCGTTTCGGTCGGCGAGGAACCCGATACGCTGTATGATGTGTACGAATCGTTTCTGATTCAGATCGGCTTTCTCGCGCGAACGAACCGCGGCCGCGTCGCCACCCGCCACGCGTGGGAGTACATGGGTCTCAAGCCCCCGGCCGATATTCCGGCCGACCCCCAGCTTCGCCTTTTCAGCGGCAGCTGAGGAAACCAGTTGTTGCAGAACCTTTGGTGGTTTTGCTATCATGAAATCCTAAAGATGCCTTATCCGGACGGCCTTTCTGAAGGTTGTCCATCTGGAGGGTTCATGGGCAGATCCGTTTTCCCTTGCTCGGCAGCCATTGCGCTGATTCTTCTGTTTTCGCTTTTGATCACCGGTTGCGGCGGAGGAGGCGGTGGACAAACAGGCGTTCCTCAGCCGGATGATCCGGAAACGGCCGTGCGAGCCCTCGTCGCCGACTGGAAAAGCAGCGGTAGTACTCCCGGCCTCAGTTTTGACGGTTCCGGCAAGGCAAATCTCGTCTATCAGACAACCGACGGCACGACGGCGACCGCTCCGCTCAAATTCAAGGATCTGAGTGGAAACATTTGGAATTTCTACGTTGAGAGCATTTTCAGGCCCTCCACCGACCGGGCCGAAGTCCGCACCTATACCCTGCTGGGCTATACCTCGACGGATCCGGCCGCTTCGCGGGCATATATAACTTTTATTATGCTTCTTGATCAAGGGCGCTGGTATCTGAATGATCTGATCGTCGAGGTGCCGGCCGCGGTCATAACGTCAGAAAATGCCATCGAGGGATACCTCAGTGAAAAGGGAAATCCCGACGTCAGGCTTGTAGGTGCCAGTGTATCGCTGTATCAGGGTCAGACGAAGATTTTCACGACCATGACGGATGCGAACGGACACTACAAGTTTACCAACCTAACACCCGGCACCTATACGCTGGTCTTTGTCGGCGGCGGGTATGAAACGCTGACCATTACCGGCGTTGTTGTCAACTGAAAAAATATCAACATCTTTTCTTCCCACATATGAAGGAGTTTCAAAGCATATGAAGAGGATTTTCATTCCGCTGGCGGTTCTTTCAGTCCTGATGTCGTTCGTCCTGATCGGTTGCGGCGGTGGTGGAGGCGGAAGCAATCCGGTCGCCACAACCACTGAAGCACAGCTCGTTTCCGTCACCGGCAAGATCCTCGTGAGCATGACGCCACAGACCGGCGTGAATGTATTTCTCTACAGCAGCGCCGCCGAAGCGGAGTTAGCGGGGTTTGCCGAGACGATGGCCGCGAAGGCCTCGGTCCGGGGAGCGCTGCTTCCCTCCTATGCCTCGACGGGCGGGAGAAGCACCCGGACGGATGCCAACGGAGTCTACCGGTTCGACAGCATACCGGAAGGCGAGTACAGCCTTGAGGCCGAAAATCCCCAGACGCATCAGCGGGCCGTCATCAGCCAGCTCAAGCTGTCAGCCGTCAATGGAGCCGTGACGACTCAGAATGCCGAACTCCAGCCCACCAGTGATATAGCGGGATCTATTTCCGTATCCGGCTACACGGGCGATCTGAGCGAGGGCCAGGTGTATCTTGCCGGAACGTCGTTTTCCGCCTGGGCAGATGCCTCTGGGAATTTCAGGATCGCCTATGTGCCGACCGGCACCACCTTTTCTTTGATGGCCAGCTTCAAAGGCGCCAGGCTGTCCCAGGCGGTTTCCATCCAGGCGGTCACCGGCTCCTCTGCCGGCAGCCCGGCCCTCACCTCGCCTCTCGTGCTGATCCCGCCGACCGTTCCGACGGGCAGCATCACCGGCACTGTCACGCACGAAACACACGCTGCAGGTGATACCGATCACAGCGGCACGTGGGTGTCCCTGATCCTGAACGGCCAGCTTGTGGGATCCACCCAGACATCGCCGACCGGGGCCTACTCCTTCAGCCCGGTTATAGCAAATAATATATACGACATCAGATTGCTGGCCCCGAGCTACGTCGTTCCGACGACGCCGATTTCCGTGACGGTTCCCGCCAACGGCACCGTGACGGTACCTGCCGTCACCCTGACGCCCCGGATCCAGGTCGCGACCCTCGGCCGGTTCACCGGCCAGGCCGTGAAGCAGAAGAAGTATGATCCGGCCGAAACGGGCAGCGTGCAGATGTTCCTCGCCACCGGCACAATCCCGGCCGATACCGTGCGGTATATTCAGATCAGTGATGCGAACGGCACCTTCACCTTCGCCGGTGTGCCGGTGGGCAGCTACCAGCTCGGCTGTGCCGACGACCGGTATGCCCTGCAGACGCCCACGACCATCACCGTGACCACGCCCGGAAATACGACGCCCCAGATCGTCACTCTGATTCCCACCCGCCCCGTCGCGGTTCTGGGCGGCGTGAGCGGCAGTGCGACCAAGGCGAAGAAGTATGATCCGGCCGAAACCGGGTCGGTGGAGCTGTTCCTGGCCACGGGAACAGCGCGCTTCCATGCAATGAGCGATTCCGCCGGCGCGTTCAGCTTCACGAACATCCCGGTCGGAACCTACACGCTCGAGTGTGCGAATCCGGCCTACAGCTTCACGTCCCCCGTCACCGTTCTGGTCGCCTCCCCGACCAACGCGATTTCCACGCCCTTCGTGCTTCAGCCCACGATGTCGATTCTGGGCGGCCTCACGGGGCAGGTCGTTCGCAGTCAGCTCATCGACGCCGAGCCATCGATGGATCTGATCCACCTCAAGATCGCGACCGGCACGCCCGGATCTCCCAACTATTTCGAAATGCTGACGGTCGCCGACGAGAACGGCTACTTTACGCTCGCGGGGGTCCCGATCGGCACCTACTCGGTGTTCTGCAGTGACCTCGACTATGTCTTCTCCGTCCCCACGACCGTCCAGGCCGGCAAGCCGATCATCAACAACGGCGTTCTGACGCTCGTTCCGAACCCCAGTGTCAAGGGCACGGGCGTACTCGTCGGCACGATCACCACCTCGCTGACCACGCCGACCCGTGTCGTTCTCGTTTCGCAGGTCTCTCCGGCCAACAACCGGGAAACCTACGCCGTTCAGCTCGTCCCCGGTTCTCTCTCGTTCCGTGTCAGCGGCATCCTTCCCGGAAATTACGCGCTGCACCTCGACCAGGAAACGGGCCTGGACATCGACCCCATGGGACCGACGAACATCGTGAACATCACCCAAAATACCGTGACGCAAATGACGTTCTCGACCCTCTCGATCCTGCCGACGATCACGGCCCTCTCGACCTCCCCGACCGACATCACCGTGACCGGCGTGAACCTGAATCCGAACTACCGCATCGAGGTATCCCACCTCGGCCAGGAGCCCTGGGCGCAGATTCCCTCGTTCTCCTTCCTCGCTCCGAATCTCGCCGGCAATCCCAATGCGCTGCTCGGCGGCCGGTATATGGTCCGCGTCGCGATTCCCAACTCGAGTCTTCTGATCGCCACCTGGCCAACCGAAGTCCTGCTCCCGCCCGACCCGATTCAGACGGCAACGCCGGTCGCCAGGGCCGACTCGATCACGGTGAACTGGCCCCCCGTTCCGGGCATTTCCCAGTATAGAGCGCTCATCCGCACGTCCGCCCCGTCGACGTTCGCCCGAACCGTGAATACGACGACACCCAGCGTCGTGTTCTCCGGCCTCGAACCGGCAACGTCATACAATATCGATATATATTCCATCGTCGACGACGTTCCCAGCTTCGCCTTCCCGCTTCTGAACGTGATGACCCAGGGCGTCCAGATGGCCCCTCAGGCCCTGTCCTTCAAGTATTCGCTCCAAGGGGGTCTCATTCCCGACAAACTCGTCGCCAGCGGCGGCGTGCTCTATTTCCTGGAGGGATTCACCTCTCCGCAATATCTGAGCAGCCTCGACACGACCACCGGAGCGTCACAGAGCGTTATGCTCGGCAGCGTGATGTCGACAAGCAAGATATTTTCGGGAAGCGCAGGGTTGTATGTCATACAGCAGGAAAGCCTTAATCAGGTTATCCAGCAGTATGACCCAGCCAATCTGACTCCAAAGCCATTTAGCTATACGGCTCCCGCTGACAGCAATCTGATGCAGGCGACCTACTGTGCGGCGACGAACAGGATCTACTGCGTTCGAGCCAACACCTCTCTCATTCCCTACCTCGCGACGATGACCGTTCTGATGCCCGATCTCACTCCGGACGGCCCCGAGACCGCCATGACGCTTCCAGGCATGCCCATGAACATGAAGGTCGAAGCCAGCAGGGATGGCACGACGGTTGGGGTGGCGTATGACTTCACCTCCGATGGCACGTCCGGCACAGTCGTCCAGGGCTACTTCACGTCGAGCCGGACATTCGCCGCTCCGGTGACCAATGGGTATTCTCTCGTATCCCTCCAGGGAGGCCCGAACGGCAGTCTGTTCGTGTTCTGGAACAATGCGGACGATTACTACGCGTTCAATGAGCTCAAGCCGACGCTCAACAAGCAGTTCGTCATCAACTCCGAGCGTCAATACTCGAGCAGCACGAGAATTCAGCTCGATGGCAACCTCAATCGCTGGATCGAGGACGGAATGGTGATCACGGCATTCGATCCGGTATATTCCCCGCTCCGGGTCTTCAATCTCTTGATGCCCCCGGACATCATCTGCCACGATCCCGTTGCCGGTAAAATCCTGTGCATATCCTCGTCCGGTTCCACGATCGATATCGACCGTCTCGACGCCGATTTCTGATCGGGTTTCTGAAGTGAGTCCGAACCGCGGGCCTGAACGGGCTCGCGGTTTTTCTTTGTTCCCTCTCGCCGCTTCGGTTTCGATCGAACGCCATCGGCTTCGTCATACGGCGGATCGCATCTGGTAATATATTATAGTTGGAAGATTATATATGATTCATCTTCACGACTGGAATGTGACACCGGCGCAAGCCATCGAGCTGCAGAAGCGTTTGGCTGCCGAGGTCGTCTTTCGGGGCCGACCGCACGGCCGGCTCGTCGCGGGCATCGACTGTTCGTTCGAGCGGCAATCCGGCGGCAGCGTCAACCAGGGGACGATCTTTGCCGCTATTCTTGTCTGGGACCGCGTGTCGGGGGAAGTGGCCGGCGAAGCATTCGCGGTCATGCCGGCGGCGTTCCCGTATGTGCCGGGGCTGCTCACGTTCCGGGAGGGACCGGCGGTGCTCGAAGCATGGAGCAAGCTGACGACGAAGCCGGATGCCGTCATTTTTGACGGCCACGGCATCGCCCACCCTCGCGGGATCGGGATTGCCTCGCATCTGGGCCTCTGGCTCGGCTTGCCCAGCGTTGGCTGCGCCAAGAGCCGGCTCTGCGGGAATGCGGAAGAACCAGCGCAGGAAGCCGGATCGGTTTCGGATCTGCACCTCGACGGCCGCCTGATTGGCCGGCTCGTTCGCACGAGAACGGGTGTGAAACCCGTCTTCGTCTCGATCGGCCATCGGGTCAGTCTCACTGCCGCCGTCGGGCTGGTTCTCGATTGCTGCCGCGGCTACCGGCTCCCAGAGCCCACCCGCCTCGCCCACCTCGCCGGGAATCGTCTCAGAATGGAATTTGCAGCAAACCGCTGAGACCCCGAGAGACAGAGGGCCAGAAACCACGGATTTTCACAGATCAACGCAGTTACAGGATGTCTTTTCCTGCAACAAGGCAATAACCGTTCTTTCCCTGTTCGCGCGGAGTT
>CAZQYQ010000192.1:0-9087 GCA_964597625.1 uncultured bacterium
AAGATGGTTCCTATGACCGTCTTCCACGGGCTCCCCACTTTCAATGTCGATACCGAGAGATGTTCTGTACAGGTTCTGTTCGATATCATGAACGGCGGTTGCGTTGCCCGTCAGGATGAAATCGACATACCCCTCGCGGACCATGCGCGCAAGATACTCGGCCCCGCCGGTGTGTACGACGACCGGCCCGAGGGTGATGCCCAGACGGCCGCCGGTGCGGCGTTTTTCCAGGATGATCTGAGCTATTTTCCGAACGGCGATTCTGACGCGGCGCTCCGAGCTGACTTCACTGTTCATGAAGGCGAACTCTTCCCTGTCACGCTCTTTCGACTCCGGCTTGATTCTGATTCCGCGAATCCCGCACGCGATCTGATCGCCGGTTCTCACATCCCGAAACTTGCGACAGCAGACTTCCCAGCCGCGGTCATTCTTCGTGCAGACAAGGACCGCATCCATCCGCTGGTTTTTCACGACATGCCAGACCCCGTCGATGCGAACTTCCGTATGGTGGTTCGTCGTGGCATAAAAGTCCTCGGGCACCACCCAGTCGTGCGTGGAAGGCTTCATGACGATGTTCTCCTCGACGACGGGCTGGCATCCGTGGCCGTGAAGACCTTCGCAGAGTCTCAGAAGTTCGGGTTCGGTGCGCGCAAAAATGGTGAATTGTGCGCGCGACGGCTCCTCATGGGATTTTCCCACGGCAAATTCATGAATCTCGTAGAGCCCTTCGTTCTTGATAATGAGATCCATGCACGACGACATGATGCCGGAATCGATAAGATGCCCTTCGACATGAAGCTCTCGTGAAAAGGGGTATCCTGGTTTGCTGACGTTCATTCGTCTGTCCTTTCGTGCGATGACGGAGCCGGGACGGCCGTTTTCTTTCTCTTTCTTGGAATGAGCCTGCCGTCCTGGTGGTCGTCCGGGCCTGACGGGGGTGGCCCGTCCGGGAAGTCGAGAAGCTGTTCGACGGTGAATCCCTCGCCTCCCAGCTGCCATCTGTTCATCATATACTCGACGTGATCGCGGGGGCGCGTTTTATTGTACATGCCTGCCAGTTCCCGCTGACGTTGGATCTCATACAGCGTTACGGCGGTCGCGACGGAAACATTGAGGCTTTGAACGAGTCCGACCATGGGCAAAAAGATGTTTTCGTCCGCGATCTCGAGCACCTCGTCGGAGCAGCCGCGATGCTCATTTCCCATGACGACGATCCACGGCTTCGTCCAGTCGACCTTCCTGAAATCGACGGCATTGCGTGCCAGATGCGTCGCCGCGATCCGGTATCCGGCCTGTTTGAACTTTCGCATCTGGCCGAGAAAATCCTCGAAATCTTCGAGGGCGACCCAGCGCTCGGAGCCGCGGGTGACTTCCGGGTTTACCCATTTTGCATCGGGATCGGGACGCCAGATGACCCGGTCGACCCCGACGGCGTCAGCCGATCGAAGAACCGCGCTGACATTGTGCGGGTCGTGTACCCCGTCGAGCGCGATGATGATATCGGTCTGGCGGTTGTGAAGCGATGATGCGAGGCGGTGAATACGACGCGGACTTGGCATGATCAACCTCGTGGAAGAATGGAAGTGGCCGACGCGGCACAGGCCGCTGCCGGCTGAATAGCCGCACGGGTTCGAACGAACCCGTTTTCGACGCCCATGGTTTGAATCACAAGGTTCAGCCAGGTTTTCCTGGCGTCGAAAACGGGATTGATCCGTGAAAACATGGCCCTGATCGCCGCGACTGGAAGCGGCAGGCCGTTGATCGAAAGCTTGCGGCAGTCGAAGGCGATGCGGTCGGTTGAAATCAGCTTCGGCTTGCCGCAGACGCGGAATTGGGCGAGAATGAAGCCCTGGCGGATGTTCCCGGTGAGGACCGTCTCTTTCGAATCGAGTCGGAGGGTCATTTTCGAGAGGTGCCTGGCTTTTGCGAAAAAGCTGAATACCTTGAGAATGTCATCAGCCGATACATTCGTCTCCAGATCAATCCGTTCTGCCGAGAGAAACCGCAGATGGCCGGTTTTCAGAGCCTCGGCATCGATTCGGACATGGGGAAAATCGAACCCGGCATGATCGATCGTCAGATTGTAATACCGGACTCCCTTGCACCGGACTCTCACCATCGCATACGAGCCCGGTCCGTCGTCGGCCGGCTCCGCTTCGATACTGAGCGAGGCCGGTCGCGGGGTGATCTCGCTCATCGCTCTGACCTGGTCGGGGGCATACCCGAGAACATCGAAAAGACGTGTCGCCCGGAACTCGGCCGGATCCCTGAATGCGGCGGTAAAGGCATCGTGAAGCAGCTGCTCTGTATCGCTTCCGACAGGCATCCTGCCGCCGGCCGATTCCGCAAGACACGGCGCGCCAAACCCCATCATTAATAGATATACATATATAAACAATCGAATTGTCATTTTCACGCGCTGTTCCAGATGCAAATTTCCGTGAACGTATTTTAACAGAAACGGCACAAGCCTGCCTTATTGCAATCCGAGATCACTCGTTCGAAGGGGCTCTGCCACGAAGCGATGCGGAAACCAGGATGGCCGTTTTGAGCGGGATGCCCGTGCGGTCCGCAAGTTCTTCCGGCGTTGCCTCCGAGGCCCTGAGCACGGAGCCATAGACGTCGATGATTTTCCGAAGCGTTTTCTCGCCGACCCCCGGCAGGTTCAGCAGTGACGACCGCATCATCGATTTGCCGTGAACTTTCTTCTGGAACGTATTCGCGAAGCGGTGCGCCTCGTTTCTCAGCTTCACGAGCATGCGAAGCGCCGATGATGTGTGCGGCAGCCTGACGGGTTCACCCATGTTGGGGACGAGCAGCTCTTCCTTCTTCGCGAGCCCCCAGACCTCGCGATCGATTCCCAGCTCATCAAGCACGGCGCGGGCGGCATGCACCTGGGTGATGCCGCCGTCCACGACGAACAGGTCGCACAGTGGGCTCCCCTCCTCTATCCTGCGCGTGAACCGGCGTCGGGTCACTTCCCCGATCGAGGCGGGGTCGTCGCCGCCCGAGGCGGTCTTGATGTGATACAGCCGGTATTCGCTCCGGCGGGGATTTCCGTTGATGGCCGTGACGAGCGAGGCGACCGGGTCGATGCCGCTGATGTGCGAGATATCGACGCACTCGATGCGCCGGGGTGTTCGACGGAGGGAAAGCAGCCGCTCGAGCTCCAGGACCCCGTCGGCAACTCTTCCCTCGCCTTCGGCGCGGATATTCTTCATGAGCTCGAGCGCATTCTGGTTCGCGAGGGTCAGCAGCTTTCTGAACCGTCCGCGTCTGGGAGTGGCGATGCGCACGACATGGCCGCATTTTCCGGAAAGCATTTCCCTGAGGGCCGTCAGCGGTTGCGGGCAGATGGAAGAGAGTATCCTGTGAGGTATAATATTTGCATCGTAGAAACGCGACATCAGGGTGCCGAGAATTTCCCCCGTATTGGAAGCCGGTTCGCGCTCTGTTTCGATGGTGCGCCGGCCGATCAGCTTGCCGTCCCTGATGAAGAAGATGGAAGCAATGAAGATATCGCCGCTTTCCGAAAGGCCCCAGACGTCGCCGTCGACGGGCTTGAGAAACTCGACTTTCTGGGACGCCATGAAGCCGGTAAAGGCACCGATCGTGTCCCGGAGCTCCGCGGCTTCCTCGAACCGGAACTCCGCCGCCAGCGTTTCCATCTTCCGGGTCAGGGAATCGAGATCCGGCGGCTCCTTGCCGGTGAGCACGCGAACGGCTTTCTCGACGAGCGCCCGGTATTCCTCCGGAGAAATGCGGCCGTAACAGGCGCCCCGGCAGGCTCCCAAGTCATGCCGCAGACACTGTTTGCGCGCGGCGGGCCGGTCGGGATCGATCAGCTTGCCGGAGGAACAGAGGCGGAACGTCGTATTCAGAAATTCGATGATGCGCTTGAGGCCGTACTCGTCGGTGAACGGCCCGAAATACAGGTTCCCGTCGTTGAACGTCACCCGCCGCACTTTCAGAATGCGCGGATACGTTTCGCTCATCGTGACCATCAGATACGGATGTGTCTTGCTGTCCTTGAGCTGAATGTTATACCAGGGCTTGTGCCGCTTGATCAGGTTGTTCTCGAGAATCAGCGCCTCGGATTCGGTATCCGTGACGACGAACTCGAGATCCGCGACGACCGCGACGAGCCGGTTCGTCTTCGCGTCATGGTGCCGTGCCCTGAAATACGATCTGACGCGGCTGACCAGCTTGCGCGACTTCCCGACATAGATGACCTGGCCTGACATATTGCGCATGATATACACACCCGGCTTCGCCGGTATCTGCGCGAGAATCACATCCAGCCGTTCCCGTTCGATCATCTCGTCTCTGCCTCTATTCCTTCCAGACGTCGCGCTTCCAGAGGGCGACGGCCATGCCGGCGAGCATGAAGAGGCCGGCGGCGGCGAGGAACGTGTCGACGCCGAGGGCGGACAGGGCGAGATTCGAAAACAGCATCGCCGCGATTCCCCGGAGACCCATCAGGAACGTATATACCGAACCATAGACCGCGAGTTCGGATGTGGGGGCGTAGGCGATGACCAGCTGCATCCAGCTCAGATCGAAACCGACGTTGAGGATGCCGGTGAACGCATAGGGCATCGTGAGGTATGCGGTAGCCGGGGCGAGCAGAAACAGCCAGGGGTTCAGCAGCCCGCCGAACATGCCGAGAAACAGGCCCCGCTGCGCGCCGTGTTTTGCAATGAACCGTCCGACGACCACATACCCGACCATCTGGACGATATTCGTCAGGCCGGTCAGATACCCGACCGTCGCATTCGAAACATGCCAGCCCGTGACAAGCTTCGTCGGCAGCACGCCAAGCATGAGCAGGTTCCCGAAGCCGAACAGCATGATCGTCACGTTCATCCAGTAAAATCCTTCGGAGGCGTTCAGGGTGGTTGCGACCGATCTGACGGAAAAGCCGCCCGTTGCGAACGCCGGCGAAACGTCCCGCGGGAGAACGTGGTAGAAATTGACCGATGAAAGCATGCCGCAGACTCCCGCAATGAGAAACATCGTGGATGTATACCCGGAATCGAGCATCCAGCCGCCGACGGCGGAGCCGATGATGGTGGTCAGGGCGATGTAGAACCGGACATACCCCATCGCGACGCTGCGCGAACCGTCGGAATACAACTCCTTCAGAACCCTGGTGTATGCCCCCATTCCGAGGCCTTCGACGAATTGGCACAGGACGTAGAGCGCCAGAATCACCGTCGTGTTATTCGTAAAGCCGACGCCTGCGATGGCAAGCCTGGTGAAAGCCGTCGGGACGGTGATGATGTCGAGGGCCTTCCAGCCTGTCATGAACCGCAGCAGCGGGAAGCCGAAGACGAGGGAGAAATACGGTGCTGAAAGGGCAAGCCCCATTTCAAGCGGGGTTGCGGCAAGCCGCTTCATCAGGATCGGGATGAACGGCGTCATCATTCCGATGAATATTCCATAAAATATTCCGGAAGCGGCATCGATTGTATAGTGAATACGATCTGTTTCTGAAAGTCTCGCTGCAAAAGGAATCATGACGTGCCGACCTTCAGGAACCGTTGGACGAGAATACGTCTCTCACCGGGCGGGTGTGCGGGCGGCAGGCGAGGCGGCACCTGGAACCCTCACGGAAGCGGTGCTCATGGCCGGAGTGGCTTCGTTCGATGAACCCATATCCGGAATGAGCCGGGTCGGCGTGCCTATCGCTGAGGCACCCGGAAATGTTTGGCGGACGTTCGGCAGACGGACGGCAGATGAGCCCGTGTCGGATGCGGGAACCGTATTCGAGGTCGGAATTTCCGTCGTGAACGATGCGGGAAACGCGTCTGGAACAGGTTCCGCTGCTGAAACGGAAGAAGAGGCCGTCACAGAGACGGTCCCAGAGGCGGAAGCCACTTCGAACCGGTCGCCCGTGAAATATTTCAGGCGGGGTTCGGTCGGCGAAGAAATCCATCTTCCGGTGATTTTGATCGGCTCATCGGGAATCCCCGGCTTTTTTACGGAAGAGAGCAGCTGGTAATTCGAGGTCAGCGGAATGCGGTCACCGGCCTCCGTCTTGAGAACCCAGCGCCGAAGCATCTTGCGGCGCGAAACCGGCTGCTCTTCAATCACGAGCCGGCCGATGATCTCCGCTCTCGATTTGTTCCGGTCGTCTTCGGAATCGGTTGAAACGATCTCCGCATCGCGGATCAGACGCGACTCGATCCCCTCCGATTTGTCGAAGGGCCATGGAGGAACCGGCGATGAAGCGGGAGGCACCATGACCGAGTCGGATGAGGGCGGCAGAATCAGTGAGTCCACGTCGGAATCGGGCAATTTCATGGAAGGCTTGTCATCGGGAGGAACCGGGAGAAGACCGGAAAGATCTTCCGCGGAAGGCCTGACGATTTCCTGACGGACGGCGGAGGCGGCATCCATCGATACGGGGTCGCTTCCGATGAATGCAGCCTCGGTTCCATTGACGATGAATTCTTCCGTCGTGGCTGAAGCCTGTTCCCGAAGCGCCATTTGAGCCCCAGCCGGGACGAACCCCGCGCAAAGGATGCCCGCACAGGCCAGAACCCGTATGACCGATCCCAACTGCTTGCCCATCGCTCCGCTCCAATAATGTGAGAAGCCGCACTATAGCATCTTTCGACAACCAATGCCAGATTCAGAGGGCAAATGGGTTCGCTGGTGCGTTTGACAGAACCCTGGGCCATTCTTAGAATTAAAATAGCTCTGTGGGTCGGATGAGGGAATTGAATCCCTGGAGGTGCTACGATGGGTCGCAGCCTGCTATCGAGACTACTCTGCATGATTCTGGTCCTGGGCGGCATTTCCATGCCTCTCTTCGGCCAGGTGGTATCCCCTTTCAGCAACCGCCCCGTCCAGTCCGAAACGATGGGCACGGCCACCGTCACAGGTGAGACCAGCGCCTCCGTTCCCGTGACTGACGGCACGTCCGCCGCCGCTGGCATTGGCTGGGTCCGCCAGGATATGGGTGAGAAGCAGGGTTCCTCGATCCTCATTCTCAAGGATTCTGTGAATGTTCGTTCCGGGCCCGGTTTATCCTTCAACGTTCTGAAGGTGGCCGCGCTGGGAACATCCTTCCCTCTGCTCGGCAGCCGGAGCGGCTGGTATAAGATCTCCCTGGCGGCTTCACCCGTCACGACCACACCGGCAACACCGGAAGCGATCGAAGCCGCGCAGAATGATTTTCTCGCCGCCTATAAGATCTACACGAAGGCCGCCCTGGCTGGCGGCCGCAACGGCACCGCCGCCAAAAAAGCCCTCGCGGGGTTCCAGGCGAAATACGCCGCATACAAAGCAGTGGCCAAAACCAGTCAGAGCCTGAAAGATATCCGGGCCGGCAGGTCGGCCGTCGACAAGGTCGTGATCAGCAAGACCGACTTCACCTCGACCGTCTATTCCAACGGCCGCATTGTCCGGATCTTCCCCATCGCCTACGGGGGAAACCCCGACGGCCTGAACAAAAAGGTCGAAGGCGATTCCCGCACTCCCGAAGGCACCTTCAAGATCATGAACAAAGCGAAAAATCCTGTCTACAAGGGCATTCCGGGGGGAGCGTCCAACAATCCTCTCGGCACCCGCTGGATGGGGTTGAATACCTGGGGTGGCAGCATCGGTATGCACGGCACCTCCGCGCCCGGTTCGATCGGTTCGCGTGCTTCGCATGGATGCGTTCGCATGTATACTGCCGATGCCGAAGAGCTGTTCGACCTGGTCCGCGTCGGCACTCCGGTGATCATTCAGCCGGTCAAGTCCAACTGACCGCCCGCGAAGGAGCCCGTTCCATGCGTCGCACTCTGATTTCCGCCATTGCTCTCTTCTGCTGTCTGAGCGTCAGCAGCGTTGCCGAGCCGGTTCTCGGTGATCTCGACGGCATTCAGCTTCCGCAACCGGCCTCTCAGGCGGCATCCGTCAGCAAGGTCAATGAAGGCGCTTCTCTGCTGGCCGCGGGCCAGTCCCTGAAGGCCGAAGAGATCTTGAACCAGGCCGTTGCCGACAACCCCGGCTGTGCGGAAGGGTATTACAACCTCGGACTGGCCCTGGCTTTCAACGGCAAACATGCGGAAGCCCTCGCCGCTCATCGCAAGGCTCTCGAGCTGCGGGCCGATTTTCCTGAGGCCCGTCTGGCGTTCGGAATCGCCCACCTGACTCTCAACCAGCCAAAACAAGCTCTCGAGGCCTTTGATTCAGTTCTGGCGCGGATCCCCGATTCTCCAGCCGGGCGGGCAGCCCTGTTCGACAAGGGAACGGCGCTCGGCCGCCTGAAGCGGTATACCGAAGCCGAACTCTGCCTCTCGGAGGCTCTCGCCGCCGATCCCGATGATCCGGCCCCCGCCTTCCAGATCGGCAAGCTGAAGATGGAACAGGGAAAATGGCAGGACGCTCTCGGCTGGTTCGAGACCACCGTCAGCGCCTATCCGCTGGAATCGCACATCCTGAGCGGTCGGGCACACCTCAAACTCAGAAACCGGTCTGCCGCTGAACACGCCCTGGACCAGGCCGTCTCATGCCTGGCCACCGATACGCAGAATGAAGCCACCAAAGCCCGCCTGACCGGTGAAATCGACAGCCTTCGCAAGGAAGCGTCGCAGATCGTTTCGCAGTAGCTCTGTCACGATCTCGGTTCCACGCTCCGGCAGGCGGATTCCGATGTTTTCTGCCACGACCAGGCGAGAAGGAGCGTGCCGACGATGGTGAATGTCACGTAATCGAGCGGAAGCCCGAACAGCCACTTCTTATGCCACGGGATGAACGCGGGCGCGAATTTTGCCCAGCCCCACCCCGGGTTGAAGAGAAACCAGGCAAAATCCTCGATAATCCAGAAGATCATGAGGCTGCCGAGAATGCGCGCTTCGAACCGGAGCGACCAGCTTCCCGCCGCGAACACCGGCCAGTGGAAGATCAGCGCCATGAATGAAAAGATCCAGGCGTGGTACCCCGTCATCGGCCGGCCGCCCCAGAAAATGTCGAGCAGCCAGTGGCTTTCGATGCGCCAGGTCGGCAGCCCCGAAGCCCACCCGTTCACGCCCTCGATCTGAATCTCCGCCATCCCGAAAAACACCGCAACAACCGCCACATACAGAATACCGA
>CAZQYQ010000193.1:0-9025 GCA_964597625.1 uncultured bacterium
TTCAATTAAGGGAAATAAAAAAGAGCGGGAGACGGGACTCGAACCCGCGACCTCCTGCTTGGAAGGCAGGAGCTCTACCAACTGAGCTACTCCCGCTTGCATGCCGCTTTGCGAAGGGCGGGACTTGAACCCGCACGGTATAAACCACCAGATCCTAAGTCTGGCGCGTCTGCCAGTTCCGCCACCCTCGCCCGCTGTTGCGCACGCGCGCTTCACCATACTACCAGAAGAATGGGGGGAAGGCAAGAGGGGGAAATGAAAACGGCGAGAGAAACAGGAAAACAGCTTGTGAAGCCAGATCTCACCGAAAAGTTACCGGAACTGCGGGAGAAAAACGTGGCGAGGGCTCTTCCTGAATCCGGTGTTTTTCCATGCCCGCCGCAGGGCGTATCGAAAGAGGTTCAGCCGGCCTTTTTGGATGAATCGGCCGGTGCCGGAACGGGCTGGACCGGCTGGAACGGGAGCGTCAGACGGAAGGTCGAACCCTTGCCCGGTTCCGAATCGACGCCGATTTCTCCCTGGTGAACATGGACGATCTGCTTCACGAGGGCCAGACCCAGGCCGGTACCTCCGACATCACGATTCAGAGTGCTCTCGACACGGAAGAATTTGCTGAACAGATGTTTCTGGTCCTCACGGGAAATGCCGGGGCCGTTGTCCGTCACGAATATCGTGTATCGATCAGGATCATACTCGAGCGCGAGAGTGATTTTTCCGCCGGCGGGCGTATATTTCACGGCGTTGCTGAGAAAATTCAGAATGCACTGATGCACCAGATCAGCGTCACAGAACGCATCACGATCGGTTTCGGGAAGCATCACCCCGAGGGTGTGCTGCTTTTTCTGGATCTCGCCGGCGATAACGGCGGCCGACTTTCGTATCAGCCCATGGAGGCTGACGGTGTCGAACTTGTACGTTTTACGGCCGGACTCCATTTTCGAAAGGTCGAGAATATCGTTGATGAGATTCGTCAGCCGGACGGCTTCATCGAGAACGATCTGCAGGTAATCTCTGCGGGTTATCGGGTCGTCGGTTTCGTCATCGAGAAGCATCTCCGTGTAGGCCCTGATCGACGTCAGCGGAGTTCTCAGCTCATGGCTGACATTGCTGACAAACTCGGTTTTCATGCGGTCGATCTCACGTTCGAGCGTGATATCGCGTGACAACCCCATGCAGGCGATCACATCGCCCTGGGTGTTCGTGATTCGTTTGGAATAAAACGCGACGCGGCGCTTGATGCCGCCGCGCTGGTCGGCGATCGTCACCTCTCCCCGGCGGGGCCTGTTGACGCCGTTCTGCGTGCCTTCGGGATCGATGCTTGCGCCGTCCGTGCAGACGGAGATGCCGGGCCGCTCGAAAATGCCCGGCCACTTCTTTCCGAGCCATTCTTCGCGAATGATCTCGTAGAACGAACAGTAGGCGGGATTTATATAGAGAATGATATCATTCTCATCGAAAAGGATGATGCCCTCGTTGGTGTTTTCAAACAGCGCGCGGAATTTGACCCGCTCGTCTTCGAGGTCGCGCGCGGCCCGGGCCGCATCGTGCGCCGCCTTTTCGAGCTGGCCGCGCGTCTCCTGCAGGGCCGCGTCGGAGTCGCGCAGCTTGCCTTCGAGCACGCCGGCAAAACTTCGGATGCGCTCTGACACCAAAGGATAGAATACGCTATAAAATCCAAAGAACAGGAACCACGACAGCAACAGCGTGATACTCTGATCCACGAGAGCACGGGGCAGATTGACGATGTGACCGCCCGAAGCTATCAGAGCCGAATTGCAGGCCTGGATGAACATGAAGAACGTGAGGCCGAGACCGAGCGCCCCCGCCCACATGGCGCGCCGCCGGATTCCCATGCCGATCACGACAAAACAGATGCCGAAGAGGATGGGAAGCACGTTGAGTGGCGTGACTCCCCCCGGGCCCGGTTGTGCGCCAAGGGCGATGGTGCCGCTTCCGTTCTCGAAGCTGGTCCTGACATTCACCATGAGACCGATAAACGGCCCGATACCGCCGACAATGATGCAGAGGCTGCCGAAAAGGATCAGGAGCATGCCGAAAAGATCGACCCACCTGTCGGCATTGATATCAGTAAATTTTTTCACGATCATCCGCCACAGGACTTTCAGGGGCTCGGAGCCCGAACAGAGCCAGCCAAGCACAAGCAGCGGCAGCGGGGTCATGCACCAGCTCAGGACCATGCCGATTCCCCCGGTCAGATAGAACAGCCAGCCCATTTTCTCGCGCACTGCCAGGCGGGTGGTCCAATCGGTGCCATGCAGGCTTTCGAGCAGCCGCTCCGTCGCAATCAGAGCGATTCCGATGCCGATCCAGTTGATGCCGTTGAACTCCCCCGACGCTTCAAGCGTCGATAACAGCCTGAACATGCCGTAGGCGAACGCCGCAAAACCCGCTGTACCCCACCGGGTGTGCGGCCGGAAATCATTGCCCTGCTGACCCGTCGTCATGTCGCCGATTCTAGCAGGGAATCCTCCTGATGCCAACCCGGATCCCGCGAATGAAATCAGGCAGGCATTGTGATATCGTTATCGCATGGCAAGCATACTCGTGATTGAGGATGAAGCGAACATTGCGCGGGCGGTGCGGGACCGGCTTACCCGCGAGGGACACTGCGTCGATGCGGTTCTATCGGGACCCGCGGCGTTCGAGTTCCTGCGGAATCACCGGCCCGATCTGATCATCCTCGATGTTCTGATGCCCGACATGGATGGTTTCGAGGTCGTGAAGCGTCTGAAAGCGGACGAAGGGACCCAAAACGTGCCAGTCATGCTTTTGACGGTCCTGACCGAAGATGAGCGACTGAAGCAGCATGGCGTCGATGCCGTGCTGAGCAAACCGTACAGCGGCTCAGAGTTGAGCCGTGTCGTGGCCGGGATCCTCGCGCGCGCCGCAGGAGGGAACCATGGAAATGAGAAAAATCCTCGTAGCTGATGATGAACCCCATATCCTGAGAGTTGTCAAAGACAAACTCGCAAACGCCGGTTTCACGGTCATGACCGCGACAAATGGCGAAGAGGCTCTGGAAGCGGCCCGTCGGGAAAAACCCGCGCTCGTGCTGCTCGATGTCATGATGCCGAAAATGAACGGCTTCGATGTCTGCCGTGCGTTGCGGGCGGAAGCCGATTTCAAAAACGTGCCGATTCTTCTGCTGACCGCGCGCGGCCAGGAAGTGGACCGCCAGATGGGCCTCGATGCCGGCGCCTCTGAGTATATCACCAAGCCCTTCAGTCCCAGAGAGCTCCTGGCAACCGTTCAGACACATCTCGAAGCCGCGAAAACGGCCTGAGGGAAAGGGCGTTCATGAGTTTTCCTCTGTCGCAGCGCCTTCTCGAGGCCGATCGCGTGCGGGCCGTGCTTCGCAAAATCGAGGAATGCGGCGGCGCGTGGGCTTCAGCCGACGCGAAAGCCGGCTCGCAAAGCGGCGCTCCCCCGGACATCCGCGTGAATCTGCCTGACGGCTGCGTGCTCGATGCATGGCTCCCGGCCGGCTGGCTGCCTGCCGTGAATGGCCTGCAGACGGCTCTTGAACAGGTTCTTGCCGGTGAATACGAAAATATCGATCTGACACGCGAACTGTCGCTGATCTATGAGGAGCTGACGCTTCTGTACAGGCTCAGCGAGTCGTTCACGGGGACCCTGCAGCTCGATGAGCTCCAGAAGCGTGCAGTGGCAGAAATCGCGGCAACACTCGAAGTCAAACGCGCATCGGTCCTCATGCTCAGTGACGACGGCGAATGCCTCGTTCTCACTGCCGGGCTCGGCGTGACGACGGGCGATGTGGGCAAACGCCGATTTGCCCGTGGCCACGGACTGGCCTGGAACGTCATCGAAACCGGCAGACCCTTGATCGTGAATGAGCCGGCTAAACACCCTGCGTATGAGCCCGGGCTGATTCCTGACGAAAGCCTGCTGCTGGCGCCGCTGCCATCAAAGACAGGCTGGATCGGCGTTCTGGTGGTTTCAAGCAAACTCGACGGCGGCGAATTCAGTTCCAAAGACGAAAAACTTCTTGCGACGATTGCTCAGCAGATGGGCTCCGTCTGGGAAAACGCGCGCTTGTATCGCGAAACCCGGGAGTTGTTTCTCAACACCGTCGAGGCTCTCGCGGCTGCCATTGATGCGAAAGACCCATATACGCACGGCCATTCCAGGCGCGTGACGGATTTTTCCGTTGCGACGGCCGCAAGGCTTGGCGTTGCAGGCGACGATCTGGAAACGATCCGTGTCTCGGCGCTGCTGCACGATATCGGCAAGCTGGGCGTATCCGAAGCCGTTCTGCGCAAACCCGACCGGCTCACCGCCGATGAATATGCGGAGATAAAGAAGCATCCCGTGATCGGGGCTGAAATCATGCAGCATATCCGCAAGCTTTCGAAATTCATTCCCGGAATGATCGATCATCACGAGCGTTTCGACGGAAGCGGGTATCCTGATGGCCGCAGGGGCGATGCCATCTCGCTCGCGGGACGCATCATCGCGGTCGCCGACACGTTCGACGCGATCACTTCGAGCCGTCCCTATCACCCCGATCGCCGTGGCAGACCCGCGGAAGCCGCGGTGGCGGAGATTCGCCGCTGCTCGGGAATGCATTACGACCCGGCAGTTGTCGAAGGGTTCCTGCGCGCCTGGGATGCCGGCGAAATCAAACCTGAAGAATCCGCGGCCGTTGCTCCTGCCGACCAGCCGCCGGCGAATTGAAGGAAACCGGCAACGTGCCACAAGGCCGGTTCAGGCGTTCGTCCGCCCCGCCGTTCATGGAATTCGACCTCTTTCAGAGGCTCGTCAGGCATGAGGTCGATCTGATGCCGATGCGCTTTCTGAAAGGCCTCGCCGGCGTATTCGTCGAACGGAAAGCGTTCCGCGAGTCAGGAAACCTGAGCGGGTTGTACGTGCTCGGTCATTATATTCCGCAGTATCATCTGGCCGGTGGCCCCGGGGTCGTGATTTATTACGGCTCGTTCCGCCGTGTGTTCAGGGGCGCCGACGATCGGAAAGTAACGCGTGAAATAGCACGCACCGTCGCGCACGAGCTGTTGCATCACTGGGAATTCCAGTCGGGCATCGATGATCTCGGCGACGAAGACCGCGCCTGGCTCGCAAAATGGCGGCTATCCACCGGCCGGGCGGCTTCTTCCACCATCGGTCGCGACTGGCGCGAGGCCCTGCTGTTCCTCGCCCTGCTGATGGCCGCGATCACGCTCATGGCCTGGCTTGCCGGTTGAGGCATCTGTCTGCCATCCGTGGTTTCGGATCTCTGTGCGCCGTTACCTCGCTTTCTCGAACATGAGATTGCTGTGGCGCAGAGCTAAAATAAAACCGGAGCGTCCTTGCGGACGCCCCGGGCAGTTCAGCAGACTATTAGGACAGCTTGCGAACGTTGATGGCCTGAGGACCCTTGGGGCCTGCTTCGACTTCGAACTCGACCTGCTGGCCTTCGTTCAGAGTCTTGTAGCCGCCGCCCTGGATTGACCGATGATGCACGAAAGCATCTTTTTCGCCGTTCTCGCGCTGAATGAAACCGTAACCCTTATCATTGTTGAACCACTTAACTGTACCGCGCTCCATTTAGGAGACCTCCTGAGTTTTTTCTCCGAAGCCTTAACAACATTCCCGCTTACCCTCAACTTGGTTCTTGTCCGTGCTGGCCCAAGACCTGTACTGCAACTTAAACCGCATCGGAGTCGGGGACGCCCCTCGGAAGTGTTCTCATCATACCACCCGCATGAAGTTTTGGCAAGCAAAATTGAAAAAAATCGTGGGTGGATAACCTGAAAATAATGTACAGAAGCCAGTTTGCAGACTGAAAAAAATCGGTTTGGGAACAGGAAGACAGGCGAAGGGAAAAACGATATATTGGCCAGTGGTAGGGCCGTAAGTCTCCGGAGAGCAAATAGAATCCCCCGAGATTGTACCCTCGACCGAAGGAGTTTGAGTGGCGAGTGATTCTGAAGGTCTGAGAGCAGGTGCACTGGGGCGAGGGTATGTGAAATACCTTGCCGTCTCTGCGCTGGTTGTGGCGGCGTTGGTCCTGCTCTATGGGTTTCCCGGTCAGGAAACGCTGCAACGGGCCGAACGCCTGTTCGCGGGTTCCGGACCGCTGGGACCTATATATTATGCTGTGCTGTACATAATTGGCAGCGTTCTGATGCAACCGTGTTTTCCCCTCACCCTCGGGGCGGGGTTCATCTACGGATTCCCGAAAGGTTTTGCGATCGCCCTGCTGGCTTCGACGCTTGGAGCGGTCTCGGCGTTCCTGGTTGCCCGGTATCTGGCGCGTGGCTGGCTTCAGGCAAAAGCAGATGCCGACGAGCGGTACAAAACCATCGATCGCGCCGTCACGCGTGACGGCTGGAGAGTCGTTCTGCTGCTGAGACTGGCGTCGGTTCTTCCCTATAATCTCGTAAACTACACCATAGGTCTCACCGGAATCAGTCTGTGGCACTTCATTCTGGCGACCTGGCTCGGGAGAATTCCGATAACCGCTCTGCACACCTATATCGGATCGATATCCCCGAATATGACGTCCTTCTCAGCTGCGTCGAAGGCGGTTTCCCCGGCTGAACTCGCCATCTATGCCCTCGGCTGGATCGCAACGGTCCTTTCCATGGTGTACATCACCAGGCTGGCGCGCAAGGCTCTTGACGAAAAGAGTTCGGTGGACACCATTGCAAAACAGGACGCCCACTGAATATCTTCAACAAGCCGCCGGAAATTCTAATAATCCGTGGACCTAAAATTGGGGCACTTACACCCGATAACCTCTGGGAACCGCCTGGTGCGCACCCGCATGCCAGGTGGCGTGGGGAGAGGGAGCGAAAAGCTCACATTTACCCGATTCAGCTTTTATTTTTTTTCAAAATATATAAAATTCTTTTCTCCAGGTATCTTTTCTCGCTCAATTAATTCTTCTTTTGAAAGCTTTTCCCCAAATTTGGCAACCTTTTGGACATAACATCCGACATCATCAGCAATTTGCCTTGCCTTTAATTTTTGCTTTTTGGGCGCCATATTTATCGAACCAACAATTTTAATTTCTTCCTCAGTAAAATCACCAGCTGATGCATCTTTAGATAAAGGCTTTAAATCAGTCCGGTCTTTTGGGCAGTAAGAAATTGGAATTCCCGCAGCATACAATTGATTCTCTTGATAAACGGATTTACAGTTGGGGCAAACAAATTGACTGTCCGTTGTCTTATTAAAGAACTTGTTAAAAAATGGTTCAATAACATCATCGTAAACAAAACGTTGCTGACGAATCACATTCTTTTCAATCGTGTAATCAAGGTTGTAATCAGTACATATTCCATAATCAAACACATAAAGGCTTCGAGATGAGGAATCCTTTTTTGTGGTTCGACCTTTGGTAACAAGATGAACAATAAAAAACATGTTCAAATACTTCAAAACATCCTCAAACTTTGGTGACAAAAGAAAATGGCTCGCGGGCCGGCCCTTTTTTCTTTCTTTTGAAGCCCTGTCGATTAGTTCTTTCCAAACCTCGGAGACATACTCGGGAATTGCAACTCCATTCTTTGCAGCGCCAAGTAATTGCTTAAGGTAGGCTCCCGAAGCGTAGCTAATGCCAAACTGAATATCTGTTCTCCTGATTTTGTGAGACTTGGAGTGGGCCCTCAAAAAAGCCTGCTGCAAAACAATTCCAATTGTTCTTGGAATTCCCATTGCTGCTTTTGCCAACTCATCCCATGTCCAGTCTGGATCCTCAAAAATTTTGGTTGGCTCAGGGCAATCATAGGCAGTTAATCTGTTTGATACTACATTTTCTACAAATTCCTTTAAGCCTGCCATGGCATCCTGGAGGTTGTTATTTTTTTCGACAAAACCATCTAAATCTAAGGATACCTCAAAAAGGTCTCTTTGAAGAATAATGGAGCTCCCAAGAGAATAGTTATCAGTAATTGCTGCAAGCTTCAAATATACCCCTGAATGGGCCCCAAGAAATTTCCGAATTAAGGTTGAAAAACGGCCTTGCAGGGTTGGGTTTAAAGAAGAAAATTCGTCAACAAAAACAAAAATACCATTCAAACCTGCTTTTGTTTGAAGGATGGTCAAGACTCTCAGGATATCTGCAATTGAAAGGCGATAATCTTTCTTTTTAGTGTGAGAACTTTTTGAAGATTCTTCTGTTTCAATTTCTTCTTTGGCATTACCAGAAACACTTTTCTCTTTCCTTGAAACAGTTACATCAAATCCGCCATCATCTTTTTCTGTTTTTTTCTTAGACTGCTCAATTGACTCTTCACCATAAAAAACACTTCTGACAACGCCTTCTTTGATTATCTTTGAGAGATTTTCAATCTCTTTGGCAATTTCATGAGATTTACTTAACCCAAAACAGTTCTTAATTCTATCAAGAATCCCAGGAGTGGAGGTCTGTGGCCAAAATCGAGAAAACTGATCTTTGATGGATTCAAATAATTCAGAAACAAAATTGTGCTCAAAGGAAACTCCGCCCTGAAGGTATCCCAGAAGCCATTGTCGGTAAACATATAACCCTCAGCTACTTTCCCGTTATAAGGGCTGTAATGGACAACCTTACCCGCTGCGTCTATCTCGTAAAACTTCCTTGGGAAAAGCACAGTGCGGTACATTGTTGAATAGAAGGTTCTCTGCTGGTCATATGATCCTCCTTCCACTTTTATGCGACCAAGAACATTATTCCACTCTGCTGCAGCTGCTGTCATCACATCATTAAAGGACTTTGAGCCTATTTCGCTCTTCAGATTGAGCTCTGCCTGACTATACGAAATAAATGATGATGCCACTTTTACGCTGACTGTCTCGCCCCTTTTGGTATGAAAACCTATGACCGCTCCTACATGATCGCCCTCCTGCCTGATCAACCCCTGAGTTATCTTCCCGTCAATCCAGGTAGTATAATAATCAAAATCATGATCAAACTCCAGTACAAAATAGTTGTGAAAATTCTCCGGTACGCCCCCATGGTTGTTTCGACAGTACCCAATAATTTTTCGTTCTGCAGGAAAAA
>CAZQYQ010000194.1:0-9009 GCA_964597625.1 uncultured bacterium
CTTCGCAATCACGGCGCCCGTTCTATCGCATCCCCACTGGCAATGCACGTAAGCGCCTGCATCGATCGCAGACAGGAGAGCGGCGGTCTGTTTCGCATCCGGCACCTGTTCTCCCGTCATGCGACATGGAAACCATGTCAGGCCTTCCTCGCGGCAGAGGCGTTCCAGAGCTCTGGTTTTTCGGTCTGTCGCAGCCGGCATGTGCAGGGTGATGACGGTCTTCACGCCCATTGCCCGAAGATCACGCAGATATCGTCTGACAAGCTCGTCGGAATTTGATCCGGTTTCTGGATTGAAGAGGGTGCCACCGGCAAAAAGCCGCCCGTCGATGGCACGAAAATTATATGGCCGTTTCCCGGACCCCTTTCCCTCAGACGCCAGGCTCTTGATGCACTCCGAATGCGTCGCAACGACGGATTCGAGCGCCATGGCATTCTGACAGAGGGCGAGAAGGCACACCAGCAGGACCGCAATAGGGATATATCTATTCATGTATTTCATCATTTCAGGAATGCGTACACAAAAACGTTCTCCGGAGATGCCAAGCAGGCATGACACCGGAAAACGTTTTTTCCAGCGCTGAGGCTTTCGGGCAGAGACTAGAGGAACCCTGCGGGGTGACCTGGCAGCCGGCAGAACGTTAGTTGGAAACCTTCCTATAGACGTTGAGTCCGACTTTCTCGTCGCGGCCGGGCAGGCTGTAATTGCCTTCGGTGGTGGCGATGAGCAGTGATTTGCCGGACGTAGACTTGCCGAATTCCTTGGTCAGGTCAACCTTGATGGTCAGGATGTGTCCCTCGATGGTCAGTTCGACGTTCTTCATAACTTCCTCCTGGGTAGTATCGGTGGTTCTCAATCGGTTGGGGAAGATACCACAAACCGTCGAGAGTTTCCATACCCTTTGGTAGTAATTTCCATCGGTGCCGCTGCCGGACGAAGTGAAATTCATCCTGCGCAGGCGGCTTTCCAGCGCCCTTTCATGATATACTTCCATCTCTTCTTCTTGAAAAATTTTCGGAGACAGAACATATGACGAATTCGTGCCGTTGTCGATTCATGATCTGCATCATGGTCCTCGTATCCGTTCTTTTCGCCGGTTCAGCATGTCAGGCGAAAAAGGGCCGCATCAATCCAAACACGGAAGCCGTCTCTGACGGATCCGTCGCCACGGGGCCTGAACAGATCAACCCTGACGAGGTGGCTCTGATCGATGATGTCGAGAATCTGCTCAAACCCAGGGAGGCGCACAATGCGTATGCGCGGCTCTCAAAACTGGGCAGCGGCGCCGTTCCGGCTATCCGGCAGATGATGAAGCGGCAGAATCTCCGGCTTGTCCGCGCCGCCCTCGATCTGAGCGAGCAGATCGGTTCCGAAGCACGCGAAGCACAGCTCGATCTGGCAGCGGTCGTTTCAAACCCGAAGCTCGGCGCTCTTCGGGCTCGCGCGGCCCGCATTCTGGGCAATCTTGGCGAAACAGCCGCCGGAGCTCTCCCGCAGTTGATGAGTGCGATGGATGACCCGAGCCGGAAAGTGCGCGATGCCGTTGCGCGTGCTCTTCTCGATATCGCATCGAAAGGCAATCAATGGGGGCCGGCGCTGAAGCAGCTGTTGAGCGCCAAGGGTCCGTGGCGGGAACAGGCGGTCGATCTGCTCGTTCAGTATGGGCCGCTGCTGCACCCAGCCCTGCCGATCCTCGCAAAGCTCATCGAGCAGAAGCCTTCCAATGCGGGCGAGACCGCGGCCCTGCTTCTTCCTCAGCTGATTCCCGGGCTGGGCAGATTCACCCAGTCGGCGGATCTTCTGATGAGCCTGGCCAGGGGCGGAGAAACCGAGATCGGCGCCGATGATGAGGCCCTGGATGAAGCGACGGTTCAAGCTGATGAGGCCGCAACGTTCGAGGATATAGCAGCTTCAGAATGACAGCCCGATTTGAGACTTGCCCTTCTCTGCCCGAAACAGTAGAATAATAGCGAATACGAAATTCAGTCCAGACACCGGGCAAGCAACGGGAAACGAGGTCAACCATGCATTCCATGCGATCAATCAGAGCGGTTGTCGGATCGGCGGCCATCGCGGCGCTTCTGCTTGTTACGGCCTGCTGCGCGCATGCGGCTCAGCTGCCGGCCGCCAGATTTACGAGCCCGGTCGAGTTCACGATCCTGCACACATCCGATATTCACGCACACCTGATGCCGTTTGATTGCGCTTCAGGGACTGCCATGGGCGGGTATGCCCGCATGAAAGCCTACCGCGACCATCTCGCCGCTTCCGGAAAGCAGATCGTCATGCTTTCGTCCGGCGACGTGTTTCAGGGGACGCTGTTTTTCCGATTTTACAGGGGCATCCCGGATGCGACGTTCATGTCTCAGATGGGCTATGCCGCGATGGCAATAGGCAATCATGAGTTTGACGCAAATCAGGACGCTCTTTTCGAAGCGTTCCGGGATGCGAAATTTCCGATTCTTTCGGCGAATCTCCGGTTCGGCAACAGCAAATCCCTGACGGATCTCGTCAAACCGTCCACGATCATCAGCATCCCGGTCGGTCACGAGACGTTCAAGCTCGGCATTATCGGCATAACGGATGAACAGCTGGAGAACGATGTTCCGAAGGCTTTTTTGAAGGGAATCAGGGTTGAAGATGCCGTCACGGCGCTCACTCGTGAAGTGAAGCATCTGAAAGAACAGGGCTGCGACGCGATATTCGCGCTTACACACATCGGCTGGGACCGCGACCTCGAGCTCGCGGACAAGTTTCCTGAAATAACAGGGTTTCTGGGCGGTCACTCGCATGTTTTCGCCGATCCGCCGTTCGTGAAGAGCGTCGGGTGCAGTCACCAGTTCGTCAGCCAGCCCGGCGAGTTCGGGAATTTTGTTTCCAGGCTTGATCTGCGATTCGAACCGGCCGGAACCGGTATGCGCTGCGCGGTTACCTCGGCCGGGCTGGTGCCTCTGAACTCCGACATGCCGGAAGATCCGTCCATCAAGTCCATCGTCGACCAGCTGTGGAAAAAGGTTGAGGAGAAAACGTCTGAGAAGCTTGCGGAAACGGTGACGAGGCTTGATGGCGACCGGCCGCTGGTGCGAAGCCGGGAAACGAATCTCGGCAACCTCGTCGCCGATTCATTCGTACAGGCTCTTCCCTGCCAGATCGCGCTGATAAACGGAGGCGGCATTCGCAGTTCGATTCCGGCCGGTCCGGTGAAAATCGCCGACTGTCTGAATGTCATGCCCTTCGACAACTACCTTTCCCGGCTGACGATGACGGGCAACACGCTCCAGCGGATCTTCGAACAGGCGCGGAAGGATATGATGGTCACGCCGGGATACGGCGGTTTTCTGCAGGTTTCACGCGGGTTCAACGTGCGTTATACATCAGCCGGTGTGGATTTATCGTATCTCGGCCGCCCGATCGAGCCAGAGACCGTGTATACCGTTGTCACCAACGATTTTCTCGCAAACGGCGGGAATGGGCTGCCCCAGTTCACCGAGTGTCTTTCATCCGAAACCTCTTCGATCATCTGCGCGGATGCTCTTATGAAGCATGTGAAGGCGCTTCAGTCGATCGATGCGCGCGTGGAAGGCCGTATCGAGCGGAATATCCCGATTGCAAAATTCCGCAGCCCGGGGCAGCGTCTTCGCATTCCCCGGCCGATCGATTGACCGGACTGCAAGAGCCGAATATGAAGATCGGTTTCATCGGTCTGGGCAAAATGGGCCTCAACATGGTTCGCCGGCTTGCTGCCGGTGGCCATGAGATCCGGGCGACGGCCCGCACGACGGCGAGAAGAGCAGACGCAGAAGCTGCGGGAGCGCACTGGGAAGATGACCTCGACGGGTTCGTCAGGAATCTTGAGGCTCCGCGTGCTGTCTGGGTGATGGTTCCGGCCGGTGCGGCGACGGAAGAAACGATCGAATCGCTTTCACGGAAGTTAGCTCCGGGCGACATCATCATCGATGGCGGGAACTCGGACCACCGGGATACGGTTCGGCGTGCTGAACGGCTTACGGCGCAAGGTCTGAAATTTGTCGACTGTGGAACCAGCGGCGGAATCTGGGGCCTTGAAAAGGGATATTGTCTCATGATCGGCGGAGATCCCGACTCTGTGGCCCGGCTGGCGCCGGTCTTCACGACTCTGGCACCACCCGACGGCTGGATGCACGTGGGCAAATCGGGATTCGGACATTACGTGAAGATGGTCCATAATGCCGTCGAATATGGCATGATGCAGGCATATGCGGAAGGTTTCGAACTTCTCCAGCAGCATTGCGGCAAGTCGCTGAATCTGGGTGATGTTTCCCGGCTCTGGAACAGGGGCAGCGTCGTCAGATCATGGCTGCTCGAGCTTTCAGAGAAGGTTTTCGATGACCCGGCCGGACTGGACTCGATCGCAGGCCGAGTTAACGATTCCGGTGAGTGCCGGTGGGCGATTGAATCAGCACTCGCAGAGAACATTCCCGCACCTGTTTTCGCTGCAGCTCTCTTTTCGAGATTCGCCTCGCGCCGCGATAACGGTTTCGGGGACAGATTTCTTGCGGCATTGCGCAACCAGTTTGGTGGCCATGCGGTTACACGCCGCGAGGAGCGGTGACATTCCAGGTGAGCCCGGGCGATGAGCGCGCCCCGTGCGCCGGGACTCTTGTCATTTTCGGCGGAACCGGGGATCTGGCACGCAGAAAGCTGATGCCGGCCCTCGCTCATCTGAAAGCTTCGGCCTCCCTTCCGGATCAGTTGAACCTGGTCATCACCGGAAGAAATGATTTTAATATTTCAAATTATATTTCCGAGCTTATCGCACTTCATTCGCAACACGCCACACCCGATGAACAGCTGTTGCGCGGAATCGAAGAGCTCCGTCCGATGGTTCACGCCGTGAAACTCGACCCTTCGCTGCCGGGCGCGGTTGAAACATTCAGGAATTCTCTCGCAGCCATCGAAGGCCCCGGCTGCAACCGCACGCGCCTGCTGTATCTCGCGGTTCCACCGGAGCATGTGGAGCAGTTTCTTCCGATTGTCTCGCCGCTGCTGAAAAAGGATGCGGTCGGTGACTGCCAGTCGCGGATCATCGTCGAAAAGCCGTTCGGACACGACCTGGATTCGGCGAACGATCTTCAGCGGAAGCTGGCGTCAGCGGCACGCGAAGACCAGATCCTGCGGATCGACCATTATCTCGGCAAGGAAGCCGTCCAGAACATCCTGGTGATGCGGTTTGCGAATGCCTTTTTCGAGCCTGTCTGGAACAGACATTACATCGATCACGTGCAGATCAGTTTTGCCGAGGAACTCGGCGTCGGTCATCGCGCCTCTTTCTTCGAGTCGACCGGCATCATGCGCGATGTCGTTCAGAATCATCTCATGCAGGTGCTGTGCCTGACGGCAATGGAACCTCCTCTCTCCCATCATCCGGAGAGCATCAGGTTTGAAAAGCGCAAGGTCCTGGCGGCGCTGAGGCCGATCGAGCCGGGCGATGTCGCCTCCTCAACGGTTTGCGGCCAGTATGCCGCCGGACGAAGCGGCGGAAAACCCGTTTCCGGGTATCTCCAGGAGGAAGGCGTCAAGCCGGATTCGCGCACGGAAACCTACGCCGCCATGCGTTTTTTCATCGATACCTGGCGCTGGTCGGGAGTTCCATTTTATCTGCGGGCCGGGAAAAGGCTCTCCGCAAGCCAGACGGAAATTTCGATTCATTTCAGACCTGTTCCGGGTCATATTTTTCCCGCATCGGCCGGCCCGGCGGAGCCAAATGTGCTGGTGATGCGGGTTCAGCCGAATGAGGGCAGTCATCTCCGCGTGAACGTCAAGATTCCCGGCATGCAGTTCGAACTCGGTACGGTCGGGATGGATTTCTCCTACCAGTCTTCCTTTGGCGCCTACCGGCCTGATGCCTACGAAAGGCTTCTTCTCGATGCCATTCACGGCGACACGGCCCTGTTCATCGCCCAGGATGAGATCGAGGCCTCCTGGCGGTTCATCGACCCGATTCTTCGGGGCTGGCGCGATGACTGCACGAGAAGGCTTCCGACGTATGCTGCCGGCAGCGACGGCCCGGATGAGGCAGATGTCTTCATGAAAGCCGACGGCCGCTCCTGGCGCCCTCTCTGTGTCGGGTCATGTCCCTGGTAAAGCGGTTCGGCGCACCGACCGCCGGAGCAGCGGCGGAAATCGTTCCCGGCGGGTCGGATGTAGCCGGCTGGTTCGCCGATAGAATAGTCGCTACAATTGAAACTCTTGCATCGAACCTCGGCCGGCCACCGCTGATCGCGCTTTCGGGTGGAACGACGCCGGAGCCGATCTTTGAACGGCTCGCCCGAAGCCATTCCGACATGGTCAGCCGCACCATCTGGTGCCAGACGGATGAGCGGGATGTCCCCCCGGAGCATCCGGACAGCAATCAGGGGATGATCTGCAAAACACTTTTCGGTGCGACACCCGGCAGGAGGATCTCAAATTTCATTGCGGTTCCCCTGCCCGCGGCCGATCCGGGGTCTGCCGTCCGGCAGTATACCGAACGACTTTCCGGATATTTGAAAAAGGCCGGTTCTGCCTCGATCGATCTGGTTCTTCTCGGGATCGGCGAGGATGGTCACACCGCCTCTCTTTTTCCCGCCGCAGACTGGAGCAGCATCTCAGAACCCCTCTTCAGGGCGATCGAAGCCCCGTTGCCGGCGGGACGCCGGTACACGCTTTCCCTGCCGGGTCTTCTCTCGGCGCACGGCCTGATGTTCCTCGTCAGAGGCTCGTCAAAGGCTGGAATCGTCAAGCGCATTCTCCGCGATGCTCCGGTCGATCTCCCGGCAGGAGCGCTTGTACGGGCAGCCAGAACGAGATGGCTGCTCGACGCCAGCGCAGCATCGGAACTGCGTTAAGCGGGTTTCCCCTATGAGGCAACACCCCCGGGCCAGAGGCCCGGGGGTGTTGATAAGAATCAATTGTCCTGAAGATTACTGCGGAATGTGCAGTGACATTCCAACCTTGAGGCTCTTCGGATTCTTGATGTTGTTGGCTTCGGCGATCTTCTTCCACTTTTTGGTGGTGCCGTAAACCTTCTTGCTGATCTTGGCGAGAGTGTCGCCCTTCTCAACCTTGTATTCGCTGGCCTGACCAACAGCAGCGTCACCGGTTTCGCCCGGGATCGGGGCGGATTCGGTTACAGGTGCCGGCTCAGGAATCGGCTCGGGCATCGGTTCCGGTGCCGGTGCGGGCTCTGGCATCGGCTCAGGTGCCGGTTCCGGTGCCGGCTCGGGTGCCGGTTCAGGTGCTGCGACAGCAGCCTGGGCTTCTTCAACGATGCGGAAGTTGCGGACATCAACACCACCGGACGGGAACTTCGCATCGGGCTTGCGAATGTTTCCGAACACGCGGACGGTTGCGCCCTTCTTCTCGCCGATCTGCTCAGCCTTGCGGCCGGTCAGCTCGAGAACCTGGCCATCGCTGGTCTTGAACATGATCTTGCGGCCTTCGACCGACTCGACCTGGCCGGTAATGGTGGTCGAATGGTTCTGCTTGGTGAACCACTCATTGACCTTCCACCAGGAGCCGGCGTAAGCGGAGGTGCCTGACAGGCTCAACATGACGGCCAGGGCGGAAACAGCTACGGTCTTTCTCATCAACACTTCCCCCTTATGGATGTCGAAACTCTGCGGGCCCTGCCCGCGTGAGTGGAATTTATACCGTTCTCTGGAGTTTTGCAAGAGGGCACGTATCGATTTTTTTCATGACCTTTCCGGAAACGAGTTCAGATATGATTCATTGACATGCCGGAACAGGCTTCACTACAATGCTTCCATGAGGGCATTCCTTTCGTTGATTTCGCGTGCCTCGTTCCAGCTTTGCGATGAAAAAATTTCACACCGCCGGTACCGTGCGGCGGAATTTCTGCTTCCGCCCGCATGTCTGATCCTTCTGTACGGCTGGTGGTATGGTTCGTCGACCGTCCAGGTTACCGGCCTCGCCGCCTGTATCGGAAGTATTCTTTTCATCCTTCTTGGAAAATCACCCCAGGCTGTTTCGCCGGCTGAGACGGCACGGCATCTCGATACGTCCTTCAAGCTCCGCGACATGCTCGCGACCGCCCAGGAGTGGCGGGGAAGCGAAGCCGGCAATGCGGTCGTTACGGCCCTTCTCGACGATGCCGACAATGTTTCGCGGCAGATCCGGCTGGAACGGCTTTCCAGAACGCGATCCCGCATTCCCCTCATTCTCGCGGTGATTCTCACCATTCTCATCCTCCTGAACGTGCATACGCTTCTCCGGGGAGCATTCAGCCCGCCGCGGGAATCTCCGGCCGGCACGGAAAGCCCGCCAGCCGGGGCAGGCGAGGACGAATCACAGCAGAAGGCCATCGAGGATGCCACCCGGAAGCTGAGCGCCGCGACAACGGCCGGTGAGCGTAAAGCCGCGTCTGAAAGCCTTGCAAAAGCACTTGCCAGATCGATCCCGTCGGAAGCAGGGATGCAGAGACTTGGCGAGGCGTTACGTCAAAGCCCGACGACACGCGCAATCGGCACTCCCCTCTCCTCTGGCGATGCCGCAAAAGCGGCTCAACAGGCTCGTCAGAAGGCCGATCAGATCGGAAAGGGCCAGTCGCCGGCCCAGGCGGGGGAATTGCGGAAAGCCATCGAGGCCGGTGCACAGGCCATGGGGAACCAAGGCCCCCAGGATATCCGCGACGCGCTCGACAAGCTTCGCCAGTCGCTTTCGTCTGAGTCGGCCCAGGCGACGGCCGATGCCCTCAGGGAGCTTGCCGATGCGCTTGAAAAGGCTGGAAAGCGCATCGCGGTCCGAAGCGGACTTCAGAAAAAGCTTCCCGGCAAAAGCGGTTCCAGTCCCTCCCGCACGGGACCGGACCGCCCCGACCCTGCGACACATACCGCTGCCTCACGGCCTCCGGCCGGCTCGAAAACCAGGCCCGGCGGAAAGCTCGAGGAATCACCGCTGGAGCGGCTGAAAAAGGAGCAATACACGCAGTTCTGCGCTCATTTCAAGCGTTTTGTAGAAAAGAACTATGGT
>CAZQYQ010000195.1:0-9004 GCA_964597625.1 uncultured bacterium
CCACCGCGATCGGCCTGTTCTCGGCCTTGGCAAGCACTTCCCCGCTGGCCTGCTGAACCACGGCATAGGCGACCGCCTCTTCCGCGAGCAGATTCGCCAGGCGCGGCGTCAGGTCAGCACGCCGGTTCAGAAGATCGCCGACCTCATGCGTCAGAAGCTTGATCAGCATCGCATGGCGGTTCAGATAGCGCGTCTGCACTTCCTCGATATCGGCCATGGTGAAGTAGTAAGCGAAACTTGAAAGGGTGAGCAGGATGAGCACCAGGAAAGCGCGCTCAATATTGCGTCCGTGAGCTGTGAAGGGCATGGCTACTCCCGTCTAGATGTCAGGCTGAAGCGGATTCGCGCGTCGCATTGCCGCGCATCATTTTGACGAAGGCATCGGCAAGCTCCGGGTCGAACTGCGTCCCCTTGCAACGGATGATCTCGGCAAGAGCCGTTTCCATTTCCATGGCTTTCCGATACGGCCGATCCGACGTCATCGCATCGTAGGTATCGGCGATGGCAACAAGCCTGGCGCCGTAGGGAATCTCCTCGCAACCCAGGCCGGATGGGTATCCGTGACCGTCGAACCGCTCGTGATGATGCCGGATGATCGGAATGACCGGGGCGAGAAACTCGACCCGGTGAAGAATGCGGACGCCCAGCTCGGGATGCGACTTGATGACATCGAATTCCTCGTCCGTCAGCCTGCCCGGCTTGTTTAAGATATTCTCAGGGATTCCGATTTTGCCTATGTCATGGAGCATGCCGGCAAGCTTCAGATTCTCGATCTTCGGTTCTTCGAGGCCCATGGCGCGGGCCAGCTCCACCGAATACTGCGTCACGCGCTCAGAATGGCCGTGCGTGTAGCTGTCTTTCGCGTCAATCGCCTGCGTGAGGGCCGCAAGGGTGTCGAAATACGCGTGCTGCAGATTGTGGAACAGATCCGAATTTTGTATAACAAAAGCTATTTGACTGCTCAGGATTTTGAGCAGATCGAGATCTTCGGGAGTAAAGGGATCGCCGTGCTGCTTGTTGGCGATCTGAATGACACCGAGGTATCTCTCGCCCGGCGTCATCGGGATCGCAATCGTGTTTCTGAGCGTCAGGCCCTGAATTTTCATGGGCTCCGACTCCGCATAGGAGCCGGTATCGAGATGTTCGAGCATGACCGGCTCACGGATGATGCCGACCTTCTGAATCAGCGGCGAATAGCCGGACTCGGGCCCGTTTGCAAAGCGCCCCTCGCCGGAGGCCGTCTGCACACGCTGCAGCGAAGGCAGTTTTTCCTCGTTACGCATCAGGTAAATGGCCGCCACTTCACTGTTGGTCCCGTCGCGGGCGATCGAAAGAAACTTATCGACAAGCTTGTCGACGTCAATATTACTGACGATCTCTTTTCCGAGAATGAACACGTTGCTGAGCACCATGAGCCGTTTGAACATGCGCTCGTAGAGGATCGCGCTTTCGAGCGACGACGCCGCCTGTTTCGCAAGAATCGGGAGGATTTCGCAGACGTTTTCGGGTGCCGACGCGTTCAGCTTCAGGCCGATGATTCCCATCATCCGATGACGGCGGATCAACGGAAGGAGGATGAAATCCTCGATCGTGATCAGCTCGCTTTCTGATTCCTGCCAGCGCTGGTATTCGGTCTTGAACAGTTCGCGAATGCGCTCCATCTTCTCATCGAGAATCAGATTGCAGATACGGACATCGAGAAGCGCCGGATCGCTTTTGGGAAGCGCGAAAAAAGACGACTCCGCCTTGCAGAGAATCAGGGCTTTCTTGAGAATGGCCTTCAGCAGCGAGTCGAGCTCGATGAAAAAGCCCGTCTCTTCGAGATTGAGCAGCTCCTGGATCTGCGATTTCAGGAGCTGATTCTCGCGGAACAGGTTGTCCTGCGCGCCGCTGGATTTTGGCATGAACCAGGAAGTGCTAAACATGGCGATGGCGCATTCTATCACGGCCGGATCGGGTACACAAACCCGGCGTTTCTCTCTCTGCGGGCATCAGGGCGCCTCCTTGCGGATGCGACCCTCGACACGCAGCTCGAGCGGGCCTGATGCGCACCTGGTCGTGATATACGCCTTGACGGCCTCACGTTGAATCGGCCCGTATTCCCGGCTGCGACCGCGCTTGAAACCTCTGAACTCATCGCCGCCCTCGGCGAGGAAGCTGTTCACGGCCACTTTGTAGCCCTGCCCGGGCTCAAGCGGCCTGCCGCCGATCGTGACATCTTTGAGCTCGAAATCATCACTCGATCGATTCGCGAACGTATAGGCCCCGCCTGAAATCTGAAGGACGCCGCGTCGCAACGATGCCGATGTCGTGAGCACTTCGAGCAGATCCTGGCCGGAAAGAGACATGGTAACGATCTGGTTGTCGAACGGCAGCACATTATACAGATCGCCCAGCGTGAACGGCCCCCGCCTGATATTGCTCTGAATGCCGCCGCTGTTCTGAATCGCGATATCAGCGCCGGTCAGGCTGCGCATCGCATCGGCAACGAGATTCCCGATCGGACATTCCGAGTCATACGTTCGCTCATAATCAGCGGCAAAAACCCCGATCTGCTCTGTCTTTATGCGGGTTATGTCGCCAACCGCCTTCTGCAGCAACGTCTCGACCATCGGATCGGGCGTGACGTTATCTGACTCGATGGAAATCCGCCTGCCGTGAAATGCGGTTATTCCAGTGCGTGGAAGCACTTCAAGATCGAGAACGTCCAGTTCTTTTCCCTGGTTGTATCCGCTTACCGTCTTGATAACGATTCCATCCTGTTTCACCGGCGGCGGAGCATCGACATTGAAATCTATCATGCTGATCACATCGGGTTTCGCAGCGACGATGGACTCCCATTCCGGCTGGCCGACACGATCCCGGTCCATGAGCGTCAGCAGAACGACGACATCAGCGCCTTTTCCGCGAAGCCGGGTTACCTGGGCAGCCAGCTCAGGGCCAGGCGGCAGGAACCGGAGGCCGTTCACATTTCCCCTCGACGTCAGCTCCGGCGTCGTCGGCGGTGTGAGACCGAGAACACCTACCCGCAGGCCGTTTCCCGGGCTGAGAAGCAGTTCTGGCGTAATAAAGGAGGGTGGCGCTTCACTGCCTTCTTCTGCGATATTGCTCGACAGCAGCGGAAACCTGGCGACTTTTCCCAGTTCCTCAAGGCGCATCCGACCGAAGGTGAATTCGAGATTCCCCACGAGCATTCCGTCGAGGCGGTATGCATTCAGAGCCTCTATGACAGCGGCTCCGCGGGTAAAATAGGCTTCCGCGGTGCCCGATAGTTCACTGCCTGTTGAAAAAATACAGAACGGGTCTCCCGAGAATGAGGCAACAAGCTCCTGGAGCTTCGCAGCCTTGTGCGCCGCTCCACCCATGCGCTGATCCTTGTAGGGGTCGAACCGGGCCAGAAACGGCTGGATATGGCCTTTGGAAAGCCCCGCAAACACGAGATGCAGGTGCTGCTGGCCCAGGGGCTTCATCAGCCACCAGACCGTGCCGGCAAGAATGAGCGTGCCGAGCAGGAAAAAAACGAGTGAAAAATGGCGAAGTGAGCGTTCATCCGACATGGCGACATTGTACCCGCCTGACTGTCCCAGCGCAAGTCATCCACGCACACAGGAAAACCGCCCCGCCGGGGCATACCCGGCGGGGCGGTTTGTTTCGTGTTCAGACGTGAATCAGAACTTGTTCATTTCCTCGAGGCGGGTCTTGAAGGCGTTGTTGCGGCCGCCATGCGCAGCCTGGTGCTTGATATTCGCCTTCACGGCTGCGATGACATCCTTGATGTCAGCCCGGTCGGCCTTCGAGTAGGAATTCAGATTGCGGAGGAAAGCCGAGTAGTAGATGCCGCTCTGACCGTCGTTTCTAGCGAGATCACCGGTGACAACCTTGATGAGAAGCTTGGAATCGGCTTCGCGATCGCCAGCCAGGAGCTGGTAATCAGCTTCGATCTCAACGGCTTCGTTCTTTTTTGATTTCTTTGCCGAGACTGCCTGAGCCTTGACCGCGTCAGCATCATCGCTGAGGGAGACCAGGTCGTTCATGAGCATGCCGATGGTGCGCTTCTGACCGGAAGACTGGCCACTCTGGCCGTTATCCTGGCCGGGCTTCGGGCTTCCCTGGTCGGCAGGCGGCTGCTCAGCAGGCGGTTGCTCGGCGGGCGGCTGCTCAGCAGGCGGCTGCTCGGCAGGCGGCTGCTCAGCAGGCGGTTGCTCGGCAGGCGGCTGCTCGGCAGGCGGCTGCTCGGCAGGCGGCTGTTCGGCGGGCGGCTGCTCGGCAGGCGGCTGTTCGGCGGGCGGTTGCTCGGCGGGCGGCTGCTCGGCAGGCGGCAGTGGAGCCGGGTTTCCCTGGCCGGGATTGCCCTGACCGGGAGTATTTCCCTGCCCCGGATTGTTGCCCTGACCGGGGTGATTGCCACAACCATTCTTGATATAGCGCCAGTGGCCCTTCACGTGGTTCCCGTTCTTGTTGTAATGCCCGCAGACCCAGACGCGGTTCTTACAACCGGTGACCTTCTTTTTCACGACGACGTGGGTATCCATGATCTTGTTCTTGATCTTGTCGCCGATCTTCACAAATGTGCGGCCGATTTTCTGGAAGAATCCGATCTTCTTCGCCGGCTTGTGATTGCCCTGCCCGGGATTTCCGGCAGATACTTCGGCAGCCGTAACAACCCCAAATGCCAAGGTTACCGCGAGCATTTTATTCAGGATACCCGACATCATGTTCATCCTCCTAAAATGTGCCATCTGTTCAATTTCTCATCCGTGGACGTCGTCATTCAAGCAATCTTTGTACCAACCGGTGACATCGTTTTCCAGGCCGACAACAGCAGGTTCTTTGAAATCGGATGTCAGAAATTCGGCAGCACGGATCGAATTTTCAGCAAAAGCGATCCTGCGCCAGAAACTTGACAATGCGTCTCCACAAGCCTAGTTTCGTGGGACATAACGGAGTTTCACCCTGAGCATCTTCCGGAGGACCCATGGCTACTCCAAAGCAAATTGAAAGAGAACGCAGGATCATCTCGGCAGCGATGGCCGAGTTCTGCAATCGCGGTTTTCATCTGGCGAATGTCGATGACATCGCAACCAGGGCAAATGTCGGAAAGGCCACTCTTTATCGCCACTACGTCAACAAAGAGGGTCTTTTCATGAAGGTATTCGATCATATTCTTGATAATATAGAAAAAACGATCAGACAGCGGACCGACTTCAATAGCTTCAGACGGGGTACGGAAATCGGGATAAAAGCCTATTTCGGGCTGTTCGCCTCATCGCCCGAGGTTTTCAGTTTTCTGAAAATTTTCACGGGTGACGAATCGATTCCCGACGGCGATATGCGCAGGAAGCTGGCCGAGCGGTATCTTTCAAGATCGATCTGGGCAGTCGAAGAAATCCGCCGGGCCCAGGCCACGGAACAGATCCGCCGGGATATAGACCCGGAGCTGCTGATGCAGGCAACCCTGGGCATGCTGCACTTTTTGATTTACCACTGGATCCGGACGGGAAAGCCAAAAGATCTCATCAGCAATACAAAGATGGTCTCGACGATTCTCTTCGAGGGACTGCTTCCAGATCAGATCAAGGCCTGAGTTTCGGCTTCCTGAGTGTTCGGACAGGATTCCGCATAGAGCAGAATTCCGACCATTTCGAAGACTTTCAGATTCAGATCGGTAAGCCCCGAAATAACCAGCCGGCCGCTTTTTTCGTCGACAATTTTTTCCGCAATTTCGAGAATGGATGCTACGCAGGGGCTGGTGATGGCAACTGCATGGCCAAAATCGACAACGAACCGGGTAGCCCCTTCGCTGAGCTTTTCAACGACAAGTTTCACGATGGCATTGCCGGCCTCTTCGTTGAGGGGGCCCTGCGCATAGATAATTGTAACGGCACCACGTGTCTCTGAACGAAGGGTGAACTCGGTAGTCATCATCATAATCCTCTTTTATGGACACCAGCTTATCAGATTCTTTCACAAGAATCATCAGATTATCGATTATTTGAATTTGAATATCTTTTTGAGGTCTTTCCCGAGATTTTTCAGTTCCTTTTTGATCTGCTTGTCAGGTGGCAGCTGAGCGGGTTTTGGTTGTTCGACCGGCGCGGAAGCGGTCTGAGCAGCCGGAATCGGAGCGGCTTCCGTAGCGACGGAAGGCTGAACGGATCCCGATACCGGCACCGGAACAGGTTCGGTGACGGGGGCGGGCTCAACCGGTTCCGGCTGTTCCTGCGCGGGCGGCTGGGACGATTTTTTTCCACCCAGGATTTTGCCGAGATCTCCGCCAAGAAAATCGCCAAGATTCGGTTTTTTCTTTTTGCCCGTCGGCTGAGTCGAGGAAGCAACGCCAGAGTCCGTCTGCAATCCCTGGTTCTTTTTTCCGCCCGTGAGAACGTCCATGAGGGCATCTTTCGCCTTGTTCTCGGCAACCTTCTTGAGCAGCTTGTCAATACGCAGGTCGACACCGGGCGAAAGCAGGCTGCCTTTGATTCCGACGGGAATCTCCAGCGACGGCTGGTTGCCGACGAGATCGCGCAGCATTTTGCTGCCCTGGCAGGTTTCACGCGGAAGAATCAGGTTCGCGGTCCCGTCGAGGGTTGTATCGAGGCCGACCGACCCCTTGTAGGAAAGTTGGCCATAGGGGCTTTTGAACACCAGATCATCGGAGTTCATCCGGCCGTTCTTGAACAGGAATTTGCCCTGCAGGCTCTTGATAACCCCGCTCGAAAGCTGGGAAGAGTTGAGTGCCTGAAAGATCTGGGCGGCCACAGGCGGCGCCGTGTAACTGCCGGTCGCCATGTTCAGCGAAGAGTTTCCGTCAAGCGAGTTCAATCCGAGCGTCGTTCCGGTGGCGACGAAACTCATGTCGAGGCCACCCTGGAGCACGTTTTTCATCGTCGTGTTCATCGCAAGGAATTCCTGCGTCTGAAGCGCCTTCACGCGGGTATCGAACCCGAATCTGATCGGCGTTTCCTTCACAAAAACCTTTCCGGAAGCGCGGAGTTCGCCATTGAACACGGTCGCTTTCGCACCATTCACCGTGAGAATTCCATCGGTGAATCGGAACGGAGCTTCGAGAGCCGTAAACGGGAACTTGAAGGTGGAGCCGCCCTTGGAAACCGGCGCCTCGAACTTTCCCGAGGGCAGTTTTGCCGTTCCATCGATCACGATTTTTGCGATCAGACCGGAAACCTTGCCCGAGGCGGTTCCGGAGCCTTCCGCACGGTATCCCGTTCCGGCGAGGAAAAAGGCACCGATATCGGTCATATCGAGCGGCTGCACGTCATACTGGAAAGCCAGTTTGAAGCCAGACCAGTCTTCCATGCGGCCGACGAGCCTGACGGTCGAGCTTCCCCAGGCCAACTGCAACCCTTCGGTCGTCAGTCCTTTCTGGTCGAACCGAATCGGCCCGACGATGCCCGTCAACGGCCGGAGCAGTGCCGGATGACTCAACCCGGCACCCGTCAGGACGGCATTTCCAGAAATATTCGGCTCCGCGGCAGAACCTTTGACAGCCACATCAAGATCCGCCCGGCCATTGAATGCCAGCTCCGCGGGGAATCCCTGCACATTGCCGCCAATCAGGCTGCGGATCTCGGCAAGATCGGCACCCTGAAGGGTGCCTGACGCGTTTACCTGCGGTTTTCCAAGATAGTCGGAAAGCGCGCCAGAAAGGGCCAGCTTTCCGCCGACAAGGACGGCGTTCAGACGTTCGATCGTAATCTGCCGCGGATCAACCTCGGCAACACCGGAAACGCCGGTCGCACGCACGCCTTTCGACACAAGTTCGAAACCCACGCCCTTCAGCTCGAGTCGTCCCGAGGGCTGCGGCTTTTTGAGCGTGCCTCCGATATGGGCCTGAAGCAGGGCGATGCCGGATATCCGAGCCTGTTTTTTGAACAGATCATTCTCGATCGGCAGCGCATTTTTCACCGTTGCAAGGTCGGCAGTCGCCGAAGCCTCGAGATCGAACGCCGGATCTGAGCCATTTTTCACGGAACCGCGAAGGTTGAGAGCCATCCCCAGAGTATCGGCCTGGCATTCGCGGATTTCGATCGTTCCACCGCCGGCGTTGACACGGTTGAGAGCGAGACGAATCCGGTCGAGCCTGACCGGGGCCATTCCGGCCGAAGGAATCGCCCGGATTTTTTCGCCCTGAAGCTCGCCGGTAAGTCCCACGTCACTGCCGTCCACCTCTATTTTCCCGGTGAATTCGGCATTGCCTTCCGGCTTCATGCGCAGAACCGTTTCCGGAACGAACTTTTTGAGATCGCCTGTCAGGACGGACAAATCAAGCTTTACAGACACCTCTGCGAGGCCGGACGTTTTTTTCCCGAAAAGAGCATTGCCGCGATCAGATTTTATGCTGATCCCGCGAATATCGGCAGCCAGTTTTTCCCAATCGAGCCGGCCGTTATCGTAACGCAACGCGCCCTGGGCGAGTCTGATCGGAGCCGGCAGGCGGGAATGCCGCACGACAAGCCCCTGCGGCCGAGCCCAGGCTGAAACGTTCTTCATTTCCCCACCGGCGAGCGTGAAGCGCACCTCTCCGCCGAGCCGCCCTTCATCGATCTTTATATCAGGCATGGGCGGCAGATGTTTTCCGGCAAGCTCCATCAGGCGTTTGACGGGAAGCGGCTCCAGGATGATGGTGGCTGATCCCTCCAGGGGCGAGAGGCGTTCCGCCTCAAAATCGCCCTTGAGCGCAATATCGGGAGCGCACGTCAGTTCGATGTTACGCACCGAGAGCCGACCGGAGAGCATCAGCAAGACGTCAGCCGACAGATTCGCCAGACCGAGGCCCTGAGGCAGTTCCGCAGATGCGGGCAACAGTGGCCGCAGCTTTGCCATATCGATCCCGTCGAGACTGACATGCATCTGAAGTTTCTCGGGCGGCTGCAGCTCTCCCTTGATGGCCAGGGTACCCAGCCCGTCTACCGCAACCTCGGCTTCAATCGGAAGCGCCGTTCCTGAAATGGATTTTTTCATCGACAGCCGCGGCACCGACCCATTG
>CAZQYQ010000196.1:0-8974 GCA_964597625.1 uncultured bacterium
AAGTGCCAATGCCGCGCGGTGGCGGTGCAGCCATGGCGGTGGTGTCCATGGTCGCCCTCATCTTCCTGCATCTGGCCAGACCAGAGTTGCTGTCGGCCCGCTGGATGATTGCCGTGGTTGGCGGCGGGATCGCCACAGCAGTCATCGGCTGGCTCGATGACTGCTACTCCCTCGGAGCGGGGCGGCGGTTTCTCGTCCATATTGCAGCCGGCGCCTGGGCTTGCTGGTGGCTGGTGCCGACCGGTTCGCCGATCTGGATGAGTCTTTTCGGCGTTTTCTGGATCGCATGGGCGATCAATTTTTTCAATTTCATGGATGGCATCGACGGATTGGCAGGCGGTGAAGCCGTGATGGTCGGCCTGACGGGCGGCTATCTTGCCGGTCGTCTGGGACTTCTGGCGCCACAGTCCATCGCCTGGGTAACGGCAGCAGCCGCGCTCGGATTCCTCTTCTGGAACTGGCCGCCTGCGAAACTGTTCATGGGCGATGCCGGCAGCGGCTATCTCGGTTATGTGTTCGGCTGTCTCTGCATCGGCTCCGGAATGAGTTTTCAGGGTGGTTTTGGCACCTGGGCTCTGTTGCTGGCAATGTTCTGGATCGATACGACAGTCACGTTGCTCAGACGGATTCTCAAGGGCGAGCGATTCTGGGAGGCCCATCGGCAGCACTTTTACCAGCGCGCCGTTCAGAACGGCTTTTCACACCTGGAGGTCGTCTGGTTTTATTCCGTCGGAAATCTTCTCCTGAGCATTTTGACGTTTTATCTCACCCGCACCTGGTGAGAGCGAGAAAAGAGCTTCTCAGATATCGTCAGAAAGAAGTCCGGTAAGGTATCGGCCATATTGATTTTTAGATAACGGCCTGGCAAGTCGTTCCAGCTGTCGCCGATCGATGAAACCCTGTCTGTATACTATTTCTTCGACACAGCCGACCTTGAGCTCCTGCCGCTCTTCGATCGTACGAATATATTCACCAGCCTGCATCAGGGATTCATGGGTGCCGGTATCGAGCCAGGCAAGCCCTCTGGGCAGTTTCATGACCTGCATACTCCCTGACTTGAGATAAAGTCGATTCAAATCAGTGATTTCGAATTCGCCACACTTCGACGGCTTCAAGGTTTTCGTCAGCCGGCAAGCATGCGAGTCATAAAAATACAGCCCCGGCACGGCATAATGGGACTTCGGCCGTTCGGGGTTTTCCTCGAGGCTCATTGCCGCACCGGTCGCATCGATTGCCCTGTCTGTATCAGAGGAATATTGCCTTCCAGCAAGTTCGGGGGTATACTCATTCACCCTCTCTGGAAGCAGGCTAGACATGATACGGCGTAACTCGAAATACATTCACCCATTCCGAAATGGTTCGCTCATTCATGGTAATTCTTGAGGCAGCTGCATGACTGGCAATCAGACGATGAATGAGGCAGTCACTACACAATGTTAGCACCGATTGCACTTTTCGTTTATAAACGCCCCACCCATGCGATTCAGACTATTGAAGCCCTGGCGAGAAACGAACTGGCCGAAAAAAGCCATCTTTTCATTTTTTCCGACGGCCCGCGCTCAGATGCGGACCGCAAAGGTGTCGAGGAGGTTCGCAAAGCAGCCAGCCATCTGAAAGGGTTTGAAGATATAACCCTGATCGAGCGGGAACAGAATCTGGGCCTTGCCCGTTCCATCATCTCCGGAGTCACGGATCTCTGCAGCAAGCATGGGCGTGTCATCATCCTCGAGGATGATCTGATCACCTCCCGATCGTTTCTCCGTTATATGAACGAAGCGTTGGAACGCTATGAGAATTCGCCGCAGGTTTATCAAATATCAGGTCATATGTTTCCAATCAATGTCTCGACAACTCTCGACTCCTTTTTTCTGCCTTTCACCACTTCCTGGGGTTGGGCAACCTGGGCAAGAGCCTGGAAAAGTTTCGACCCTGATATGAAAGGCGCACCCCGTCTTGATCAAGATTCCACGCTGAGAAACAGGTTTGAATTGAGCGGTTCCAGCCGTTTCTATTCAATGCTTAAGAGGCAGCAGGCCGGAAAGATCGATTCCTGGGCCATCCGCTGGTATCTGAGCGTCTTCCTTGCGGAGGGGTTGGTTCTATTTCCCAAAAAATCGCTGATCCAGAACATTGGTTTTGACGGAACCGGTGTCCACTGCGGAAAAGCATCTCCCCAAGCACCGGTAGACACGGATTTCAGAGTCGGCGGCTTTCCAGAGGTTTCGCTCGATCCTTGCATTGTTTCAACGGTTCTCACACACCTGCGCTCTGAAGGAACTCTTAGAAACCGCTTCATCGCTTTTCTGAAGAGGATATTCCGATACACAAAATGATCCATGAACTGCTTTCATCGCCATCATGCGATCTGGAAGGGACTCTGAAATGTGCGGCATATTCGGCATAACAGGAGCCATTGCGAAAGAGACCGCTGGGTCCTGCCTGGCAAAACTGGCGCACAGAGGTCCCGACGGATCGGCTCTCTGGAGCGACGCCAGTGTAACTCTCGGCCATGTGAGACTTGCGATTCTCGACCTTTCAACACTTGCGACACAACCCATGCGATCTTCCTGTGGACGCTATGTCATCGTTTTCAACGGGGAAATATATAATTTTCTTGAAATCAGACGTGAACTAGAGCAGAAAGGCCACATCTTCACAACCGAGTCTGACACGGAAGTCGTGCTTGTCGCATTCCGCGAGTGGCGGGAAGCCTGTCTTAACAGGTTCAATGGGATGTGGTCCATGGCAATCTGGGACAGGGATGCCGGAAAGCTGTTTCTCGCCCGGGACAGGTTCGGTAAAAAGCCCCTGTTTTATGCTTCCTTGGCTGACGGGCGCTTTGCGTTCGCCTCGGAAATGAAAGCCCTTGTTCCTCTCCTCGGACATTTCAAACCGAATACCAGGCTGTTTTCGAAGCCAGGCTTCATTTTTTCGTATGAAACCACGGATGAAACTCTGATCGAAGGCATCAAGCGGTTTCCGGCTGCGAGTTACGGCTGGTATGAAGCCGGGAATCTCTCGATTACCACTTGGTGGAATACTCTCGATACCATTCCGGCAATCCCTGCATCCTATGATGAGCAGGTCGAGATGTTCCGAGAGCTGTTTTTGGATGCCTGCCGCATTCGCATGCGAAGTGATGTTCCAATCGGGACGGCACTCAGCGGCGGTCTCGATTCCAGTGCGATTTTCTGTGCGATGGCCCGTTTGTCGCGACAGGAATCGCATGACCGGATGCAACGGAATTTTCAGCATGCTTTTGTCGCCTCGTTTCCAGGCACGCCGCTCGATGAAACCAAATATGCGAAACAGGTCGCAGAATATGTCGGGGTTCAAGCCCATGTCGTCCCTATCGAGGCTGGAAATATTATTTCTAATATATACCACTACATGTATTTGTTCGAGGAAATATATATCACGAGTCCTCTGCCATTCGTGGAGGTCTACAGAAGCATCAAGGAGAACCGGATTTCCGTTACTCTTGATGGCCACGGTGCAGACGAACTTTTCGGGGGATACAGTTTTGATTATCTGTATGCCCTTCGTGATGCCGGGTTTAATCACCGCAGCGTGCGCCAAATTCTCGAGACATATTACTCAGCATGGCCGCAGGGGAGTTCCCAGTTCAAGTCGCTCGGCCCGATGTGGAAGACCTTCATCGACTGGCACCTGAGAACTTCAGCCCGCGAGATCATCAGGCCTGATCACATCGTTCCTGCGTCCGTATCCGGGCATCCGACCTGGAAGAGGTTTGATACTCTCGGGAAGCGACTGTTCATCTCTTCGCACCTTTCCATTCTTCCCACTCTGCTGCGAAATTATGACCATTACAGCATGGCAAATGGAGTTGAAATACGCATGCCATTCATGGATCACAGAATCGTCAGTTTCGCGATGGCCCTTCCCTGGAGCTCCAAAATCCGGAATGGGTATTCCAAAGCCATTATTCGCGATGCCATGGCGCGGGACATGCCTCACGAAATCGCCTTCCGAAAATCCAAGATCGGCTTCAATTCACCCATTGTCGACTGGATGAAAGGATCTCTGAAGTCGTTTTTCCTCGATACGATTGAAAGCTTGGATTTTAAAACCTGTTCCCTCATTGATCCCAATGTCGTGGCTGGTCTGGTGAGGCATGTCATCAATTCAGAGGGTGTGCTATTTGCTGACGGCGAAAAGGCCTGGACGGCCATATCCCCGTTCTTATGGGAAAAAGCGTTCAAGACTTGTGCCGCTTTGTGAGGTTGCGGGATTGCCCGAAACCATCAACTGGATTACACTGCCGATTTTAGGAGAACCTCACAGCCGATGCATCCATTGAAAAAAGTGGCGATAACCCTTGCGGGAATCTGCAAAAAGGGATTGAACCGATTTAGGAGTTCCGTCTTTGTGATCCGTGGAAAACGTCCCTGGAGTTATGGGTATCAGGCCTACAAGGACGATTCGATCAAGCGCGTTCTCTCAGATCTTTGTTTTCATCCGGATCACCTGTGCCAAGGGCATGGACATCGTCTGGATGAGCGGATCGTTGAGTATCCCTGGTTTTTGTCGAGGCTTCCCCAAGGCAGAGGAGTTCTTTTGGATGCCGGCTCCGTGCTCAACCATGAGTTTCTTGTGAGCCACCCGAAACTGAGCGAAAAAAAGCTGTTCATTTCAACGCTCGCTCCCGAATCCCGGGCCTTCTGGCAACGCGGAATTTCGTATGTCTATGAAGATCTGCGTCGCTGCTGTTTCAGAGACGAGTATTTCGACTGGATCACAAGCCTTTCGACGATTGAGCATATCGGCCTCGACAATGCGAAACTGTATTCCAAAGACGCCTATTTCGCCGAGAACAGAACCTCATCGCATCTTGATGCCGTGAAAGAATTCAGGCGGATTCTCAAACCTGGCGGCACATTGTATTTGAGCTTCCCCTACGGCACGCACCGGAATCACGGCTGGTTCCAAGTCTTTGATGCCTCGATGGTGCAGAACGTCATTGACGCGTTTGGACCGAGTCGCGTTCAACAGCAATTTTACAGATACACCCCAGAAGGCTGGATCAATTCAAATCAGGCTGAATGCGCGAATGCAACATTCTTCGACGTGTGGGAGCACGGATTGAATTATGATCCGGACATGGCTGCGGCCTCCAGGTGCGTCGCATGTCTGGAACTATCCGTATGATGAGGCTCTTGCCGAATCTGCTGGCCGGAGTGTTTCGACGGTTGGGCCGTCTTTTTTTTGGTCTGTCACAATCGAGAATTGCCCTGCTTGATCCAACCGCCGTGCTCCACGAGACCGCGTCCATCGAAAATATACGACAGACGGCTGAATCAATTCGCATCGGTGCGCACAGTCACATCCGGGGCCAGCTGCTGACGTTCGCTCATGGCGGCACGATTACGATCGGTTCGTATTGTTATCTCGGAGAAGACAGCCGGATCTGGTCGGCAAAAGAAATCTCAATCGGCAACCGGGTTCTGATCGCTCATCTGGTGAGCATTTTCGACAGCCATACGCATCCGATAAACCCGGAATCCAGGCATGAGCAGTTCCGGGCGATTATCAATTCAGGGCATCCGGGCAAGATCGATCTGGGAGAAAAGCCGGTCAGGATCGAAGATGATGCCTGGATAGGCTGTCACTCCGTCATATTGCGCGGTGTCACCATCGGACGCGGCGCCATTATCGGCGCGGGCAGTGTAGTCACAAAAGATATTCCTCAATTTACTATCGCTGCCGGGAACCCGGCAGCGATCATTCGTGAGCTCACTCCCGAAGAGCGCTGCAGATGAGTGATCACAAGCCGGCGGCAAAATGGGAAGATGCTGTCCAGTGGCTCCGCAGCCAGCCGGACCAGCAGGAACTGGTACGTTTCTGCTTTTTCGATGACCCTCTGGAAGCTGCGGCACGCAGGTATGAAGAGAGTTCCGAATGGCGCGAGATTCGCAACAAATATCTGCCGCAAGGCAAGGGCCGCGCGCTCGATCTGGGGGCTGGCCGCGGCATCGCCTCTTACGCTCTGGCCGTTTCCGGATGGCAAGTGACCGCGCTCGAGCCTGATCCGAGCGACATCGTGGGTGCTGGAGCGATACGGGAGCTGGCTTCTGCAAGTCATCTCCCGATCGAAGTTTGCCAGGAGTATGGCGAGAAACTACCGTTTCCGGACCGGTCATTCGATCTGGTATTCGGCCGCCAGGTGCTTCATCACGCACACGACCTCGGGACGTTCTGCAGCGAAATGGCGCGCGTGCTGGTTCCCGGGGGTATTCTGATCTGCATCCGCGAGCATGTCATCTCGCGCAAAACGGATCTGGCGCGTTTTCAGGCTGAGCATCCGCTTCATCGTCTTTACGGCGGCGAACATGCTTTTCTTCTGAAAGAGTATCTGAAAGCCTTGCGTAGTGCCGGATTCAACATTCGCCATGTGCTCAATCCGTTCAGTTCCAACATCAATCTTTATCCAACAACGAAGACCGAACTCAGACAAAGGCTGGCCAAGCGTCTGCGAATACTCCCCACCACCTGGATCGGGGATTTTGCGCTCGCCCTGCTCGGATGGACAGTCGGAACTCCCGGACGATTGTTCTCTTTCATCGGAGAAAAAGAATGAGTCCTCGCAAGCTGCTGATTACAGGCGTAAACGGATTTATCGGCAGAAATGTCGCACTGGCGGCAATCAGGCGCGGCGACAGCGTATACGGCACGGATCTTCATTCGCCAGAACATGTCGCCATTCCGGGAATTGCCGATTATCAGCCCCTGACTCTCCCGAGCCCCTTGTTTGCCGAGTATATCGGACGTATCAAGCCTGATACGCTCATCCACTGCAGCGGCCGAGCGTCGGTTCCGCTTTCAATACATGATCCGGAGACGGATTTTCTCATGTCAGTCAACGTGACGTTCCGTCTGTTGGAGCAGATGCGGCTGGAATGTCCCAATACTCTTTTTGTATTTCTCTCCAGCGCGGCAGTCTATGGGAACCCTCAATTCATGCCGGTGAACGAGGCTCTCGAGGTCAGCCCGATTTCTCCCTACGGGTTTCATAAGTATATGGCAGAGCAAGCGTGCCTGGAGTATGCGAAAGTTTTCGGACTCCGTACGACGGCGGGGCGGATATTTTCCGCTTACGGACCGGGTCTTCACAGACAGGTAGTCTGGGATATTTTCAGAAAAACCATCCATGACCCGATCGTGAATCTTCAGGGAACCGGCGAAGAAACACGTGACTTTCTGCATGTGAAAGATGTTGCAGCAGCCCTTCTGCTGATAGCCGATCGCGCACCCGGCCGTGGTGAGGTTTACAACATTGCTTCCGGTCAGGAGACATCCATCGCCCATCTCGCGCAGATGATCATTGAAGTCCTTCACAGGAACGTTCAGGTTTGTTTCGACGGGCATAATCCGCCAGGAATGCCTCTGAAATGGCAGGCCGACATCTCCAGACTGCGGAGCCTCGGATTCGAACCGCGTATCGACATCAGAACAGGGCTTGAGGGATACGCGCAATGGATTACGGCGGAGATTTCACCGGAATGATCAGAGTAGGGTTCGTTCTGCATGATTACGGGACCACCTGGCTTGGCGGAAACAATTACTTCCGCAATCTGATTCGTGCTCTCACGTCTCTCGATGACAGGCGAATACAGCCGGTTCTTTTCTGCGGCGACGCTTCTGCGTTGAAAGGGTTCGAACATGTTCGGGACAGCATCGAGATTCATGAGCTCGCCCCGCTCCGGCGTGGAACCGCTCAATGGCTTCTCGGGGGTATAAGCCGGCGGCTGGTCGGCAGCGACTTTACCTTTGAAATATACTGCAGACAATACGCCATCGACGTTCTCTCTCACGCATTTTGGCTGAGAAAAGCATCGAGGATCCCTTCCGTCTGCTGGATCCCGGACTTTCAGCATCTGCATTTACCGCGGTTTTTCTCGAAACGGGAGATCAACGAACGGAGAAAACTCTTTTCAAGAATGGCCCGCAATGCGGATCGCGTGATTGTAAGCAGTCATGACGCCGCCGGCGATTTCTGCAGAATGTTCCCCGACAAAGCCGCAAAAGTGCGCGTATTGCAGTTCGCCGTTTTTCTCCCGGAAACATCGCAACTGCCGGCGCTTTCCGAACTTGAAAGAAAATACGCTTTCACCGGGTCGTATCTGCTCGTTGCAAACCAGTTCTGGAAGCACAAGAACCACCAGGACATCATCGATGCTCTTGCCGTTCTCAGTCGCCGCAACACTCCGGTGACCGTTCTGGCCTCGGGAAGCAAGGATGATTCCCGGCACCCGGAGTTTTTCTCCAAACTCATGGAGTATGCTGAAAAAGCAGGGGTTTCAGGGTATTTCAAGCCCTTGGGAGTCATCCCCTATGAGGATCTGCAGGCACTCATGCGTCATGCCTCGGCGATTATCAATCCATCCCTGTTCGAAGGCTGGAACACAACCGTCGAGGAAGCGAAGGCTATTGGCCAGCGGCTCATTCTGTCGGACATTCCGGTCCATCGTGAGCAGAACCCTTCAAGAGCGGTCTTTTACCGGCCAGGGGACACGGTCATTCTGGCAAACCATATATTTTGTGCAATAAAAGAAAGCAACAGAGTCGCTTCCCCCGAGATTAATGCCAGGGCAATCGAGTCCTATCGGATGCAGCAGACCCAATTCGGCAGAAGATTTCAGGAAATTCTCCTCGAGTCGGCAGGGAAAGCCGGCTGAGAACCATTCATACATGGAGCATCGAACGTGATTAAACGAATACTGAACAGGCTTCTGCCGCGTTTCGTTATGGTATCGCTGACAAATTTCAGAACCCTCAGCATCGAATTCGGTCAGGCCCGCACGGCAAGAGAACAGCGCTGTGTCGACAGAGACGGCCAGCCCATTCCCTGGTATACCTATCCTGCCATCGAGTATCTCAATCAGCTCGATCTGACGGACAGAACGATATTCGAGTTCGGGTCGGGAAACTCGACGCTTTTCTGGTCACGCAAAGC
>CAZQYQ010000197.1:0-8972 GCA_964597625.1 uncultured bacterium
GATGATTTGGCCAGCGACCAGCCGAGACCGTTGTAAGCCTCTGACTTCTGGCTTTCCGTAACGGTGGTGAGTGACAGCACCTGGTTGAACTTGCCGATCGCGCTGCTGTATGCGCCGAACTTGTAATCCTCCCAGGCCGACGCGATGAGCGAGTCGGGGTCTGTTTCCGTCGTTCCGCCGGTTCCGGTTCCCGTTCCTGTGCCTGTGCCCGTGCCGGTGGTCGGAATCTCGCCGGGAAGGGTGTAACGACCGCTTCCGCCGCCGCCCCCTCCGCAGCCGCTGGCCACGAATATGACTACGCCGATTGTCATCAATACCAGGAATTTTCTGTTCATCGCGGTTCTCCGTCCGGTTACCTCAACACTGCGATCTTGTGGGTGACCTTGGTTGTTTTTCCAGAATCAGGATCGCGAAGCTTGATTTTCGCAAGGTAAATGCCGTTTGCTACCCTTCTGCCGGCATCGCTCGTCAGATCCCAGACCATATCGAGAACTCTGCGGCTGCCGTCGAAGCGTTTCATGAAACTCAGGCCGTCATGGCACTTCACGCGCTCGCCGCTGATATCAAAGATCTCCACGGTGACATCATCCGGATCGACATCCTCGCGGTTCGTGGCGACGCGCATGGTTGCACGGCTGCGGGCCGGATTCGGGAACTGGATGATCTCGAACACCTGCAGGGCGGGGGAGACGGCGAATCTGACGACGGGCATGACACGCTCGTTCCCCGCGTGGTCTTTCGCCTTCAGGACGATCGTATGATTGCCGTCTACAAGCCGGTCGAGAGGCGTAAATGCGGCCCTGCCGGCTTCGAGAGTCACCTGTCCGGCTGATTCGGTGCCGTCGATCAGCACCTTCACGCCGTCTTCCGTGATACCGGATCCTTCTTCGAGAACGCTCCACTCGAACGTCGGCCGCTCGCTGCGGAACGTCGTTTTTTCCTCGATCTTTGTCAGCATGTTCACGCGCGGAGCAAGCACATCGCGCAGCAGGGCGAACGTTCCGGCGCTGGTTACCGAGGCCAGGATGCGACCGTCTTTCACCGCGCCCGTGATCGAACTCCATTTCCCGCTGTCACCGGCCTGGTAGAGTCCGGCGCCCGTCGGCAGAGCGCCGCCCGGCAGAGCCATCGAGATCGAGTAGGCGCCCGCCAGTTGATCGGTCGGCACGGTGACCGTGTATCCCACATCCACCGGGGTCAGCTCTTCGGAAGCCTCCCCGCCGACCGTCTCGAATCTGCGTGACTGTTTTTCAGACGCCGACATTCCTGCCAGGACGGAGGGGCGGATGCCGCCGCGAACTGAGGATGTCGGAGCCTGCTTCTGAAGCGGTGTCGGGATGACGGCCACGAGGCTGTCCTGCTTCAGGCTGCCGGGAGTGAACTCGGCGGTGAATGCCTGGTCGGGAGTGCTGACCGAAGCCAGCACCGAGGCATTGACATAGGCGGTGGCGAAGCTGACGGTTTCGACGGCCGTGTTTCCGGTCATGTCGGTCGCCGTGACCTTGATCGAGGCCGTGCCGGCCCTGGTGAGATGCACGCCGCCCAGATACAGTTTCGGGTTGCTGCTGCTCGCCTGGAGCTTGATCGTCTGCGCCGTGCCGCCGTCCTGGCTGACTGCCGCGGTCGGGGGCTCTTTCAGCGTTTCGTTGCTCTGAACGACGATCGAGATATCGAGCGGGTTCGCCGGGTTGCTGAACACGAAGATATTGTCCTTGATCGCCGGCGGAGTCACATCGCGGCCGACGAAATCAAGGGTCTGGGTCGTGACGGCATTTCCGAGCACGTCTTTGATGTTCTTCGCAACGATCGTATAGGTGATGCCTTCCTTGATGTGCGCGGTAGAAAGCACCTTCAAACGCACCGATCTGCCATCAGCCCTGACGAAGATCCGTGCCGGGTCGAGATCGACCTGCGTCGTCCCCGAGGCGAACAGCTGGTAGTTGTTGATGCTCGTCGCGCTCGAGGCCGTGACGACCTCGTCGAACACGACATTGAATTCCTGGGAATTCGCCACGCCGTCGAACGTCACCTGCGACAACTGCGGGCCCTGTCCGTCGGCGACGAAGGTGAGACTCTGCTGGGTCTGGAAGGGATACCCGTCAAGGCTGGCGAAGCCGTCCATGACGATCAGTGTGTAGGTCGTGCCATGCGTGAAGCTGGTATTGAAGGTCAGCTCGACCGTTTTGCCATTCGGCACGGCCGTCTGGGGCAGATCACCCGCATCGATGCCCGGATTCGTCGTTAAGGCATACCGTGCCGGGAGCACTGCGCCGACCGGGTCCACATCCTGTGAGAAGGTCAGCAGGAGTGTCGTCGGGCTGGTCTGTTTCACGGCGGTGAACGTGAAGTCGGAAGTTATAATATCCAATGGTATTGAATAGGCCGTGCCCATGTTGACACCCTGGTTCTCGGCCCTGTCGATCACCATGATCTGATACTGGCCTTCGCCGACATACTCGGTGCTCGGCGGAGCTTTCTTTCCATCCCAGATCGCGCTGTAGTTGGAACCGTTCGGACCATCCAGCACGAGATCGCGGATGATCGTCGCGCCCTGCTTGATACGGATATACGCCGGGCCGCTGCTGACATCAGGAGTATCATCCGCGTCCAGAGTGACCGAGATGACGAGATTGCCCAGGCCGGGAACCTTGGGGTTATACCGATTCTCGATCGGCATTCCGCTTTCCAGCGCCATGCTCATGCTCGAGATGCGTGGGCCGACTTTATCGATGAACAGCCTGGTGAACGGGGTGGCGAGAACGTTTCCCGCACCATCGACCAGGTGGAGCAGATACTCGCCGTCGAGCAGGTAGGTGCTGTTGTCCGTCGTGCGGCCGCTGAACGACAGCGTCTTTCCGCTCGGGCTCAGAGGCGACATCGCGTAGGTCTGGGTGGCGGTACTCTGCACCGGATTCTGCGGAGCCATGCGAAGAATGACGGCTCCGCCATCGCTCGCGCCGACCGCATCGATCTTCACGAAGGAGTGAATCTGCGGGTTGAAGAACGTCATCGTATCGCCTGTGCGGACCGGGCCTCCGTGACTGAGCTTCCATTGCGACATCTGGGGTGCGCTGGCGTCGTAGACAAGTGCGCCCCTGGTGCTGCCCTCGTTGAAGAAATTGTCGTATACCCGCAGTTCATAGGTATAGCGGCCGGCGATTGGTAACGCATCGGCAGCGTTCTGGCGGCCATCCCAGATGACCTTGCCAACCAGTCCGTCGCCGCTCACGGTCGGAGTGAATGATCTGCTGGCAATGGTCACGCCGTTCTGGATAAAGTGCAGCCAGTAGGTGTCGCCGGCGCTTCCGGTCGAGAAGAAGACGCTGATCGAAGCCAGATTCGTCGGCTGGGCGTTCAAGGTCGCGAGAGGACTGTAATCCAGTCCGAGACCGCTCTTCCCGGTCGTCGCCTGGACCGTGCGGACTTCATACTTGGTGAGCACGGGCCCCTTGGCCTTGACCGCAATCGTTCCCGTGGCGTTGGGATCCACGTAAGCGTTTCCGGCTTCATCGAGGCCTGAGGAGATGAGGAATCCGAATGTTCCCACGATACCGTTTATTTCCTGGGCATTCACGAAGCTGAACGAACGGTTTGCCGGCCAGTCGACAGCTCCGGTGCAGCGGAGAGCGATCGATGACTCGCCGCTCTTGAGGTAAGCGCTTGGCAGATACCCGACCTGCGCGTTCATCGCTTCATCGAAGGTCAGGGTGAAGGATGCCGCCCCGGCGGGAGTGATGCCGAGAGTGATGTTGTTCGGCGTGATCTGAGACAGTTTCGGCGCCTGATTGTCCAGCACCAGCGGTAAGCTGGCGCCACCGAACCCGTTGGTGCCGGTCATCTTCTGGCTCAGATCGTAGACCAGCGTCGTGGTTGTCGCGTGGGGGGGAAGCAGGGAAGATTCGAACAGATCACGGAAGTTCGAGATCTCGACCGAACAGGAGGCCCGCTGCAGGGTCACTGCCGACCACGTCGACGGGTTCTGGAACTGGGCGACCGTGCGGGTGACGGAATCCATCTGGTGGGTCGTCCAGCCTACGAACGTTGCCGTATAGATCGGGTTGAGCGGATTCGCATCAGGCCCAAGGAGCTTCAATACCGGCGTAAGGCTTTGATCGATAGGAAGACGTATATTATTGCTCAGTGTGGCCGTTTCGAAGGAGACTTCGAACGTGGTGCCGAGTGCCGGGCCTTTCACAAGCTGGATGGAGGTATTGCTCGGATGGTTCGTCTGTGATACGACTGGCCCGAGGGCGACCGAGAAGACGGTCGGGGGCCTCGGCGACTCGCCGGATGGATTGAACGGCAACTCCGAGCCGCCGCCCGAAGTCGGGAAGCGTGCTGAGTCGTAGTTCCACATGTCGCGGAAAGCACCCTGCTCACAGGCAATGTAAATTTTTCTGCTGCCCCAGGACAGGAGGGTTTTCAGAGCACTGTCATTGAGCGGTATTGTGACGGTGGTCGATGCATAATCGGTATTGATGTCTTTGAAGATATTGAAATCGACGAACTCGGCTGACAGCGGGAAGGAACCGCCCGTCATATCGGCGTTCTTGGCGAGATACACTTTCGAAAGAGTGACCGGCGTGGTCCGGCGCAGCTGCAGTTCATTGACCGGCTGATAGAAGTCCTGATACAGCCTGGCGCGTCGCGAGAACGACGGAATCTGCAGCAGGACCTGAGATCCGCTGGAAATCAGCGAAGCCGTGCTGAAGTAGAAGTTGTTCGGCGGCGGAATGAGCTGGGCCTGAGTCGCATTCGCCGAGGGAACTCCCTGGATGCGGTTGCCTCCCATGTCGCGGATCAACGGAGTGGAGTTCGACATGCCGGGGATCAGGTTGAGAGGAAGCGGATCATTGACGGCGAGGTTGATGTAGGGCGAGGTATGCGTGTACTGCAGGCCGAGCCAGTCGATGGTTTCCTGCGCCAGATTGACTCTGACGCTTCTGAAACCCGAGTTGGTGTAATCGATCACATCACCGCTCACCAGCTGGCTGAACCGGTACCGATTGACATAGTTTTCACTGGCGTCGCTGCGGTTTTTCCAGATCGCGAGCTGCTCGAGTGTCGTCGTGTCGATCGTGTTGAGATAATCCATGTCCTTGTCGAACACGAGATCGAGAGTGGCTGAAGTATCACTGGTGACATTCACGATGCACGAGGTGCCGACAAGTTTCGGCCGCGTCGCATACGGCTGAGTGATGGTGACCGTCTTTGCCTGGAGTGGAAGGACCGGTTTGATCCAGTTTCCGGCAATATCGAATCCGATGTATTCATTCCACCCAATGTTGGGCTTCGTCGGAGCTTCGCCGGTTTCTCTGTCGAGGTGCCCCATCCCGATGTAGAGAGTGGTGTTTCCCCAATCGGCGATTTTTGCTTTGGTGGCCGGCGAGAGAGTGACGTTTACGGTGGTTGAATCATCAAGAATGGTAACCGTATCGGATGATGTCAGCGTCAATGCCTGCGGGTTCGTCCCGCCCGTGGATGTGAGAGTGAGCGATTTTCCGATATACACCAGTTTCTGGTTGAACTTGGTTTCGTCCGTATCGATGATCTCTCCGAACCGGAGAGACAGGACGGCTCCGTCATACGTGGCTTCGACCAGACTCGGCCGGATCGTATCGATCGCGATGCCGGGAGTCACGGCGAGAGATGACCGGTTGCCCGAGTCGTCGCGCACCCAGATGGTCAGCGAGTAGGTTGCCAGATCCGTCACCGCGGTTGCCAGCGAATAAGCCGGGGAATGGCGCTGATTGGCGAAATTGCTGTTCGAAAGCTCGTATGTCGATGTCGCACTGATCGGGGACAGGTCGACCCAGGCGGTCCAGGTGTCAAGCGTCGGAGCGACCGTCACGGAGGCGATCAGCCCGTCGGCCGGAAGCAGATCGCCGGTCGTTTCATATCCGTCGCCGACATTGGCGAATCCGGTTCTGTCCTGGTCGGGAGAGATGCTGACCGCTGCCTGCGTGATCTGCAGCGGGGTATTGTCGATGGTGAAGGTGGGGTTCGGAGGGGTGGGCAAACTTTGCGCGAAGTTCATCGCATCGTCATTGACCACGATCTTCACATTCGGTGTGACCCCGTCCATCGCCGGCCAGCCATTCATCGTCGTCGTGGCGACCGCGAAATTTCCGGTCCAGACATTGCTCGTGCCGACACGCGCAAGGGGAATGGTCAGGAACTCCGCGCTGGTGTCACTGCGGCTGATGACCGCTGAAACAGAAGCTGGGGATATATAATCAGGGAAATTTGTGATGGTGGTCGATACTCGCAGGATATCGGCGATGTTGATTGCATTCGAAGCCAGATTGTCACCGTTCTCCTCGACCACCGTCAGAGACTGATCCAGGATGGTGGGGAACTGGCTGTCGATGCCGAACGTAGCGGTCGGCTTGCACTGCATCTGCGTCGTGGCGAGAACGATCGAGTTGACATCGGGGTGCAGGACGCGGACCGCGAAGCTGGCGACCTGGATGTCGGCCATGCCTGGTTCCACCTGATAAGAAGCGCCATAGACGAAGTTGCCGGCACCGCTTATCGCAGGCTTGTAGGAGAGGGGATACCAGTAAGTATTATAATCTCCGTCATTATATGCAGAATCGGAGTCGTCATTCGTGCTGCTGACCAGCGACCGGATATCAACCAGGACCGTCGCGACCGGAGTATTTGTCGTGTTATAGACGGAACTGAGCACCGCGGTGAACGTAACCTCGTCGCCCGGTGTCGTGTGAACGGTGTCCGTCGCGTTTGCTATGCGGTTCGGATATCCCTGCGGAACGTTGTCCTTCGAAAGCTCCGCCAGTGTCGACGGAAATGACTTGAACGTCGGAATCCGCGACAGGAAGCGGATGCTGTTGGAATAGGCCACGCTCATGTTCTTGGAGACGTCATAGGCCAGGATGGTGATCGGTGAAGTCGTACCAAGGCCGGCGGGGACGGTCCAGTCATAGGAATACTCGTTCGGGCCGCCGGTCGGCGGGAACAGGGTCGGGCTGGGGGCCGACAGACCGTTGTCGAGATACAGCTTTTCGAAATCGATCATCGGCAGGATTCCATCGTGATTGGTGACCCGGATCTTGATGCGGATCACATCGCCTTCGTTCGCTTCATCCTTGCGTCCGTTATCGACGACGAAACTGATCGGATACACGATGATCGACGGGGCCAGATTGTCGATCATCAGCGCCTGTGCGCTCTGTGCCCAGGTCTGATTTCCGCTCGCATCCGTGAGGGTCGCCGTGAATTTCGTCGACTGGCCGTTGATGTTGCCGGCGCGGAGCGTGAACTCTTCCGTGTAGCTTCGCCCACCGCTGATCGGCGTCCAGGTCAGCATTTCATAGGCGGTATTCTGAATTCCCAGAGGCGTCAGATCCACGGTCAGCGAACCGGGATCGGTGGTGCCGCTCAGGACCGTGATCGTCAGCCGCACGACGTCCGTCGCAACAACCGGAAACGTCGTGAAGACGCCGTCGAGATCGACGACCGAGTTGCCGTTGTTGTCATAGCTCTGCGAGGCGATGAACGAGGAGATCGTCAGAGGCTGGTTATCGACGTAAATCAATTCCGGCGTTGCGGCCTGGACGCGGTTGCCTGCGTCGTCGACAAGCTCTACCAGGAAACTGGTCCAACCGCCGTTCGTCGTGCCGGCTGCGACGGTCTGCGTGAAACCGAAGATGCCGTCGCCGGCTCCGCCGTCATCATGAGCCCCGTCATCATACAGGGGCTGAGCCGCAAGGCCGCCGAGCGAAGTGAGATTCACCTTCGGCGTTCCATTGTCGAGGCGGGTTAGTTCTATATTTGCCGTTATTGTCACTTTGTCGCCGACGTTCGCACAGGTCGAGCTGCCGACCAGATCCTGAAGTCTCGCGGAAGCCGTGTAGATGACCGGCAGCACGCAATCCACCGTCTTGGCGGAAGCCAGGGAACTCATCGTATTGCCAGCCTTGTCGGCCACCAGGGCGCGGAACACATATCCCGCCTGCTCGATCGCGGCCCCCGAGGCGGTAACGGTGGTGAAATACCGTTTCAAGGCGGGATCATAATCCATCAAAGAGATCGCCGAGCTGCCGAGCAGGGAGAGGTCTATTTTGCAGCTGCCGGCGTCCGGGTCATCACAGGGAACCCCGAATTCATAGGTGTCGCCGACATTCATCACGCCGACCTTGTTCACGTCGGTCAGGGTGGTGATCGTCATCGGTCCGACGACGGGACTGTAGTTGTCGATCGGGATACTGACGTTGCGGCCGTCTGTATTGTCAGCATTGTCTTTCGCCGTGAACGAGAACGACTTGAGATTGTTCACCGTGCCTGCCGGAACCGTCATCTGATACGTGTAAACACCACCGTCATACGTGAGAGCCTGAGCGGCGAGGCCGCCGAGAGCCGTCAGGTTGGCCGTCACCGTTTCCGCATCGTGCGGATTCGAGATTGTCGAACCGGCGAGCGTCGCCTGGAAGGTCAGCGTGTCGTTCGCCCGGACATACGGATGTGAAGCCGAAAAATCGGGCTGCACCGTGTAGGTCGCCAGAATGAACAGGGGCGGCTCGTTGTCGATCGACAGGGCCGGTGAAGTGATCTGGGCGACGTTGCCGGCATTATCTTTCGCGCGAATGACAAACGTACGGCTCGAATCGATGACCGGGAACCCTGCAATGGGTGCAAGAACCGTGCGCTCGAGACGATAGGTCGAACCGCCGCTGCTGGTGAGCGTGTCGGAAGCCAGTCCGCCGATATTCTGAAAATCGACCCAGACCTCGCCTCCATCGGCGTTGGCGACATCCACCTGGATCGCGATGCTGTCATTCAGCTTCGCTGTCGCCAGACCGCTCGAAATTTTCGTCAGCTGCGCGCTCGTGAGAACAGGCGGCAGGTTGTCGACATACACGACCGGCATGGTGATCCGATAAACGACATTCCCGCCGTTATCTCTTGCGGTGATCGTGAAGGCGCGGGGCGTGTAATCCTCGGATGTGCCC
>CAZQYQ010000198.1:0-8869 GCA_964597625.1 uncultured bacterium
TGGCAATGGAAACCCAGTTCGTTTCGGCATCCTCTGCTCTGCTTTTGAACAAGAAAGTGCTGGTCCTTACGGTGAAGTCGACAGCCGACTTTACGATCGGCTCTGACTCGACTTCGATCATTCCTGGCCACGGGACATTGAAAGATATGTTCGGAAATCTGGCAATAGCGTCTCAGGCCGTAAAAATTCTTCCCCAATAAGAGGCTACAACGGGATTTCTCCGATTGAGCGGCAAAATATTTTCAGGAGGGTAGGGTATGAAGCTTAGACAAGGTTTTACATTGATCGAGTTGTTGATTGTGGTCACTATCATCGCGATCCTGGCCGGTGCGGCCATTCCGTACGTCCAGGATTACGTCGATGAATCGCGCCGTGCGCGTGTCAAGAACGATCTGGACGAAATCCGAAACGCTCTTGCGCTGTATGAACTCAGGCGTGGCGTCGATTATCCGACCGATAACATCGCCTCTCTGATTGGCCCGTTCCTGTCCAAGGCGCTTGTTGACCCCTGGGGTGCCGCGTATTATGTGAATCTGGCATCCTCCACCATTATCTCCTACGGACCTGACGGCAAGCCGGATTCGGGCGACGAGATCATGACAGATTTCCGGCCTCGCATGGCAGTATCGAAAATCATCTGGCGGGATACCAACAAAGACGGTCTTGTTACCGTTGGCGTTGACTCCGTGCTCTTTTACATGACTCGAACGTTGTCTGCTGGTGCTGCGAATACCGGTTTAACCTGCACGGCTGGTGGCGCGATTGGTACGCCTTACACCCTTGCTCTGAATGGTCGCGTAGCTTCGTTCCCGGTTGCAGGTCTCTTTGTTGCAGGCAGTGACACAGTGACTCTCGGCTCCACAAATCTCCTTCTCGACAAGAGCCTGGATGCAAATACGAACGCCGCCAGGAGCGACGTGCTCAAGATTCAGGCCGAATAAGCCACTTCCGGAACGATGATTGAAAACCCGGCCGAAAGGCCGGGTTTTTCTTGTATGCCGAGCATGGTTGGCAGCTCAGGAGGGAGCGTCCCCTGTCCAGCCTGATGGAAGTGAAGAGGCGCGCATATCGCATTTTACGGCGGTATTGTGGAGATGATGCGGCTGTGGTAACATCCCCGATCATGAATAGACGCGCATTTTCATTGATCGAGTTGCTTATTGTGGTGGCGATTGTCGCCGTGCTGGTCGGAGTGGCTTTGCCGTATTACCAGAACTACGTCAAAGATACGAAAATTGCCAAGGCAAAGCATGAGCTGGACATCATGAAAGAGGCATTGATCAAGTTCAATACCTTCGAGGACCACAAATTCGGCTTTGGTGACCAGGGAGCAAAGCTGGAGATGCTGCTTGGCAAATATCTGCAGAATCTGCCGTTCGATCCTTGGGGCCGCGCCTATGAAGTGATGCCGGACAAAGGCCAGTTGCTGTGCAAGGGCCCTGATCACGTTGCCTCTTACGATGACATCCTGGTCGATTATGAGCCTCCGCTCGCTCTCCAGAAAGTCTCATGGATCGACGTGGACAACAACCTGCATATCACCCCGGGCGACCTGCTTCGCTGCGAGTTCAGCAAGGGACTTCAGGCGACGAAAACCGCCGTCCTTACGAATGCCTCGCCCACGCCTGGCGGTACCGATCTCCAGTTCTCGTCCGAAGTTATCGTAGGCAATATGGTCGCCTCCGTGACCGTTGCCAGCTCGAGCGATCTCTATATCTCGATAACCGCCTTCGATGACGGCACGTTTTTTCCGGGGTCTTCAACGGTCCGAGTCGCTCCGACGAACCTGAACCTTCTCGATAACGCCGGCCGGCTCGCAAACGGGTCCAACGGACAGTATCAGGGGATGGAAGTTACGATTCTGAGCCGCTGAGTCATGGCAAAATCCAACAAGGCATCGAATGAAGAAATGAACGAATATACGAACGCAAACGATAGCAACGCGCAGAGCGCTTCCCGGAAGAATGACCAGGCAAGAGGCTGGGGCAGCCTGGACTCGCTTGACTGGCTGGTCTATATCGGCGTCATCCTTGTCGCGCTGATCGTACCGTTTCTGTTTTCGCGACAGACGACTGAAAACTTCCTGACACCGAAAGAGTTCACCTCGAAGATCGCATTGGGCTTCTTCGGTGCGCTTTTCTGCCTCCGGTTCATCGTCAACGGGCGTGTTCAACTGGCGCGCACACGGCTCGATTTCCCGCTGGTTGCGTTTTTCGGCCTCGCCGTCGTATCGCTTCTCTGGAATGACAATCTTCCCTCGGCGCTCCGCGATCTTCGCGGCACCTTCCTGATTCTGATGCTTTTCCCGCTGATCGTGAATGTTGTGCGTGAGCGGTGGCAGTTCGAAGGTGTGATCTGGGCGATGGTGATCGTCGGCATTGCGACCTGCACGCTGGGGATTATGGAGTCCTACAACCTGTATTTCAAACTCGATGCCGCTCGCGGCCTGGTTTTTGTCCGTGATGAAGTGCTTGCCGGGCAGATTGATTATAATGCCTGGTATTTTCCGCTGTTCCCGCAGCTGGCCAGTAAAGATTACTCGATGATGTCGATCGTCTCGACATTCGGCAACCGCAATTATCTCGGGACGTTTGCGATGTTTACGGCATTTTTCCCGCTCGGGTTCTTTTTCTATTATCGTCACCCGCTGATGAAGGCCCTGTCCATCAGCCTTTTTTCCTGGATGGTGTTTGGCATCTATATTACCCGGTGCCGCGCGGCGCTGCTTGGCATCGTGACGGGGGTCATCTTCATATTCCTGATGCTCGTCATCTTCGACCGCAGCTGGAAATTCGTGAAACGGCATGCGGCTTTCTTCATCATTATCGGGTTGATTCTCGCGGGTGGTCTGGTATTTTCCACCACGACCGCCAAATCAAAGGATATGTGGGATAAGCTGAGCACGACGTTCACGATGGATCGCAAGGCCAGTAACGTCTATGAACGGGTCTGGGTCTGGTATGCCACGTTCAGAAACTGGTTCGACAACCCGCAGCTTCCGATGGCTTCGCCGGAAGCGCGCAATCAGATCGACATGGCAGCTGAAACCGGTAATCCGGTCAAGAGAGCCGCCCGCTGGCTGTTGGGGGGCGGATACGGTTCATTCAAGCACTTCTTCCCCCTGCAGGAAGCGAAAACGTTCGATGATGACAACAAGGAAACGTTTACGGCGGTCACCTTCCGCCAGGCGCATAACGATTGGCTGCAGGTGCTGGCCGAGCTCGGCCTGATCGGTCTGGCGGTGCTTTTCTGGCTTATATGGAGATTCTTTGGAAGCATTTATACGGCCATCCGGCATGATATGGAGGGCCTGCAGGCGCATGAATTCCGAGGGGAACATGTGCTGATGATCACGCTGGGCGCGGCGATGGTTTCGCAGCTGACCGCGGCGGGCCCTGATTTCCCGTTCCATCGCATCGAGACGGCTCTTTACGCGGTGATCGTGCTTGCGCTTGTTCCGGTGTTCGCGGAAACGGGATTCTTCACCAGGCAGCTTCCGTTGAAGACGCTGGATATTTCTCCTGCTGCTCCGGTCTGGATTGGCGTGATCGGTGTTTTTGCCGGACTGCTGGCCATCAATTACGAGGTTCGCTGCTGGCAGGCGGATATCAAGGTGAGAACGGCGGAAGCGTATCTCGGCCAGCGCGTGTCTCCCGAAGCGGTTCTGCAGGCAAAGAAAGAGCTGATCAGTGCGATCCAGATCGATCCCCTTCCCGGGGATCCGTATCTGAAAATGGCGACGATTCTCGAACTTGAAAACAAACCCCAGGAGGCTCTGGACTTCGCCAACCGCGCCTGGAAGAACATCAATTTCAATGCCCGCTCGACCTACCATTCTGTGACGTTCAGAAGGCTGCACATCTACTACCACGTTCTTCAGGACCGGAAAAAGGCGCTCGAAGAAGCCTTGTTCGGCCAGTACATGACGGCCGGCGAGGCCAGATCGATCTACTACTTCTACGCCGGGAAGATCGCCCTCGAGCTCAATGATCTGCAGAAGGCCGAATGGGCACTTGACCGGGCCGCGAAGTTCCCGGCGTTCGAACTTCAGGCGGCGGCGAATCTGGCTGTCGTCAAGGCATCCATGCAGAAATGGGCGGAGGCGCTTTCTCTGGCGGCTTCCGTCTCGGCCAAAGTCGGCGATGCCGATCCGACCATGCTCGATATCATCGGAATTTCGGCGACGAATCTCGGCCAGGTCGCCACAGCGGAACAGGCGCTGCGTAAAGCCGTGAGTCTGAATCCGGCACAGCCTGTGTACAAACGAGACCTGGGTTCCCTGCTCGTGCGCAGCAACAGGACCGCCGAGGGCCGGGGGCTCCTCGAGGACGCGTATCAAAGCGCCGATCTGCCGCCGAACATGGGAAACGAGATCAAGACGGCCCTTGCTTCCCTCACGAGGCAACAGTGGATGAACGCTGATACGTTGATTGCCAGCGGAAACACCGCGGCGGCGATCAGCGTATTGCGAGAAATATATAATGGCCGGGTGCTTCCGGATGGCATGAAAAAAGACGCTGAAGCGAAGCTGAAAGAACTCGGCGGATTCAGCGCCGAGAAGGGGCCGGTTCCCGCGGAGAAAATGCCGGCTTCTGATTCCTTCGCGCCGGCAGGGGCCCTGACGACACCGGCCGGTGAGACGGCGACGGCTGCGACAACCGCTTCCGGTGAGGCCGCACGATGATGAGAGCCAGAGCGATGCGGTTCGGCAAGCTTCTTGCTCTTATCGCCTGTGGCGCGGCATTGGCGTTCACGACCGGCTGTGGAAGTGAAAAAGGAATTCCCGAGCGTGTGTCATCCGGCTTTTCTGTCGATAAGCCGGATATCCTCAGGCTTGGTTTGTATGGGGATGCGCTCGAACTCTCGCCGATCAGCCATCATGGCGAATACGACCGGATGATCTGCAATCTCGTTCATGCAGCGCCATTGAAACGCAGTATCGATGGAAAACTCGAACCCGATCTGTTCGCTTCCTGGGTCAGTTATCCAGATGAAAAGGGGCGATTGATCGTCGATGCCATCTGGAAATCCGGCCTGCGCTGGCACGATGGCACGACATTCGATCCGAAAGCTCTGGCTTTTACCTTCGCTGCGATGCGCAACCCGGCAAATGCCTCCCCTTACGCGGCTCTTGCCTCCCAGGTGGTCGAAATCGATCAGCTCGATCGTGGCCGGCGTATCAGAATCGTTTTTGCAAAACCATCCCGCCGATATCTGGAACTTCTCACGGCCGGCCTTCTGCCGCCGCATCTGCTTGAGGGCAAGGTTCTCCCGGAAGCTCAGATCGCAAGGCCGTTTCCCGACCCGGATCTCCCACCGGCGGCGGAAAATGCGAGCCCTGCGTTGGTTGCCTATTCGGAATACCCGGTCGGGCTCGGCGCCTTCAGGCTCACAAACAGGAAGCGCGGCCGGTTCATCGAGCTTGAATCTGCAATCGGTGCGGCATCTGATTCGGCAAGGCCGAACTTCACCCGCATTCTTTTCAGATGTCATCCGCAGCTCGAGTCGCTTCTGAATGATTTTCGTCAGGGCAAACTCGACTGGATCCCGGTTCCGTCGGAAATCGCCTCCAAGATCGAAGAACTTCGAATCCCGGGCGCTCTTTTTCACCGGTATCCGAACCCGGGTTTCTTTTTCTGGGGATTCAACTTGCGGAAGGCACCGTTCGATCAGATTGCACTGCGAACGGCTCTCGATGAAGGTTTGAACCGTGGAAACCTTCGAGCGAAGATTCCATACGAGGGCGAAATTCTCAAGAGTTCCGGCTTTCTAGGGATTGGCAGTGCAACGATTCAGCCAGGATCAGGGGAAGAAACGGCATCTGATTCGATTGATCTCTCACAGGCTCTTGAAACAGCGGGAATCAGGGACACCGATGGTGATGGGCGACGGGACATTGCTGGAAAGCCTTTCTCCGTGGGCATTCTCGTGAATGAAGAAAACCTTGTGCGCAAGCTTGCTGCCGATGAGATCGCGAGTCAGCTCAAGCGCGCGGGCGTCAATGCGAACGTCGAAGCGATCAGCTGGTCTGATCTGCTTGGGGCAAGGCTTGCGAGCAGCTCATGGGATAGTTTCCTTCTCGCTTTTCAACTGCCCCGCGATGGGAATGCCGTCGATCTCTGGCATTCCGGCGACGGAAGCGGCACCGAGTCTCTGAATTTCTGCGGCGTGGCTGATCCTGAGCTGGATGCTGCTCTGGACCAGCTCGACACATGGCCTGAAAACGCAACGCCGTCCGCTTTGCTGACAACTGTTTCGGCGCGGCTTCAAGCCGTGCGGCCTGGGGCATTTTTGTTCCGCCCATTTGATGTCGCGGCGTGGCGGACCGGATTGACAGGCCCGGAACGAGAGTCCGGCCTGATCGACATGCAGCCTGCAGCCTGGAAAAAAAATACTGAGGAACTGGGTGCTGCGGCGCCTGCAAGTGCGGCGGAACATCCGTGACGAAGACGCAGCCCCTTCTGGCGATTTCCGATTACTCCCTTACGCTGCGCGGAAGCGATGGCAGACCGCTGCCGGTTCTTCAGAGCGTAAAACTGGAAATCGAGCGCGGCAAATGCGTTGGAATCGCCGGTGAATCCGGCTCGGGCAAATCCGTTCTGGCTTTGAGCGTGATGGGGCTGTTGCCGCCGGCTTCGGTTGAATCACGCTCGGGGGCGATTCGATTTGCCGAGCTCGATCTGCTCAAGCTGGACGAAGACGCCTTCCGGGCAATCCGGGGAAGTCGCATGGCGATGGTGTTTCAGGAGCCGATGACGGCGATGAACCCGTTGATGACGCTGTTCGATCAGGTCAGCGAGACGATCAGCGCGCATCTTCCGGATGCGACACAGGCGGATATCAAAGCCAGGGTCATCCGGACCCTTCAGCGGGCAGGGTTTGCCGACCCGGAGAGGTTCGTTTCGTCTTTTCCACACCAGCTCAGCGGTGGAATGCGCCAGCGGGCGATGCTTGCGATGGCGCTGGTCATGGAGCCCGAACTGGTGATTGCCGATGAGCCGACAACCGCTCTCGATGCGGCTCTCCAGATACAGCTGCTGGGTGAACTGCGGAAGCAGGTGCGTGCGGGCGGAAACTCACTGATGTTCATCAGCCACGATCTGGGCGTCATCCGGGCCGTATCGGACCAGCTCGTCGTCATGTATGCCGGTGTCGTCGTCGAGTCTGGCCCGACAGGTGAGGTCATGGCCCATCCTGCTCACCCGTATACGGCGGCGCTGATCGATGCGCTGCCGCGGCTGATCATCGAACGACGGCTGCCGAACCCCATTCCGGGCCATCTGCCTGCTCCCGACAGAAAGCCTGCGGGCTGTGTCTTTTCTGACAGATGCGCCCGGGTGAAGGGGGATTGCAGAAAGACGTTGCCACCGGTGATTCCAGCCGGAATCGATCGCGAAGTCCGCTGCCTGTTCCCGATCGAGTGATGTTGCGGGACGATTTTCTCTTGTAAAAATTCGGGAATCGGCCGATAGGAAAGCAATCATTCCACGGACCGCGGAGCGAGCGACGATTGTGACCCCAAATGAACAGCCTCTTGCCGCCATTTCAGCCGGAATAGCTGGCGGCGCCGGTGCCGGCATTGCTGCGTTCGCCGCTGCCGGGGTCGTTCACTCGATCGAGGGGCAGCCGCATCCATCTGTTCTTGCCGTGCAACGGCTCGGGAAATCGTTCGAACTTGAGCGCCCGTTTCTCAAACGGTGCGGCGACTGGTGGCACGGATTTCCACCGGCCAGGCTCCAGGCGCTGTCTGATGTCTCGTTCGAAGTCCGGGCTCACGAAACGGTCGGTATTCTCGGCGAAAGCGGCTCTGGGAAATCGACTCTGGCACGTGTTCTGATGGGGCTGTATCATCCGGATTCCGGAACTGCGGCTCTTCAGGGGCGCAATTTGTTTTCGACCGATATTTCGGTCCGGCTTGAAAATCTGCGCAATATGCAGATGATTTTTCAGGATCCGTTCAGCTCCCTGGATCCGCGCATGCAGGTCCGACGCCTCCTGGAAGAGCCTCTGCGCATTCACGAAGCGGGGAAGAAACCCGACTGGCGGGCGAAACTGGAAAATGGACTTGCCGAGGTCGGGCTCGAGAGCGATGTTCTCGGGCGGTATCCGAGTGAATTCAGCGGGGGGCAGCGGCAGCGGATCGGAATATGCCGTGCCCTGATTTTGAATCCGACGCTGTTGATTGCCGATGAAGCCGTTTCGGCCCTGGATGTTTCGGTTCAGGCCCAGATTCTTGAACTGCTGCGCCGGCTCAAAGAGGCACGCGGACTTTCCCTTTTGTTTATATCGCATGATATAGCTGTGGTCAGGCAGATCGCGGATCGTGTTCTTGTTCTGTATCGCGGTCGAATCGTCGAGACCATGCCCGCCGATTGTCTGTTGCGCGACGCGCGGCATCCGTATACCAGGAGACTTCTGGGTGCGGCTCTGCATCTTCGCGAGGGGATCGAACTTCCCGACGGCGCTGCCGATGAGGTCGGTGGAAATGCCGCTTCGACGGCCGGCTGCCCATGTCGTGACCATTGTGAGACGGCCGTTCCCGAGTGTGCTGAATTGCCGTCCCTCGTCGAGGTGCATGCCGGGCATCTTGTCGCATGCCGTTTCCCGCGGGGCTGATAGCACCACGTGATTCGCCTGACCAGGCATGGGACGAAGGTGCTCCTGCTGATCATCCAGCTCATACTGTGCGGTCCTCTGGCTGCCTGGGAAGCCCCTGTCCGCCCGGCATCGGCTGAGCCCTGCGGAGTGAAAGCGGCTTCGCCTTCCGTGATGGCGGCAGGCGCGCCGGGGAATAAAGACGGTGAGACCGCAATCGTCGGAGCATGGGTGAGACATGAGCGGGTGAACGTGATCATTCTTGCCGCGTCGC